>NZ_CP067977.1:1512500-1812500 GCF_016656965.1 Brevundimonas vitisensis
GACATCTATAACCGCTATGTCCTGTGTGCGGGCGACGCCAACTATGACGCGGCCCTGGAGAATGCAGAGGCATTGTTCCGGCCCCTGTTCATCACCTCCTACACGGCGGTCGACTTCCTGCGGGAGCATGCCTTCTTCGGCGCAAAACAGGTCGTGGTGTCCAGCGCCTCGTCCAAGACGGCCTATGGCGCGGCATGGTGCCTGTCACGCGAAGACGTCACGCTGGTCGCCCTGACCGGCAATCGCAACCGCGCCTTCGTCGAAAGCCTGCAGGCCTATCAGGGGGTTCACAGCTATGACGATATCGAGATCCTGCCGAGCGCCGTCCCTACCCTCTATCTCGACCTCGCCGGCGACCCCGTGCTGCGGCGACGGGTTCACGCCCATTTCGGCGCCAACCTGACCTATGACTGTCTGGTCGGCTCGACACAGGGTGATGCCTTTCCCGGTGACGACCCCGACCTGATCGGCCCTCGGCCCGAATTCTTCTTCGCCGCCACCTGCCTGGACGCCCACCGGGAGCGGGGAACCCTGCGTGCCTTCTATGAGCGCTTTTTTGCCGATCAGCGCGCCTTCTTCGAACGCGTCGTCGATCCGGTCTCGCCGTGGATCCGCATTGTCGAGCATCAGGGTTTGCAAAAGGCGGCAGAGGTCGTGCGCGCCCTGGCCAATGGCCAGTCCGATGCGGCCGAGGGGGCCGTGGTACGCCTGATCCGCTGAGAGCCGGAAGGGGCCGTTGCGGTGCGCGCCGTAAGGCCAACTAGCGGCGCACTCCGTCGGGGCCATGCGCCTGCCCGGCCAGATTTTTGTGGAACCAAATCACCTTCAGCAAGCTAAGCCGCAGCTGTTGAGTAGAGGTTGGGGGCCTAGGCGTGAGTTTGGTGGACGGATATGGCGCAGCGGGCGCCGATGGATCGGACGTCGTCGAACTCAAGAAGGCCCTGCGCACCGCCAACCAGACGCTCAATGCGATCCTGGAGCATTCTCCGGACCTGATCTGCGCTTTGGGCGAGGCTGGACGGATCAGTCTCATCAGCTCCAGCTGCAATGGCATTCTGGGGTACGCGCCCGACGAGCTGATGGGGCGCGACCTTCTCGAGCTTGTACACGCCGATGACCGTCGCCAGGCCTCTGCGGTATTCGAGCGGGCGACGGCGCACGCCACGGTCCAGAAGCAGGAGTTGCGGCTGACCCACCGCGACGGCACCGCCGTGAAGATGCGCTGGTCCGCCGTCCAGTCGCCCGAGTTGAACGCCATCTATGCCGTCGGACGCGACGTCACCGAAGAGCTCAAGAAGGAGCGTGAGCTCCGCCATGCCTAGAAGATGGAGGCGCTCGGCCGTATCACCGCCGGGATCGCGCACGACTTCAACAATCTGCTGACCGTTTCAACGATCGCCGCCGAGGCCATTCTCGCCGGCTCGTCACAGGACGCGGAGCAGAAGGCGCAGGCCGGCCTGGTGCTGGGCGCCGCCGAGCGAGGAACGGAGTTGATCAAGAGATTGCTGGCCTTCTCCAAACGGCAGTCGCTCTCGCCGGAAGTGGTCGACATCGGCGTGCTCCTGAACGGAATGAACCGACTGATCGAGGCGGGCCTGGGCAGCGCGGTGCAGGTGACGTTGGACGTCGACGCGAAGGCCCGCCTGACGTGCCGGGTCGACTTCGCCCAACTGGAAGCGGCGGTGTTCAATCTTTGCCTGAACGCCCGGGACGCCATGCCGCAGGGCGGCACCATCACCCTCTCCGCCCGGACAACGAAGCTTGGTGTCAGGGAGGCCGAGGCGCTGCGGCTCGCGCCGGGCGACTATGTCATCATCGCCGTTGTGGACACCGGCCACGGCATGTCGGCGGATGTCCTGGAACGCGCCATCGAGCCCTTCTTCACGACCAAGAGCGACCGTGACGGCTCGGGCCTCGGCCTCAGCATGGTCTATGGCTTCGCCCAGCAGTCCGGCGGACAGGTGGCGATCGTCTCCCGGCCCGATGACGGGACCTCGGTCAGCATTTACCTGCCTTGCACAACGGCTTCCACGGACCGCAAGACGCCGGTGCCGGCCCCGACTGCGCCGCAAGGCGCCGCGCATATACTGGTCGTGGAAGACGATGACACCGTCCGCATCAGCGTCGCCAACTATTTGAAGGGTCTGGGTTACACCGTCAGCCAGGCGCCCGACGGCGTGACCGCTACGCAGATGATCGGCCGTGACGGCAGCATCGACCTGCTGTTCACGGATGTGGAGATGCCGGGCGGGATGAATGGCCGCCAACTGGCCGACCGGAGCCGGCTGCTGCGGCCCGACCTGCGCGTGCTGTTCACCTCCGGCTATACGGAGGACCAGATCATTTCGCAGGGGCGCCTGCGTCAGGCCGGGTGGCCGTTTATTCAGAAACCCTATCGCAGGGCGCACCTGGCGATCGCGATCGCGAACGCCCTCAGCCAGAGGCCGACCACGGCCTGGGGTTGAGGGTATGGCCTAAGCCCAAGGCTCAACTCGGTTCTGAAGACTGCTGATCGGACGACGGGCACGCCTTTCAGCGGAGTCCGGGGCATTCGGCTGCATGCGAAACAGCCGCGGGGTGGAGCGCTTCAACTGGCCCCGCCAAATGACCGATCCTGCCGCTCAACGCCTAAGCCCGGCAGCCGCTACAACGGGCTTCGGCTCTAGTCTTTACTGACGAAAAAAGACCTGTCGTGAAATCCGACAGGAAATAAATGGCGCGCCCGGAACGATTCGAACGTCCGACCCTCAGATTCGCAGTCTGGCGAAGAGTCGATCAAATTCAAAAGCTTACGAAACTTCGACTGTAACAACCGATGCCAGGCTAAGTCTGCAGCGGCTCGGGTTACAGATCGCGCCGAAGGTCCTGGCCGTGTCTGCCAGATGCTCCGAAACGGTATTTGGCCCGCCTCAGACCTGAAGTCTGTAGCCGACGGCGGGTTCGGTCAGGATCAGCCGGGGCTGGGCAGGGTCGGCTTCCAGCTTGTGCCTCAGCTGGCCGATGACGACGCGCAGATATTGAGTGTCGGCGGCATGGGCGGCACCCCAGACGGCCGTGAGCAGGTCGGCGTGACCGACGAGCTTGCCGGCATGCCGGGCGAGGTGGCCGAGCAGGTCGTATTCTTTGGGGGTCAGGCGCACGGGCTGGCCGGAACGCGTCACCAGCCGGCGTTCCAGATCGATGGTCACGTCGCCGACGACGATGGGTCCTTTGTGGGCCTTTGGGACCGAGGCCTGGCGAAGCCCAGCGCGGATGCGGGCCAGCAGTTCGCCGACGCCGAAGGGCTTTTCGACATAGTCGTTGGCGCCGAGGTCAAGCGCCTCGATCTTCTCGGCCTCGCGGTCACGGGCGGACAGGATGATGATCGGCCCGGTGTAGAACTCGCGGGCCCGGACAAGCACATCCTTGCCGTCCATGTCGGGAAGGCCAAGGTCAAGCACCACGGCGTCGGGGCTCCAGAGGGCGATACCGCGCAGGCCTTCCTGACCGCTGTCCGCCCGCTTCGGCTCGTAGCCGGCGGCGTCCAGCGCGGGTGACAGGAAGCGGTGGATTTGCGGTTCGTCGTCGATGACGAGGATGCGGGGTCTGACGGCCGACATGGGGCTCTATAGCAGGTCCGGATGGGTGGCGATGGACTTGGGCAGGCTGATCAGGACACGGGTGCCGTGGTCGTCCACGATCGGGCTGGCGGCGGCGATCCGGCCGTTCATGGCCTCGACGAACCCCTTGGCGATGGCGAGACCGAGACCGGCTCCCTTGGAGCGGTCGGGTTGCTCGTCCATGCGGCGGAATTTGTCGAACACCCGTTCCAGCTCGGCCGTGGGGATGCCCTTGCCTTCGTCCTCGATGCTGATGACCACCGAACCCCGATCTTCATAGGCGGCCAGTTCGATCGTGGAGCCATCGGGGCTGTAGGCGATGGCATTCTCAAGGATGTTGACCAGCGCCTGCTCCAGCAGCCCCTGGTCGAGGCTGACCATGCTGAGTTGAGCGGGAAAGTCACGGGTCAGTCGGCGGGAGCCGAGCCGGCGCGAGACACGCTCGGCGGCCGCGTTCAGGACATCGCGGACATCGGTCCAGTCGGCCTTGATATTGAGCGCCCCGCCTTCGAGCCGGGTCATGTCCAGCAGGTCGCCGACGTAGCGGCTGAGGCGCTCGGCCTCCTCGCGGATGCTGAAAAGCAGGTCCTTACGCACCTCGGGCTTCAGGGTCGGGCCAAAGTCGATCAGGGTGGTGGCGGCCCCGAGCACGGTCGAGAGCGGCGTGCGCAGATCGTGACTGACCGAGTTCATCAGGGCCCCGCGAAAGCGGTCTGTGCGACGCAGGGTCTCGGACTCGACGGCGTCGCCGGCCAGTTGCGCCCGTTCCAGCGCCACGGCGCCTTGGTCGAGCAGAGCCAGCGCCAGCCGCTCCTCGTCCGATCCAGGTGCCAGGGCCTGGGCTTCAATGCCCGCAACGCCGGCGCGTGAGCGCACACCTTGCAGAGGACGAAACGTCCAGCCGGTCTGTGGCAAGGTTCCCGTGCCGAAACCCGCCGGTTCGCCGCGCTCCCAGGCCCAGCGCGCGGCGGCCAGGGTTGCGGCGTCCAGCTGGTCCAGTGTCGGCGCGCCCGCCACGGGCGTCAGCTCGTCATCGACGGGCAGGAGGACGATCGCCTTGGCTCCGGCTGCGGCGGCGGTCTGTTCGGCGAGCACCTGGGCGGTCTCCAGGCGATCCTCGGCATCGGCCAGGGCCTGGCTGGCGGCGAGCAGGGCCGAGACGGCGGAGGCGCGCCGTTGAGCCCGTCGGGCCTGGTCGCGGACCCGGCCCGCCAACCCGCCGGTGACCGAAGCCACCGCCCAGAACACGATCAGGGTCAGGATGTCCGTCGGGGACCCGATCAGGAAGGTGTAGCGTGGCTCCAGGAACAGGAAGTTGTAGGTCAGGAAGGCGACCGTCGCCGCCGCAAGCGCCGGTCTCAGGCCATAAAGGACCCCGGCGGCCAGAACGGCGGACAGGTATAGGACGCCCAGATCGACCCGCTCGAACACCCGGTCGAGCGCATAGGCGAGGGCCGTGGCGGCGCCGATGAAGGCCGCGCCGACCGCATAGCCCCGCCAGTGCCCGGGCTGCTGGATGCCAGCGATCCTGGCCGGGCGGTCCACGGGGACGTTGCCCGGCTCGGTGACGATGTGCAGGGCGACGCCTCGAGCCGAACGCAACAGTTCAGCCGCCAGCGATCGGCCCAGAACCTCGCTGATGCGACTGTCCCGGCCCTTGGCGATCACGATCTGGGTGACATTGTTGCGATCGGCGTAGTCCATCACCGTGCCGACGACGTCGTCACCGGTCAGGACGACCGTGCGTCCGCCCAGTTGCTCGGCCAGTGCGAAGGCCTCGCTGACTCTCGCGCGGCCTTCGGGCTTCGACACCGGTTGATTGGGGCGTTCGACATGCGCGACGGTCCAGGGCGCGTCCATGGTCATGTCGGAAAGCCGTCGACCGGCGCGAACCAGAGACGAAGCGATCGGATCGCCGCCGACCAGGACCAAGATGCGCTCTCCCGCCGCCCAAGGTCCCTCGACGCCCCGCTCCCGCAGGGTCGCCAGCAACTGGTCGTCAATGGTCTGGGCCGCCCGCCGCAGCGCCATCTCGCGCAGGGCGGTCAGGTTCTCGACCTTGAAGAAATTCTCCGAAGCGATGCGCGCGGTCTCGGGCACATAGACCTTGCCCTCGGCAAGGCGCTTGCGCAGTTCGTCGGGGGTGATGTCAACAACCTCGATGTCGTCGGCGCCGCTCAGGGCGCTGTCGGGCACGGCCTCGCGCTGCCGCACGCCCGTGATACGCAGCACCACGTCGGACAGACTCTCCAGATGCTGAACGTTCAGCGTGGTCCAGACGTCGATGCCGGCGGATAGAACCTCCTCAACATCCTGCCAGCGTTTGGGGTGGCGCGAGCCGGGGACGTTGGAGTGGGCATATTCATCGACGAGCAGCAGGTCGGGCTTGCGCGTTAGGGCCGCGTCGATATCGAACTCCATCAGGGCGCGGCCCTTGTAGTCGATCGGGGCCCTCGGCATCACCTCCATCCCGCGCAGCAGGCTTTCGGTCTCGCGTCGGCCATGGGTCTCGACGACCCCGACAACGACGTCGCCGCCCTCGGCCTTTCGGCGTCGGGCGGCGCGCAGCATTTCATAGGTCTTGCCGACCCCCGGCGACATGCCGAGGAACACCTTAAGCCGCCCGCGTTTCGGTCGCGTCAGATCGACCGGCGAGGGCTCGGGACCGGGCGGTGCGGCAGGCAAGTCAGGTCGCCGCGGGGAAGCGGGCGTCGAGCGCCCGGTTGGTCAGCAGCACGTTGACGCGCGGCTGGCCGATGAAGCCGAGCAGGGCACCCTCGGTGTTGGCGTCGATCACCTGCTGCACCACGCGCACATCCACCCTTCTCGCCTGCGCCACGCGCGCCGCCTGAAGCCGAGCGTAAGCCGGAGAGATGTGGGGGTCGAGGCCCGAGGCCGAGGTGGTCACGGCGTCGGCAGGGATGACCGTCGCGCCCGTGTCGGCCCGGACGGCGGCGGCGTCGGTCTTGATGCGCTCGGCCAGGTCTGTGTTGAGCGGGCCCAGGTTCGACCCCGAGGAGGCCGAGGCGTCATAGCCGTCTCCGGCGGCCGAGGGGCGCGGGTGCAGATAGCGCGCCTCGGCGAACGGCTGGCCGATGAGGGCCGAGCCGACCACCCGACCCTGGGCGTCGCGGATCAGGCTGCCGTCGGCCTGTGACGGGAAGGCGACCTGGGCGACGCCGGTGATGGCCAACGGATAGGCCACGCCGAGCAGGAGGGTGAAAAGGGCGATCATGACGATCGCGGGACGGAGTTGGCGGAGCATGGGCGTCGTCCTCTAGAAGGCCGCCTTCAGCGAGGCCACGGCGCGGCTGCCGTAGATGTCGCCGAAGGGGTGCTCGTCGGTGTCGTGATAGCGGACGTCGAGAGCGAGGTTGTCGGTCAGCTGCCGGGCCACGCCCAGGTTCCAAGTCGTGTAGTCGAAGTCCGAGGACAGGAACTGGCGTCCCACGGCGCCAGAGACCGTCCATCTGTCGGCCGGCGAGAAGGTGGCGCTGGCCTCGAAATAGGTCGCCTCATCCTCGGCGGCGCCAAAGAAGTCGGGCGACCAGTAGACGGCGGCGCCGATGGTGGCCGAACCGATGGCGCGCGAGGCCGCAGCCTTCACTTCCACATAGTCGTAGTCGGCGCCGTCGGGCTGGCCGGTGTAGAAATAGCCGACCGCGCCAAAGTCCCAGACCCAACCCGCGAACTCGGGACGGATGCCGGCGTAGACATCGACCTCGGCGTTGGTGTCCGGATCGCCGGGGAAGGCGACGTTGGAGGCCCAGGCGCCGGCGTAGAAGGTTCCGCTGGCCAGATCGACGCCGCCCGAGATCGCGGCGTCCTCCTCGGTCTGGCTGACGCCTCGGAAGACGTAGTCGGAACTGGCGGCGACATTCCAGGCGATCGAAGGGCTGGAGGGTTCGGCGACGGTCTGGGCGTCGGCCTCGGAGGCGATGCCCCAGACGACCAGAGCGACCAGACAGGCGCCGGCGAACCAGAGATCGTTACGGCCAGCGGCCTTGAAGCGGGGTTTGCGTGTCATGGAAATCACTCTGTGATTGGAAGAGGTCACGCCAGGCCAAGGCCGGAGATGACGACGTCGATGAGTTTGATGCCGACGAACGGGGCGATCAGGCCGCCGAGGCCGTAGATCAGCAGGTTGCGGGACAGCAGCGCCCCGGCCCCGATGGCGCGGTATTTGACCCCGCGCAGGGCCAGCGGGATCAGGGCGACGATCACCAGGGCGTTGAAGATCACCGCCGACAGGATGGCGCTCTCGGGGCTGTGCAGCCCCATGACGTTGAGCGCGCCGAGCGCCGGCAGGGCGACCACGAACATCGCCGGGATGATGGCAAAATACTTCGCCACGTCGTTTGCGATCGAGAAGGTCGTCAGGGCGCCGCGCGTGATCAGCAGCTGTTTGCCGACCTCGACGATCTCGATGACCTTGGTCGGGTCGCTGTCGAGGTCGACCATGTTGCCGGCCTCGCGGGCGGCCTGGGCGCCGGTCTGCATGGCCACGCCGACGTCGGCCTGGGCCAGCGCGGGGGCGTCGTTGGCGCCGTCCCCGCACATCGCGACCAGCCGGCCCTTGGCCTGTTCGGCCTTGATGAGGCGCATCTTGTCCTCGGGCGTAGCCTCGGCGAGGTAGTCGTCGACCCCCGCTTCAGAAGCGATGGCGGCGGCGGTGACCGGGTTGTCGCCGGTGATCATGACGGTGCGCAGGCCCATGCGGCGCAGGTCGGCGAACCGCTGCTTCATGCCGGGCTTGATCACGTCCTTCAGGTGGATGACGCCGACGAGAACGCCGTCCTCGACCACGGCCAGCGGCGTTCCGCCGGAGCGGGCGATGCGGTCCACCTCCTGACGGAACTCGGCCGGGGCGTCCTTCTCCTCCAGGTTCAGCGACCGGAGCACGGCGTCGACCGCGCCCTTCCGCCAGGACTTGCCGTCCGCATCTACGCCCGACTGCCGGGTCGTCGCCGAGAACGGGATGGCCCTGGCGCCTTCGGGCAGATCAGCGGACAGAGCGGCGTTGCGGCCCAGCTCGATGATCGAACGGCCCTCGGGCGTCTCGTCGGCGAGGGAGGCCATGACGGCGGCGCGCAAGGCGGCCTCGGGGCGAACGCCGGGGACATGGATCACCTCGGTCGCCATGCGGTTGCCGAAGGTGATGGTGCCGGTCTTGTCGAGCAGCAGAGTGTCGACGTCGCCGGCGGCCTCGACCGCGCGACCCGAGGTGGCCAGAACATTGACCTTCAGCAACCGGTCCATCCCGGCGATGCCGACGGCCGAAAGGAGCCCCCCGATGGTTGTCGGGATCAGGGTGATGAACAGGGCGCCCAGCACAATCGGATCCAGCGTGATGCCGGAATATGCGCCCAGCCCCACCAACGTCACCACCGCGATCAGGAACACCAGGGTCAGGCCCGCGAGCAGCACGGACAGCGCCAGTTCGTTCGGCGTCTTCCGGCGGTTGGCACCCTCGACCATGGAAATCATGCGGTCGAGGAAGGTCGAGCCCGGCGCCGAAGTGATGCGCACCTTGATCCAGTCCGACACCACGGTGGTGCCGCCGGTGACCGCCGAGCGGTCGCCGCCGCTTTCACGGATCACGGGCGCGCTCTCCCCGGTGATCGCAGCCTCGTTGACCGAGGCGATGCCTTCGATGATCTCGCCGTCAGAGGGGATGACGTCCCCGGCCTCGACCAGGACGACCGAGCCCACCTGAAGCTCTCCGGCCGGGGTCGGGACCGTCAGGCTGGTGGCCGGATCGACGATCAGCTTGGCCTTGGTGGTGACGCGGGTAGCCCGCAGCGAGTCCGCCGCCGCCTTACCCCGCCCTTCGGCGACGCTTTCGGCGATGTTGGCGAACAGAACGGTCGCCCACAGCCAGACCGCCAGTTGGAGGGCGAAGCCGGCGGCCTCGCCGGAGACAATGGCGGCGATGGCCGAGCCCGTCGCCAGCAGGGCCACGATCCAGGTGGTGAAGATCACCGGGTTCCGCAGCAGGCGGCGGGGATCCAGCTTGACGAAGGCGTCGCCGAGCGCGCGACCCAGCAGGGGACCGGACAGGCCCCCCGCAAGAGGCGCGGCTCGAGCAGGCTCGCCCGGCAGTTCGGGGTTTGCGAAAGTCATGTCAGGGGTCCGATCAGAGCCCGGCCACGACGGCGAGCATCTGGAAATGCTCGACGAGGGGGCCAAGGGCGAGGGCGGGGAAGAACTGCAACCCGCCGAGGATGAGGATGACGCCGACCATCAGCCCGATGAACAGCGGCCCGTGGGTCGGCAGAGTGCCGGTGCTCGGGGCCAGCTTGGGCTTGACGACGAGGCTGCCGGCGATGGCCAGCACGGCGATGGCGGGCACGAACCGGCCCATCAGCATGCCCAGGCCCTGGGTCGTGTTCCACCACGGCGAGTTGGCGGTCAGGCCGGCGAAGGCCGAGCCGTTGTTGGCGGCCGCCGAGGTATAGCCGTAGAGGATTTCCGACAGGCCGTGCGGACCGTCGTTCAGCAGACCTTCCAGCGCCGTCGGAAGAACCGCCGCCACGGCCGAGAAGCCGAGAATGGCCAGAGGCAGGACCAGGACCGCCACCATGGCGTATTGGACCTCGCGCGCCTCCACCTTCTTGCCGAGGTATTCAGGCGTGCGACCCACCATCAGCCCGGCGATAAAGACCGAGAGCAGGGCCATGACCACCATGACGGCGATCCCCGAGCCTACCCCACCCGGCAGGATTTCACCGAGTTGCATCAGGAACATCTGCAGCCCGCCGCCCAGCGGCATGTAGCTGGCGTGCATGGAGTTGACCGAGCCGTTGGAGGCGCCGGTGGTCATGGTCGCCCAGGCGACAGATGCCGGGACCCCGAAGCGAACTTCCTTGCCTTCCATATTGGCCGAGGCGTCGATCCCGGCCGCAACGAGCGCCGGCGCGGGCTGGGTCTCGATCGCATACATCGCCGCCCCCGAGAGGCTGAGCAGGACCAGGGCCGCGACGGCGAGTGCCCGCACATCCTTCTTCGCCAGCACGCAGCGGCCGAAGGCGAAGAAGGCGGCCCAGCCGAGCACATTGATCGAGATGGCGGTGATCAGATTGGTCAGCGGCGTCGGGTTCTCGAACGGATGCGCCGAGTTGACGTTGAAGATGCCGCCGCCGTTGATGCCGAGCTGCTTGATCGCCAGCTGGCTGGCGGTGGGCGCCAGCGACAGCGTCTGCGATCCGCCCTCCAGTCCCGTCGCGGTCGCGGAGGCGTCCAGCGTCTGGGTGACGCCCAGACCGCCCAGGACGATCGCGAGGACCACCGACAGGGGCAGAAGCACCCAGAGCGTCGTCCGCGTCATGTCGGCCCAGAAGTTGCCGACCCCCTCGCCGCGATTGGCGACGAAGGCCCGCGCCAGGGCCGCCGCGATAGCGGCACCGGTCGCGGCGGAGAGGAAGTTCTGAGCGGTCAGCCCCGCCATCTGGCTGAAGTGCGACATCGTCGTCTCGCCGCCGTAGGACTGCCAGTTGGTGTTGGTGACGAAGCTGACGGCGACATTAAACGCCAAGTCGGGCGACAGGCCGGCGAAGCCCTGCGGATTGATCGGCAGGACGTTCTGGAACCGCAGCAGCGCATAGAGCAGGAAGAACCCCGCCGCGTTGAACGCCAGCAGGGCGCCGGCATAGCCGAGCCAACCCTGGTCGTGCGCCGGGTTCACCCCGGCGGCACGATAGAACAGGCCTTCGATCGGCTTCATCACCGGGTCGAGCCAGGTCCGCTCGCCGTTCCAGACGCGCGACATGTAGAGGCCGATCGGCCAGCCGATCAGGGCGGCCAGACCGATCGTCAGGGCGATCTCCGCCCATCCTTGAATGTTCATGGCTGCGGCTCCCTAGAACCGCTCGGGGCGCAAGAGCGCCGCGACCATGTAGACGGCGACGACGACCGCGCCGACGCCCCAGAGTATGGCGACCAGCATCGTCACACCCGCTTCAGGACAGCAGCGAGAACGGCGAAGACGACAAACGCCCCGCCGCCGATCGCCAGAAAAATCAGATCGGCCATGCCGACACCTCCAGCCAGACATCCAGCGACGCGCCAGCCTGTCGCGCGCTTCCGCGTAACAGCGCGATCGAGATCAACGGGGCTCTCGCGTCTCGTTGGAAACAGACCACCGGAGGGCGTAAGGCCGCCATTCGGGTTCGTGGTCGCCGCATAAGGGGAGCGTAAAGGCGCGCGTAGGCCGGCAAGGGCTGCCTGGCAGAGTGAGGCCGCCCGCCACGGAGGACGCCACCCGCTAAAACAGTGGGACCGAAGCGGACCGCGGCATGGGGTCGATGAGCGGGCCAGAGAGCCTCAGACTCTCTTTCTGCTATTATTGAAGCGATTCAAAAGGCTGGATGCGAAACGATCCGGCCCGTTACAGACGAGCATGCGACGCGACGTGACTCGCCGCATCTTTATCTATTCAAATATAAGAAGAAAATGGCGCACCCGAAGAGATTCGAACTCCTGACCCCCAGATTCGTAGTCTGGTGCTCTATCCAGCTGAGCTACGGGTGCGCACGGCCGCGAACGGCGAGGGCGGGTCTTTAGCGGGTCGGGCCGGGGCGTGCAAGCCGTTGTGCGCAAGATTTGGGGGATGTCGGCTTCGGCACTGCCCGAAAGGGGTCAGGCCTTGGCGAAACAGGCTCTGGGGCCTAGGTCAGGACGGTCTGTGCGGAGCTGCCTATGATCTCGACCCTATCGACACCCAAGGGCCCGCTGGCAGCGCTGGCCCTGGCTGCCCTGGTCGGCCTGGGGGGATGCCAAGCCCTGGGCGACGGATCCGAGCCGGCGATACAGGTCCCCGCGGCTGCGCCCGTGGCACCTCGGGCTGTGGGGCCGTTTGTGTCCGCCGCCAATCCGCTGGCTGTCGAGGCGGGCATGCAGGTCTTGCGAAAAGGGGGTTCGGCGGTGGATGCGGCCGTGGCGATCCAGGCGGTGCTGGGGCTGGTGGAGCCGCAGTCGTCCGGCCTGGGCGGCGGGGCCTTCATGATGGTGTTCGACGCCGCCTCGGGTGAAGTCACGGCCTATGACGGGCGTGAAACCGCTCCGGCCGCCGCCACGCCCGAACTGTTCTACGAGGACGGCAGGCCGCTCGGCTTCATGGACGCGGTCCTGTCGGGGCGATCGACGGGCGTGCCCGGCGTGGTGGCCATGCTGGGCATGGCGCACGGAGCCCACGGCAAGCTGGCCTGGAGCGAATTGTTCGGGGAAGCCGAACGCCTGGGGCGGGAAGGCTTCATCGTCAGCCCCCGCCTGGCAGGGATGATCGCCCTGGAGCGAGGTCAGGCCCGAACCCGCTGGGCCGAGGCCTATTTCACCAAGCCGGACGGTCGCCGCTATGTCGCGGGGGATGTTCTGCGTAACCCGGCCTATGCCGACACGGTGGCTGCGATCGCCCAAGGAGGTGCGCAGGCCTTCTACACCGGTCCGATCGCCGAAGGGATCGTGAGCACCGTGGGCGAGGCGCCTCGACCGGGGGGTCTGACCACGGCGGACATGGCGGCCTATCGTCCGATCGAGCGGGGAGCGCTGTGCCGCCCCTATCGCATCCACGTCATTTGCGTGCCGCCGCCGCCGTCCAGCGGGGTCGCGATCCTGCAACTTCTGGCCATGGCTGAGCACACGCCGACGATTCTGGGCGGAGCCGAGGATGCGGCCGCCTGGACCAGTTTCTCCCAGCTGCAGCGGCTGATGTATGCCGACCGTGATCGCTATGTTGGGGATCCGGCCTTTGTCGGGGTCCCGGTTCAGGGCCTGCTGGACGAGGACTATGTCGCGGGCCGTGCGGCTCTGGCCTCCGGCCTGACCGGGGCAGCCGAGGCGGGCACTCCGCCGGGCGGCGTGTTCAGGGCGCCGGATGCGACCAACGAGCCGGCCGGAACCTCGCATTTCGTCGTGGTGGACGCCGAAGGCAATGCAGTCAGCATGACGACGACGGTGGAAAGCGTGTTCGGTTCGGGGCGGATATCGGGCGGATTTTTCCTGAATAATCAGCTGACCGACTTCTCCTTCCAGCCGCTCAGGCCGGACGGGGGCGCGGCAGCCAATGCGGTGGCTGCGGGCAAACGACCGCGGTCGTCTATGGCACCGGTCATCATTCTGGATCAGGACGGGCACCTGGTGGGGGCGCTGGGCTCGCCCGGCGGAACCTCGATTCTGGCCTATAATGCCAAGGCGATCATCGCCGCCCTGGACTGGGGCCTGCCGCTGCAGGCGGCTTTCGATCTGCCCAATCTGGTCGCACGCGGCGGCGGTTTTGGTGCCGATACGGACCGGTTTAGCCCCGCTGTCCGCCAGGGCTTGGCAGAGGCGGGAATAACCCTGCGCCCCAATGCTTCCGAGAACTCTGGCCTGCACGGCGGCATCTGGAGGCAAGGTCAGGACGGCTGGTCCTGGGACGGGGCTGCGGACGACCGACGTGAAGGCGTAGCCCGGACATTCTAGGGCGCTACCGGCCGGCCTGCTTGAGCGCGGTTTGGGGCGCTACCGGCCGGAGGCTTGCCTGGGCGCGGCCTGGACAGCCTATTCGGGTTTGATGGACAGTTGGAAGGCAATCAGGCCTTCGCTGACGTCGGTGTCGATGCCGCTGCGGCTGCCGACATGCACGCCTTCAGGCTCGATCTCGCGATAGATGACGCCGAACGAGCTTTGCATATCGCCGCGCCGCCAGGCCACGCCCAGTTGGGCATCGCCCAGAAACACGCCGCTGTCGTGGCTGTAGCCCGAGCGGGCATAGTCGCCATCGCGGTTGCGCGCGAAATTATAGCCGACGGCCCGCCCTGATCCGGCGGCATAGATGTACCAGCGGCCCCGCTCGCCAAAGGCGTCCTGACCTTCGGGCACCAGCTTGTCCAGGTCGCGGCCGATGCGAACCGTGGCCCCGGCCTCAGCCGATCCACCCCGGTTGCCGACGCCGAACCCGGCGTGCGGGGTCACGCTTACCTCCAGCCCCGAAGGCGTATAGCCCACCACCGTCGGCCAGCCGCGCACGAAGGAAACGTCGTAATCCTCGGCCTGCACGCCCAGGGTGTCACTTGGGCCGGTCGGCACTGGCGCACCGTCCAGGCGACGCAGGGGGCCGGCAGAACGCACTCGGAACCTGTCGGAATGGGTATCTGTCGAGGTCCAGACGTCTCGCGAGGTTGCCACCCACGGCGACAGGGAATCATCGGCCGAGGCGAAGCTCTGAACATCGGCACGCGCCGGGCCGGCGGGGCCATAGGTGCGGTCGGTGGCGGGGATGAAACTGGCCTGGCTATTCAGGCGGGCGGTGATCGGACTGCTGGAGTCGGTCCAGCCCAAACCGCTGCTGGCCCCAAATGAGGTCTGCGCAGCGGCCGATCCGGCACACACTGTCATCACACCAATACTGGCGGCGAGAGCCGACAAACGCATCAACGGTCCCTTCCCAGTCCGTTAACTGCCGCGAGTGTGCACGAGATACGGCCTCTCGCCAACTGACTCTTTTGCGACATAATCCTGATGTCGCTGCAAACGCGATCCTTCCCGCCCGGGTTCCCCATACCGGCGGAGCCATTCCCGCATACCGGCGTTAACCCTGACGTTGCAGCCACGCTCGGCGGTTGCGGATCATAGAGAGACGGCATGGAAACCCTGATCGATCAGATCGGCACCTTCTTGATGGGGTTGTTTGCCCTCGCCCAGGGCGGGTTCGACGGCGTCAATCAGGTCACAGGGCTGATCATCGCCCTGATTGCCGCCCTGATGATGCCGACGTGGCGGTCGCTGTGGGGCACGGCCGCAGGGGCGACCCTGGCCCATATTCTGGTCGGCGTGATGCGGCCCGTCCTGGATGGCGGGGCCTTTGTGCTGCCCGACATCATGACGGGGCAGTTCTGGATGACGGCCCTGGCGCTGTTCCTGGGCTATGCGGTGGTGATTGCCGTCTTTTTCTTCATCAAGACCCTGCTTCCGGGCGTGTCGCCCCGCAGGACGCGAGCCGCGCACTGATCTGACCGTCGCCGGCACAGGACGACAGGCAACCCGTCCTTAACGCCAGCCGGATACACAAGGGGTCATGGAGACTGTGACCCTTGCCCTGCTCGCCATCCTGCCTGCCCTGGTCATCGTGGCCGGACTGAAGGATCTGACCAGCATGACCATACCGAACTGGATTTCGGGCCTGGTCGTCCTGGGGTTCTTTCCCGCCGCCTTTGCCGCCGGATTGCCGCTGGGCGAGGTGGCCGTGCATCTGGGCGTTTGCGTCGCCGCGCTGGCGGTCGGCATCGGCCTGTTCGGCCTGCGGTTGATCGGCGGGGGCGATGCCAAGCTGATGGCCGCCGCCTGTCTGTGGCTGGGCCTGTCGGGGTCGGGCATGTTCATCCTGTGGACCGGCCTGATGGGCGGGGTCTTCTGCGTTTTCCTGGTCATCGCGCGGGCCCGGGCCCAGCCCTATGTCGCCGGGGCCCCCGGCTGGGTGGCCCATCTGCTGGAGCCGAAGGGCGATATTCCCTATGGCGTCGCCATCGCGGCGGGGGTGCTGATGGCCTATCCGGCCTCGCCCTTGGTCATGCGTTTCGCCGCTGGAATCTGAGCGCCCGGCGCGGCGGAGAGTCCTGATCCGGGACGGATTTAGGAGCGCGTTAACCCGCACAGGCCATGGTCGTTAACGGCAGGCATACAAAGGACCGAATCCGAGTCCGGTCCAGCCCGCCGGAGACCGTCGATGAAGCCCGCCCGTATCGCCGTCATCTGTATCGCTGCCGTCTCGGCCATCGGCCTGGCTCTGGTCGTGCGCGCCATGGGGTCGTCGTCCGGTGAGCCCACGGCCATCGCGGCCGCTGCCCCTGCCCCTTCGGTGCCGATGGCCAAGGTCCTGGTCGCCGCGCGCGATCTGGAACCCGGCCAGCGCCTGACCGATGCCGACATGGACTGGAAGGACTGGCCCGTATCCGAGGTCAATCCTGCCTTCATCACCGATGGGTCGGTGCCCATCCCGGTCGAGGGCGGCGAGGAACAGCCGGCCGATGCGCCCAAGCCCAAGGGTGCCGTCGCCACTGTGGCGCGCGCTGCCACCAACATGGCCACTGGCGGTGCAAAAGCCGACTACGTCGGATCGGTCGTGCGCGAGACCATCCTGGCCGGAGAGCCGATCGTCGGCCGTAAGATCGTTCGCGCCGGGGACAGCGGCTATATGGCCGCCTATCTGGAGCCGGGCATGCGGGCCATGGCCATCCGCGTCACGGTCGAGACCGCCGCCGGGGGCTTCATCCTGCCGGGCGACCGGGTCGATGTGCTGCTGACGCGCGAACTGCGTCTGGTCGATGCAGCCGGACCCGATTCCAGCCGCGCGAAATTCTCGTCCAATACCGTCATGCAGAACGTCAAGGTCCTGGCCATCGACCAGTCGACCCGGGCTGGAGACGACGAACAGACCGTCATCGGCGCGACCGCCACCCTGGAGGTCAGCCCCGGCGATGCCGAAGCCCTGGCCCTGGCCAAGTCGGAGGGTGAGTTGTCGCTGGTGCTGCGCTCCTATGCCGACACCGGCGGCCCGTCCGGCCGCGTCGCCCCGCAACGCCAGACCCAGACCACCGCCGTGCGCGTCTATCGCGGCGGAGAAGCCCAGACGGTGGTGGTGCAATGACCCGTTTCGCCCTTCTGTCTCTGGCCGCCATCGCCGTCGCCACCGGCGCGGCCGTGTCGCCCCTGCCCGCTCAGGCTCAGACCCGCGCGGCCGTTTCGGCCGGGGGCGAGGCGCGGCTGATCAATCTGCCGCGCGGCTCATCCTTTGCGGTCGATCTGCCTGCGGACGCCCGCGACGTCATCGTGTCCAATCCCGCGGTGGCCGAGGCCATGCTGCATTCGCCGCGCCGTATCACGATCATCGGCCTGGCCCCCGGCGAGACCGACGCCATCTTCCTGGATGCCTCGGGACGCACCATCCTGGCCCTGCGGGTACGGGTGGATGCCGGTGTCTCCGCGCTTCAGGACACGCTCAGCCGCGTCATGCCGGACAGCAATGTCCGCGCCGAGGCCGTCAACGACAGCATCATCCTGACCGGCCAGGTGTCCAGCCCGGCCGAGGCCGACCGCGCCACCCAGGTGGCCCGCGCCTTCGTCTCCGCACCGGAAAAGGTGCTGAACATGATGACCATCTCCGGCTCAGACCAGGTCATGGTCCGTGCCCGGGTGATCGAGGTGCAGCGCACTGCGGTCAAACAGCTGGGCTTCGACGTCAATGCGGTGCTGGATACCATCGGTGACGGGGTGCAGATCTCGACCGGGGCGACCTTTGCCGTTTCGGGCAGCCAGCTGGGCGGCGGCTTCCTGCAGTATACCGACAGCAATAATGACGGCGAGGGCGTCACCGGCACTCTGCGCGCCTTTGAGCGGGCGGGCCTGGTGCGGATCCTGGCCGAGCCCAACCAGACCGCAGTCAGCGGCGAAAGCGCCGAATTCCTGGCGGGCGGTGAGTTCCCCGTGCCGGTCGGCCGCGATGACCGCGGCAATATCCTGATCGAGTTCAAGCCTTATGGCGTGCGCCTGGCTTTCCGGCCGATCGTACTGTCGCAGGGACGGATTTCGCTGCAGCTGTCGACCGAGGTGTCGGAACTGACCACCAACGGCGCCTTCACCCTGGGCGGGACCAGCGACAACGCCCTGGTCATCCCGGCCCTGGCCGTGCGCCGCTCATCGACGACGGTGGAACTGCCCTCGGGCGGGTCGCTGATGATCGCAGGCATGCTGCGCGAAGATACGCGCCAGAACATCGACGAACTGCCGGGCATCGGCAGTTTGCCGGTGCTGGGGGCGCTGTTCCGGTCGCGCGACTTCCTGTCGGGCGAGACCGAACTGGTGATCATCGTCGAGGCTTATATCGTCTCCCCGACCTCGCCGGGTCAGATGCAGACG
Source organism: Brevundimonas vitisensis (assembly GCF_016656965.1). Taxonomy (NCBI): domain Bacteria; kingdom Pseudomonadati; phylum Pseudomonadota; class Alphaproteobacteria; order Caulobacterales; family Caulobacteraceae; genus Brevundimonas; species Brevundimonas vitis. The sequence continues at coordinate 1,530,989 of NZ_CP067977.1, forward strand.
CCGGCCGACGGTCTGCACATCGCCAATGACGCCCAGACCATGCTGTTCGGCCAGCTGACCCAGGCCTATGGCCGCCCGTCGCAACCGGGAGCCCCCGCCCCGTCCAGCCAGTGGCACGGTCCGGTGGGCTATGTGATCGAATGAGGACGCTCGTGCTTCAGACCCACGCTCGCCATGCCGCCTTGGCCGCTGCCGTCTCGGCCCTGGCCTTGTCGGCCTGCTCGACCTTTCAGGATCAGGCCCTGCGGCCCCTGACGCCCCTGTCGCGCTATTCGCTGCAGGTGGAACCGGGCCTGGACCGCATCGCCCTGGCGGTCCACGAAAGCGGCCTGTCCGGCAATCAGCAGTCGGCAGTGGTCGATCTGGCGCGGCGGTACTTCACGTCGGGCGCCGGTGTGGTGGTGGTTCAGGGCCCGTCCGGTGGTGATCCGGTCTCGGCCGAGCGGACCTGGGGCGTCAAGGCGGCGCTCGAGGCGGCGGGCGTGCCCGGCGATCGTATCCAGGTCGTGGCCTATGAGGCACCGGACCCCCGCGCGCCCATTCTGGTCGGGTTCGAGACCTTGACGGCCTATATCCCCAACTGTGCGAGCCAGCGCGGCAACATGTCCGGCGGCTTCACCAATGAGACGGCCCCCGGCTTCGGTTGTGCGGTCACGGCCAATATGGCGGCCCAGATCGACAACCCGCGCGACATCGTCCAGCCGCGCGCCATGACGCCCGCCGAGACCGGACGGGCCGCCGTGGTGTTCGACAACTATCGGCGCGGACAGCGCAGTTCCGGGGCCCAGGAACAACTGGTCGAGGGCCGCATCTCCAGGGCGGTGGAATAGCGTTTCATGAGCAGCGCCTTCGCCCAACGCCCCACTGACGGCTTCGAGGACGAGTTCGACCTCGACATGAGCTATGGTCAGGACCCTGTCGCCCCCTTCCCCGGGCAGGAGGCGGCTGCGGCCCCCATGCGCCCGCCGCTGCAGTTCACCGCCCCAGCCGGTGCCGGCCCGGTCCCGGCCCCCATGGCCGCGCCAGCAATGGCCGCGCCGCCCATGGCGCCATCCACTCTGCCCGCCGCCTTCAACCCCGTGGGTGAACTGGCCGCAGCGGCCAGTGCCGCCTTCAATCCGCCCGCCCACATGGGAGCGAGCATCGGCGAGGTGTCGGTGCCGCGCATCGCCATCCATGTCTTTGCCGAACGCCAGGACACTCTGGCCGCCGCCGAGCGTGCGGGCCAGGACCGCCGCCTGTCGCGCGCCACGACCCAGATCCGCATCGGCGGTGTGGCCGCGGCCGTCGACACCTATCAGCATGAACCGACACCGCCTCTGATCGTGGTCGAATGCCTGAAGGACCCCGAGACCCTGCTGTGGGAGGTCGATCAGCTGGCCGAGGTCTGCGACGCAGGCACCAAGGTCGTAGTCATTGGGGCCACAAACGACATCCTGCTGTTCCGCGAACTGATGCGGCGCGGCGTCAGCGAATACCTGGTCGCCCCCCTGCAGCCGCTGCAGCTGATTTCGGCCATCGGCGGCCTGTTCAACGACCCGGACCAGCCCTTCGTCGGACGTTCCATCGCCTTCGTCGGCGCGCGCGGAGGGGCGGGCGCATCGGTCGTGGCCCACAACACCGCCTATGCCATGAGCGAGCGGATCGGGGCCAATACGGTCATCGTCGACTATGACCTGCCCTTCGGCACGGCGGGGCTGGACTTCAACCAGGACCCGCTGAACGGCGTGGCCGATGCCCTCAGCCAGCCCGACCGGCTGGACCCCGTCCTGCTGGACCGGATGATGGTCCGCTGCACCGACAAGCTGAGCCTGTTTGCGGCTCCGGCGACCCTGGACACCGACTGGGACGTCAGCCCCGAAGCCTTTGAAGAAGTCACGACCCGCATCCGCTCGACCGCACCCTTCGTGGTGCTGGACCTGCCGCATCTGTGGTCCGGCTGGATGCGCCGCACACTGATCGCGGCGGATGAGGTGGTGATCGTGGCCACGCCCGATCTGGCCAGCCTTCGCAACGCCAAGAACATGATCGACCTGATCCGCCAGGGTCGGCCCAACGACGCGCCGCCACGCCTGGTTCTGAACCAGGTCGGTGTGCCGGGACGGCCCGAGATTCCGTCCAAGGACTTTGGCGCGGCTCTTGGCGTCCACCCCAGCCTGACCATTCCGTTCGATGCGAAGCTTTTCGGGGCGGCCGCCAACAACGGCCAGATGATCCTGGACATGGGCGGCAAGTCCAAGACGGGTGACGCCTTCCAGACCCTGGCCCAGATCGTGTCACGCCGCGAACTGCCTGCCGTCGCCGGCCCGAAGGGTAAGGCGGCCAAGGCCTCGGGCAGCAAGGAGGGGGGCAGCTCGCTCTTCGGCTCGCTGTTCAAGAAGCGCTGAGCCGCGACGTGTTCGGAAAACGCACAGGCCAGCCCGGCAGCATCGCCATAGCCCCTCGCCCGCAGCCGGCCCCGGCTCCGGCACCGCAGGTCGGCCATGGCGTGCAGGCTGAACCCTTTGCGTTTGGCATGGACGATCCGGTCGACGATTTCGGCCCGGTCGCCTCCGCCCCTGCCGCTGCGCCGCGTCCCCAGCCGGCCGCCAATGGCCCAGACCGTTTGGACGCCCTGGCCAATCGCCCGGCAAGGCCGACGCCCCGCCCCGCCGCTGCCCCGGCCGCCGCGCCCGGCACCGGAGCCGGTCCGCGCGCGACCCCTGGCCTCGACCAGCTGAAGAAGGCTCAGGCGATCACCGAGATCGTCCGTGAACAGAGCGACTACTACCACGCGACGAAGACGACCATCTTCAACGCGCTGATGAACACCATTGACCTGGCCCAGCTGGCGCAGCTGGACACCAAGGCCGCGTCCGAGGAAATCCGCGACATCGTCGCCGAACTGGTGGCGATCAAGAACGTCTCCATGTCGGTGGCCGAGCAGGAGCATCTGGTCCAGGACATCGTCAATGACGTCCTGGGTTATGGCCCGCTGGAGCCACTGCTGGCGCGCGACGACATCGCCGACATCATGGTCAATGGCGCCAGCCGGGTGTTCATCGAGGTCGGCGGCAAGGTCCAGCTGACCAATGTCCGGTTCCGCGACAACACCCAGCTGATGAACATCTGTCAGCGGATCGTGTCGCAGGTCGGCCGACGCGTGGACGAAAGCAGCCCCATCTGCGACGCCCGCCTGCCCGACGGCAGCCGCGTCAACGTCATCGCCCCGCCCCTGGCCATTGACGGCGCGACCCTGACGATCCGGAAGTTCAAGCGCGACAAGCTGACGATGAAGAACCTGGTGGAGTATGCCTCCATCAGCCCGGAGGGAGCCCGCGTCCTGGGCGTCATCGGGGCCTGCCGATGCAATGTGGTCATCTCGGGCGGTACGGGCTCGGGCAAGACGACCCTGCTGAACACCCTGACCGCCTTCATCGACCCGACCGAGCGCGTCATCACCTGCGAGGATGCGGCCGAACTTCAGCTGCAGCAGCCGCACGTGGTCCGCCTGGAAACCCGGCCGCCGAACCTGGAAGGCCAGGGCCAGATCACCATGCGTGACCTGGTGAAGAACTGTCTGCGGATGCGGCCGGAACGCATCATTGTCGGCGAGGTGCGCGGGCCCGAGGCCTTCGACCTTTTGCAGGCCATGAACACGGGTCACGACGGCTCGATGGGCACGCTGCACGCCAACAGCCCGCGCGAAGCCATCAGCCGGATGGAGTCCATGATCACCATGGGCGGATACGGCCTGCCGTCCAAGACGATCCGCGAGATGATCACCGGCTCGGTTGACGTCATCATCCAGGCCGCCCGACTGCGCGACGGCTCGCGCCGTATCACCCACATCACCGAGGTCGTCGGGCTCGAAGGCGATGTGATCGTGACCCAGGACCTGTTCGTCTATGAGATCACGGGTGAGGACGAAAACGGCAAGATCATCGGCCGCCACCGTTCGACCGGCATCGCCCGGCCCCGGTTCTGGGACCGTGCCCGCTACTACGGTCTGGAGCGCGAGTTGGCCGAAGCCCTCGACGCGGCGGAGTAGCGGATATGTTGCCCATACTTGCGGCCGTCCTGGGCTTTGTCATCATCGCCAGCCTGGGCTGGGTCTTCGTCGGCGGAGACGATTCCTCGACACAGGCCCTGAAACGCGCCCAAAGCTTTGGCGGCGCCAAGACCCAGACCGGATCGCGCAAGGCGACCGCTGCGACCAATACGCCCGAGGCGCGCCGCAAGCAGATCATGCTTCAGCTGCAGGATGCCGAGCGCCGCGAGCGCAAGGCCCGCATGACCATGGGGGCCAAGCTGAAGCACGCCGGCCTCAGCCTGTCGGTCAGGACCTTCTATATCATCAGCGCGGGGGCCGGGATCACGGCCTTGCTGCTGGCCCTGCTGTTCGGACTGAACCTGTTCCTGGCCCTGGGGCTGGGGCTGGTGTTCGGCCTGGGCCTGCCGCGCTGGATCGTGGGTTTCATCGGCAAGAGCCGGATGAAGAAGTTCTCGGCCGAATTTGCCAATGCGGTCGATGTCATCGTGCGCGGCATCAAGTCCGGCCTGCCGGTCCACGACTGTTTCAAGATCATCGCCCGCGAAAGCCCCGCCCCCTTGGGGCCGGAGTTCCAGCGCCTGGTGGAGGGGCTCGGTGTCGGCCTGACCCTGTCTCAGGCTTTGGACAAGATGTACGAGCGGATGCCGACGCCGGAACTGAAGTTCTTCACCATCGTCATCGCCATTCAGCAGAAGACCGGCGGCAATCTGGCCGAGGCCCTGGGCAACCTGACTACCGTGCTGCGGGCCCGCCGCATGATGGGCGAGAAGATCAAGGCCTTGGCCTCCGAAGCCACCGCCTCGGCCGGCATCATCGGCTCGCTTCCGCCCGTGGTCATGGGCCTCGTCTTCATCACGACCCCGGCCTACATGATGCTGCTGTTCACCGACATGCGCGGCCAGTTCATGCTGCTGGGTTCGGCCTGCTGGATGGCGGCCGGGATCTTCGTGATGAAGAAGATGATCTCCTTCAAGTTCTGAGGACGCGACCATGTCGGACATCATCCGTTTCTTCACCGATCCCCAGAACCTGCTGAGCGTGGGCGTGGCGATCGCCGTCTTCGCGACGGTCTTCACCCTGCTGCAATCGATGCAGGGCGGAGCCGGTCTGGAACAGCGAATGAAGTCGGTGGCCACGCGCCGCGACGAGTTGAAGCGCCGCTCGCGCCAGGCCATGGCCAATCCGGGCGGCCTGCGGCACAGCGACGACGGCTTCAAGAAGCGGATCGTCGACCAGCTGAACCTGATGAAGATGCTGGAGGACCCCAAGGTCGCCGAGAAGATGGCCCAGGCCGGGTTCCGCGGACCGCGGCCGCTGACCACCTTCTATTTCTTCCGGTTCGCCTCGCCCTTCATCTTCATGGCGTTCGGCATTCTGTATCTGTTTGTGCTGAACGATTTCGGCCTGACGGTGATGATGCGGATCGCCGGCGTCATGGTGCTGGCCACCATCGGGTTCTATGCGCCGAACATCTATCTGGCCAACCGGATCTCCAAGCGCCGCCAGTCGATCATGCAGGCGTTTCCGGATGCGCTGGACCTGCTGCTGATCTGCGTCGAGGCAGGCATGTCCATCGAGGCGGCCATCCATAAGGTCAGCCAGGAGATCGGCGGGTCCTCCATCGACCTGGCCGAGGAACTGTCTCTGCTGTCGGCCGAGCTCAGCTATCTGCCCGATCGGCGCATGGCCTATGACAACCTGGCCAAGCGAACCAACCATCCCGGGGTCAAGTCAGTAGCCACCGCCATGACCCAGGCCGAGACCTATGGCACGCCGCTGGGCACGGCCCTGCGCGTCATGGCCAAGGAAAACCGCGACATGCGCCTGTCGGCGGCCGAGAAGAAGGCCGCGGCCCTGCCCGCCAAGCTGACAGTGCCGATGATCGTCTTCTTTCTGCCGGTGCTGTTCGTCGTGATCCTGGGACCGGCGATCATCAACATTCAGGACACCCTGGCCAAGGGCGGCTGAATGCTCGAGGCCTAGCCTTCCGCCAGAACGCGCAGGTTCTCGCCGATCTCGCCATAGGCGGCGCGGATGGCCTTGCGGTGCTTGTCGTGGAACAGTTCGCCGCGAAGACCCAGGAAGGTCGCGCCATTGGCGACGATGCAGCTGCCGGGCTCCAGCTCCTCGATCTCGACATAGCGGATCATGCTGAACAGGAATCCGCGCTTCTCGGTCCAGACCAGCTGGGCGTAGGGCTGCCAGTCACCGATCCGGCCGGCCACGCGGCGCTCGGGCAGGCCGGGCAGGGCCTCAGTCAGGGCGATCGTCCCGCCGAAGGCGATGGTCCCCTCGACCGCCGTCTCATAGGGGTTCCAGCGATCCCAGCCCGACAAATCGGAGATGATTTCCCAGATCCGGTCCGAAGTGGCCCGGATGCCGACACGCTTTTCTACACGAGCAGTTTGCATCGGTGCGATTTCGCACAGCCGGGGGCCCATGAAAAGCGCCGGGACCGGCTCAGCTGTTTCCCTCGGGCCCCGGCTGGGAGGCAGGGGGGGTGCTCTTGGAGGGGGTCTCGTCGCGCTCGGGCAGGTCGGGCGGACCCCGTCGCAGCGGCGCGCTGAAGAAACAAACCGCCACGGCGACCGCCAGCAGCAGGCTGTTGGCCACAAACGGTGCCGGTTCGGACCATTCGTACAAGGCGACGCCGATCACGGGGGGTCCCAGAAAACTGAGGCCGGCCAGGGACATCATCAGTCCCGCCACAGCCCCCTGCTCATGCGGACCGACGGCCAGGGAGGATCCGGCGGTAAAGCCCGGCCGGGCGAAGCCGACGCCCATCGAGACCACCGCATAGGCGACGACCACCCCGAAATAGCCGGGAGCGACAACGCTCATCAGATTGCCCGCCAGGGCCAGGCCCGCTCCCCACCGCATCAGGTCGGCCGGCTGCAGGCGCAGCATGGGGATCAGGCCCCACTGCACCATCAGGGTCGCCGCGGCGCCGGCCAGCATGGCCACGCCGATAAAGGGCTGGGCCTGGCTGGCGGCCATACCGCCGACCGCCATCTCATCGATGATGTGGAAGCCCAGGACCGAGATGTTGATCGCCTGGGCCCCGGTGATCATCAGGCCATAAAGCAGATAGTCGCGCACGCGCGGATCGCGCCACAGGCCCTTGCCCGCTTCCGACGTCATGCGTCCGCTGGGGCTGGGCGTGCGGACGACATCCCCGGACGGCAGACGCCGCCACACCACCCACAGGATCGCGGCACCGAAGGCGGCGAAGGCATACATGGGCCCGGCCAGGCCGACGATAGGCAGGACGAAGAACGGCGCCAGCGCCGGCCCGATCACCGTGCCCAGACCCTGGGCCGAGGCCAGCAGGGACATGGCCTGGGTCCGCTCCTCGCTGGACGTCCGGTCGGCGACATAGGCCTGGGACGCGATCGGGGCGGCCGAGCCGAACAGGCCATAAAGGGTTCGCGCCACGGCCATGAGCGTGAAGGCGACGGCGGCACCCAGCCACCCTTCCAGCCCGGCGGTGGCCGCCAGGCCGAACCCGGCCATCGATCCGATGAAGCCGCCCAGGCCGATCATCATGACCCGCTTGCGCCCCAGTCGATCCGACATCCGCGCCCAGAACGGCGACGTCAGGGTCCACATCAGGGCCGAGATGGCAAAGGCCCCCGCCACCAGGGTGTCGGCCAGGCCGAACTCGCGGCCAATCGCCGGCAGGACCGACTGCAGGGCCATGTTTCCGCCGGCCGCGATCAGGCTGACGGAAAACAGGATGACGAAGGCGGGCGAGCGCAGGTTCACCCGGTCAGGGCATAGTCCCGGCGCGACGTGAGGGCGAGTGAAAATCGATCAGGGCTGGGCCGGCTTCGTCTCCACGATCCTTCCGGCGTCCTGGCCTTCGTGCTCGGACATGGCCATGACCGAGGCGGCGCAACCAAGAAGCGTTTCTTCGCCCAGTCGCACGCGCGCCGTGACCGGATAGACCCGGTCGCTCATGCCGTCCGAACAGTCGGTGGCCGTCAGGGTGATCTCCAGCGCATTCCCCTGGTCCGTCGTGGCGGTATAGGTCGCGGTGCTGCCCTGAACGACGACGCCCGGATTGCGCGTCCGCTGCTGGGCCCGATCGACGCCTTCATAGACGATGTTTTCGCGCGTCACCTGAATGCCCCAGAACGGCTCGGTCCCCAGGGCATGGAAAGGCTGGTTCAGGTCCAGTTCGCCCAGCATCATCGGTGCAGGACCGACATCGGTGGCCGGCGGCGTGTCCTCGGCCGCGGAACAGGCGGACAGCAGGGCCAGGGTCGCGAATGCAGACAGGATCAGGCGCATGGGGAGCTCCATCGAGAGATGGCCGCTAAGGACCGCGCGACGGGGTTCCGGTCAAGACATCTTGAGCATGGAGGGCACCCTTCCGGGGCGCCGACGCCTCAGCGGCCGTGATCGTCGCGCCCGGGGTCCAGCCGGTTGTCGACGCGGTCGTCCCATCCCTCGCGGTGCGAGCGGAACGCCAGGGCCATCAGACCCCATGCCAGGCCGACGGTTCCGAGCACGCCCAGCCCCATGGCGATCCACCCGTGCAGGGTCATGGACCCGCCGCCAATCGCCACCCAGAAGAGCGACAGGCCCCACGTACAGACCGCCGCGATCAGCGACGCCAGCAGGGCGGCCATCAGAAAACGGGAAAGGCGGTTCACCATGGAAGACTGACTAGCAGATTTGGGCCCGCGACCCCACGGCTTCCAGGCGCCATCGGGGGTGAGGCGAATCCGCGCGGCCTTTCGCTGGGCTCGACCCGTCCCGATATGATCCGAATGGGGAACGCCACCGAGATTGATACGGGACTGGACGGCTTTCGGCTTTGGCCCGGTCGGCTGGGGCCTGACTGCCAGGCCGAACTGGTGGAAGCCGTCCTGAGCGCCATCGAGGTCGCGCCCCTGTATGCGCCGTCGACGCCTGGCGGGCGTCCGTTCTCGGTGCGGATGACGAATCTGGGCCCGCTGGGCTGGGTGTCGGACCGGGCGGGCTATCGCTATCAGCCGACCCACCCAGTGACCGGTTTGGCCTGGCCGCCGATCCCGCCACAACTGCTGGAACTCTGGCACGCGCTGAGTGGCTGGGCCGAGCCGCCGGACGCCTGTCTGGTCAATCTGTACCGAGATGGCGCGAAGATGGGCCTGCATCAGGATCGTGATGAAGCCGACCTGAAAGCCCCTGTCCTGTCGGTCTCGCTGGGGGATACGGCCATGTTTCGGATTGGCCCGCCGAACGGGGGCTCAACCCGCACGATCCGACTGTCGTCCGGAGACGTCTGCGCCCTGACCGGCCCTGCCCGGCTGGCGCGGCACGGCATCGACCGGATCATCGGCGGCTCCTCCCGGCTGGTACCTGGCGGGGGGCGGATCAACCTTACCCTGCGGCGGGCCGGCTAGCCCCACGCAATCGGGACTCGACGGATACGGCCGCTTGAGGCCACTGTCCCCCACCCCCTTTTTTATAGAAGCGAGGCTTGCGATGACCCGGCTGATCCGACCCGAAGGCCCGACGCCCGACGACTTCCATTTCAGCCGCCGGACCCTGGCCACGGCCGGCCTGGGCGGCCTGTTCTTCATGGGCTATGCCCCCGCAGGTCTGGCCCAGGACGCCAAGCCTGTCGTCACGGATACGCAGGGACTGGTCGTCGAGGACGTGACCCTGCCGGCCCCCGACGAGTTCGCCCTGCCGGCCTATGTCGCCCGGCCCGAAGGCGACGGCCCCTATCCTGTCGTGATCGTCGCGTCCGAGATTTTCGGCGTGCATGACTATATCCGCGACGTGTGCCGTCGGTTGGCCAAGGCAGGCTATGCCGCCATCGCGCCCGCTTTCTTTGTGCGCGTCGAGGATCCGGCCCCCCTGCCCTTTTCGGAAATGAGCCGCATCCAGGCGATCGTCGGTGCCGCCAGTTATGAGCAGGTGATGGGCGACATCTCCGCTGCGATGGACTGGGCTTCGGGCCAGTTGTGGGCCAGGGGCGATCGGTTCGGCATCACCGGCTTCTGCTGGGGTGGCAAGGTGGTGTGGCAGGCGGCCGCCCGGTTTGCGGCCATCGACGCCGGGGTGGCCTGGTACGGACGCCTGGCCCCCTCCGCCGAAGCGTCACCGGCCCAGGTTTCGGCTGGTCAGCCCTGGCCCGTCGATCTGGCCGCTGATCTGAAATGCCCGGTGCTGGGCCTGTACGGCGAGGCCGATCAGGGCATTCCCCTGACCAGCGTCGAGGCCATGCGCGCGGCCCTGGCGCGTGCCGGCCGGACCGACAGCAGGATCGATGTCTATGACGACGCGCCCCACGGCTTCCACGCCGACTATCGCGACAGCTATCGGCCTGCCGATGCGGCCGACGGCTGGAACAAGCTGCTGGCCCTGTTTGAGTCTCGCCTGAAAGGCTGAAGGCCGTGCCGAATTGAAAGAGCCGCCCCCGGGGAACCGAGGGCGGCTTTTCTGTATCCGATCGGCGGCCTTCGATCAGCGGCCGGTGTCGGCGGCGGCCTCTGCCTCGGCCGCCTGGGCGCGAGCCTCGGCTTCGTTGGCGACCGCACGGGCCCGTTCGGCCTTCTCCTTCTTGGAAGCCGAGGAGCGGCTAAGCATGTTCAGCGCCTCGACCCCGGCCGAGAAGGCCATGGCGGCATAGATATAGCCCTTGGGCACATGATAGCCGAAGCCGTCGGCGATCAGGACCATGCCGATCATGATCAGGAAGCCCAGGGCCAGCATGACCACGGTCGGGTTCTTGTTGATGAAGTTGGCCAGAGGATCGGCGGCCAGCAGCATGACGGTAACGGCGGCCAGCACGGCCACGACCATGATGGGCAGGTGTTCGGTCATGCCGACGGCCGTCAGGATGGAATCGATCGAGAAGACCAGATCCAGCAGGATGATCTGGAAGATCGCTGCGCCGGCGTTGGAGATGACCACGTCTTTCTTGTCCAGCACGTCGTGCGTCGGGGTGGGATCGACCGTGTGGTGGATTTCCTTGGTCGCCTTCCAGACCAGGAACAGGCCGCCGGCGATCAGGATCAGGTCCTTCCAGGAGAACTCATTGCCCATGACCGAAAAGACCGGCTGAACGAGGCCGACAAGCCAGGCGATGATCGACAGCAGGGCCAGACGCATGATCAGGGCCAGGCCGATGCCGATGCGGCGGACGCGCTGACGCTGATGCTCAGGCAGTTTGTTCGACAGGATCGAGATGAAGATCAGATTGTCGATACCCAGCACGACCTCCATGACCACCAGGGTCACCAGAGCCGCCCAGGCGGCGGGATCGGAGAAAAGAGGGATTATGCTGTCGAGCATGAGGGAGGGGGTCCTGACGTCAGTTTGACTATGCGTTTGCTTTACAGGCTCGCGGGGCCCTGCGGCAATGCGGTCATGTGGCAGGCTTTCCGTCGGTTGCGGGGGGACGGACCCCGTGGTATCAGGCGCCCGGCTTTGCCAGAGGGCGCTTCGCAAGGAGCGTCCTTGGCGTGCTTTCTCGAAGCATATCAAGCCTTTGGATCGGCGCGAACCTGCGGCCGGTCTTGAACCCGAACGCTAACACGCGCGGACATGATACGTGGCTGACGATTACAGGACGACCGAAGTCGGTGGGCGCTATGCACAGGCCCTATTCGACCTGGCCTTGGAAACGGGCAAGCTCGACGCCGTGCGCGCCGATCTGAACTCGCTTCGGACGGCTTGGGGTGAGAGTGCGGACCTGCGCCGTCTGGCTACCTCGCCCGTCATTTCGAACGACGACAAGGGTCGTGGGCTGCAGGCGATTGCCGCCAAGGCCGGTTTCGCCGACACCACCCGCAATGTCCTGGGCCTGCTGGCGCAGAACGGCCGTGCGCGCGATCTGACGGCGGTGATCGCCGGGTTCGACGCCCTGTACGCCCGCCACACCGGCGTTGTTGCCGCCGAGGTGATCTCGGCCGCGCCGCTGGACGCCAAACAGACCGCCGCCATCAAGACCGCCCTGACCCAGGCCCTGGGCAAGACGCCCGAGATGACCACCCGCGTGGACGCCGGCCTGTTGGGCGGGCTGAAGGTGAAGGTGGGCTCGCGCCTGTTCGACGCCTCGCTGAAGACCAAGCTGGACCAGATGAAGTTCGCCCTGAAACGGGCTTCCTGAAACGGGCCTGACGCCTAACCGCATTATCCGATTGACTGCCGGGCCGATCGCAAGCCCGCACTGAAGACGAAAGCCAGAGAGCCAGACCATGGACATCCGCGCCGCCGAGATTTCGGCCATCCTCAAGTCGCAGATCGCCAACTTCGGCGTGGAAGCCGATGTCAGCGACGTCGGACAGGTCCTGTCGGTCGGTGACGGCATCGCCCGCATCCACGGTCTGGATAACGTCCAGGCCGGCGAGATGATCGAATTCCCGAAAGCCGGTGTGAAGGGCATGGCCCTGAACCTGGAGCGCGACAACGTCGGGGCCGTGATCTTCGGCGAAGACCGTCAGATCGCCGAGGGCGACGAGGTCCGCCGTCTGGGCGAGATCGTGGACGTGCCGGTCGGCAAGGGTCTGCTGGGTCGCGTCGTCAATCCGCTGGGCGAGCCGATCGACGGCAAGGGCCCCATCGTTTCGACCGAGCGCCGCCGCGTGGACGTCAAGGCTCCCGGCATCATTCCCCGCAAGTCGGTTCACGAGCCGATGCAGACCGGCCTGAAGGCGATCGACACCCTGATCCCGGTCGGCCGCGGCCAGCGCGAGCTGATCATCGGTGACCGTCAGGTCGGCAAGACCGCCGTCGCCATCGACACCATCCTGAACCAGAAGAGCACCAACGCCGCCGCCACCAGCGAAAGCGACAAGCTGTACTGCATCTATGTCGCCATCGGTCAGAAGCGCTCGACCGTGGCCCAGATCGTCAAGACGCTCGAAGAGCGCGGCGCCCTGGACTACACCATCGTCGTGGCCTCGACGGCCTCCGAGCCGGCGCCGCTGCAGTTCCTGGCTCCGTTCGCCGGCACCGCCATGGGCGAGTTCTTCCGCGACAACGGCATGCACGCCCTGATCGTCTATGACGACCTGTCCAAGCAGGCAGTGGCCTATCGTCAGATGTCCCTGCTGCTGCGCCGTCCGCCGGGCCGCGAAGCCTATCCGGGCGACGTCTTCTATCTGCACAGCCGCCTGCTGGAGCGTTCGGCCAAGCTGAACGAGGACAACGGTTCGGGCTCCATGACCGCCCTGCCGCTGATCGAGACCCAGGCCAACGACGTGTCGGCCTATATTCCGACGAACGTGATTTCGATCACCGACGGCCAGATCTTCCTGGAATCGGACCTGTTCTATCAGGGCATCCGCCCCGCCGTGAACGTCGGCATCTCGGTGTCGCGCGTGGGCTCCTCTGCCCAGATCAAGGCGATGAAACAGGTCGCCGGTTCGATCAAGGGCGAGCTGGCCCAGTATCGGGAAATGGCCGCCTTCGCCAAGTTCGGCTCGGACCTGGACGTCTCGACCCAGAAGCTGCTGGCCCGCGGTGCCCGCCTGACCGAGCTGCTGAAGCAGCCGCAGTATTCGCCCCTGACCGTCGAAGAGCAGGTCGTGTCCATCTATGCCGGTACGCGCGGCTATCTGGACGCCATCGCCGTGTCGGACATCGGCCGCTTCGAAAGCGAACTGCTGGCCCGGATGCACTCCAACCACGCCGGCATCCTGGAAGGTATCCGCACGCAGAAGGCCCTGTCCAAGGAGCTGGAAGCCGAGCTGAAGGCCGCCATCGAAGCCTTCGCCAAGACCTTCGCCTGAGCCCCGGAAAGCTGAGAGAGTAACGCCGGATGGCCAGCCTCAAGGAAATGCGCAATCGGATCGGAAGCGTGAAATCCACGCAGAAGATCACGAAGGCCCTGAACATGGTCGCCGCGGCCAAGCTGAAGCGCGCCCAGGATCAGGCCGAGAGCGCCCGCCCCTATGCCCGCAAGATGGCCGCCGTCATCGCCAATCTGGCGGCGGGCGTGTCGGGCGACGGTGCGCCGCGCCTGCTGGCCGGCACCGGCTCTGACCAGAAGCACCTCGTCATCGTCGCCACGGGTGACAAGGGGCTGGCCGGCGGCTTCAACAGCAATGTGATCCGCGCCGCCAAGGAGCGGATCAACAGCCTGATCAACCAGGGCAAGGACGTCCGCATCATCGCGGTCGGCCGCAAGGTTCGCGACGGCCTGGTTCGCATCTATGGCGACCGGATCATCCGCACCTTCGAGCTGAGCGACCACAAGGTCATCGGCATGGCCGCCGCCGAGCCGATCGCCGCCCTGGTGGCCGAGGAGTTCGAGGCCGGCAACGCCGACGTCGTGACCCTGTTCTACAGCCGCTTCCAGTCGGTGATCTCGCAGGTGCCGACGCCGCGCCAGCTGATCCCCGCCGTCGTCGATGGCGATGCAGCCCCGATCGATCTGAACGGCGCGGTTTACGAATACGAGCCCTCGGAAGAGGAAATCCTCGAGACCCTGCTGCCGCGCAACATCACGACCCAGATCCTGGCCGCCCTGTATGAGAACCAGGCCAGCTTCTTCGGGGCCCAGATGGGCGCCATGGACAATGCCACCCGCAACGCGGGCGACCTCATCAACAGCCTGACCCTGCAGTACAACCGGAAGCGCCAGGCCCAGATCACCACCGAACTGATCGAGATCATCGCCGGCGCGGAAGCGCTCTGATCCTCCGATTGCTGACAGACACACGATAAACGGACCGCACCCGATGACCGACACCGTCGCCAAAAAGCCCGCCGCCCGGAAGCCCAAGGCTCCCGCCGCTCCTGCCGCCGCCGCCACGGGCAACACCGCCATTGTGGCCGGAACCGGCGTGGGCAAGATCGCCCAGGTCATCGGCGCCGTCGTGGACGTGGAGTTCGAAGGTCACCTGCCGGCGATCCTGAACGCCCTGCACACCCAGAACGTCGACCAGAAGACGGGCGAGCCCTTCACCCTGGTTCTGGAAGTCGCCCAGCACCTGGGTGAGAACATGGTCCGCACCATCGCCATGGACACCACCGAGGGCCTGACCCGCGGCCAGGCTGTGACGGACACCGGCTCGTCCATTCAGGCCCCCGTCGGCCCCGGCACCCTGGGCCGTATCATGAACGTCGTCGGCCAGCCGATCGACGAACAGGGCCCGATCAAGACGACGATGTATCGCCCGATCCACCGCGAGGCCCCCAGCTTCGAGGAACAGTCGACCTCGTCGGAAATCCTGGTCACCGGGATCAAGGTCATCGACCTGATGTGCCCCTATACCAAGGGCGGCAAGACCGGCCTGTTCGGCGGCGCTGGCGTCGGCAAGACCGTCACCATGCAGGAACTGATCAACAACATCGCCAAGGCCTATGGCGGTTATTCGGTTCTGGCCGGCGTGGGTGAGCGCACCCGCGAGGGCAACGACCTGTATCACGAGATGATCGAGTCCAACGTCAACGTGGACCCGACCAAGAACGGTGGCTCGACCGAAGGCTCGAAATGCGCCCTGGTCTATGGCCAGATGAACGAGCCCCCCGGTGCCCGTGCCCGCGTCGCCCTGACCGGCCTGGCCCAGGCCGAATATTTCCGTGACGAAGAGGGCAAGGACGTCCTGCTGTTCGTCGACAACATCTTCCGCTTCACCCAGGCCGGTTCGGAAATGTCGGCTCTGCTGGGCCGTATCCCGTCGGCGGTGGGCTATCAGCCAACCCTGGCGACCGAGATGGGCAATCTGCAGGAGCGGATCACCTCCACCAAGAAGGGCTCGATCACCTCGATCCAGGCCATCTACGTTCCCGCCGACGACCTGACCGACCCGGCCCCGGCCGCCTCCTTCGCCCACCTGGACGCCCGTACCGTTCTGAGCCGCGACATCGCCGCCCAGGCGATCTTCCCCGCCGTGGATCCGCTGGACTCCACCTCGCGGATCATGGACCCGCTGATCATCGGCGAAGAGCACTACAACGTCGCCCGCTCGGTTCAGGAAGTGCTGCAGCAGTACAAGGCGCTGAAGGACATCATCGCCATCCTCGGCATGGACGAGCTGTCGGAAGACGACAAGCTGGTCGTCAGCCGCGCCCGCAAGATCAGCCGCTTCCTGTCGCAGCCCTTCTTCGTGGCCGAACAGTTCACCAACTCGCCGGGCAAGTTCGTCAGCCTGGAAGACACGATCCGCTCGTTCAAGGGCATCGTGGCCGGTGAATACGACCACCTGCCGGAAGCCGCCTTCTACATGGTCGGCGCCATCGAGGAAGCCGTCGAGAAGGCCCAGAAACTGGCTGCGGACGCAGCCTGATGAAAGCGGCGGTCGTCATCGCAACGGTGGCGGCCGCCTCGCTGTGCGCCATGGCCGCACAGGCTCAGGACGCTGATGTGATCCGCGAAGTCGGCGTGGAAGCCCGCGACGTGATCTTCGCCAACATCTCGAGCTTCCAGTGCGACGCTGTCCCTTGCGCGGCGGCAACGGCCGAAGAGTTGGCGAACCCGCCTGTGACCGACGATGAGGCAGCGGCGATCGCCGCGACAGCCGTCATCAGCGCGATGGGCGAACACTGCGGCCTCGACTGGAACCGGCAAAGCTATCTGCCGATGATGCAGGACTGGATGTCCAGACCGGGCATGGCCGTGCGAACCTCAGCCCTGGTCGGCGGCATGCACGGTTATGTGCAGGAACAGGCGCTTAGATCCTTTCGGTCGCAAGGCGACTGCGACGACCAGACCCGAGCGGCGGTTCAGGCCGCGCTCGACCAGAACAGAGACTGACCCATGGCCGGAAAACTCCACTTCTCCCTCGTCTCGCCTGAGCGCGAGATCTTTGCCGGTCTGGTCGACCAGGTCGATGCCCCGGGCGTCGAAGGCGATTTCGGCGTCCTGGCGGCGCACGCCCCCTTCATGACCGCCCTGCGCGAAGGCGCGGTCACGGTGATCGACGGCAGCTCGCGTCGTGTGTTCAGCGTGCGCGGCGGTTTCGCCGACGTCACCCCCGCCGGCCTGACCATCCTGGCCGAGGCCGCCAGCGAGGTCGCCGCCGCCTGATCGGCGACCCACTGTCAGATATCGGCGGCTTGCCAGCCTGATCGGTTCGCGTCAGCTTGACCGCGAACCGAATGGACCTGGCGATGCGCCCACTGATCCTGCTAACCGTTGTGGCACTCGCCGCCTGCGCGACGCCGTCTGTGCCCTGCGCCTGCCAGCCCTTGCCGGCCCCGGCACCCCTGCCCGAACCCTGGGCGCAACCCTCAATGGACCCGCAGGGCGAGGCCGATCTGGTGGTGCGCGCCATCACCACCCTGTGCCCGCTGTCACCCGACACGCCGCTGCGTGACCGGGCTGAGGCTGCGGTCCCCCTAGGCATAGAAACCTCCACAGGCGAGCATCGCTATCCGGCGCAGGAGGCCTGGATGTTCCTGAGCCCGCCGACGACGGATCGCCCAGAGTGCCAGGTCGTCATTACCGGAGACCAGACGCGGCTGCTGGCCGTCGACCGGGCGCTGAAGGCCTCGGCCGAGGCGCAGGGTCTGACGTGGAACATCCGCGACCGGCCCTCAGGGCCTACGCCCGGCCTGAACGATCGCATTCGCGGCATGGCTGATCGGGGTGAAGCAGTAATGCGCTGGCAGATCCTGCTGGATCAGGACCCGGCCAAGGTCACGACCCTTCGTTTGACCTGGACCGCACCGGTCAGTCCGGCCGACTGAACCGCTCGAACGCCGCCACAACCTGTGCATAGGCCGCGCGCTTGAACGGCACAATCAGGTCGCAGGCCTCGGCCAGCGGGCCCCACCGCCAGGCGTCGAACTCCACCTCGCCATGAGCCGCCAGATCGATCTCGGCCTCGTCGCCGGTGAACCGCATGGCAAACCAGACCTGCTTCTGGCCCGCGAAGCCTCGCGCCGCCTTCGACCCGCCATAGTCGGGCGGAAAGTCATAGGTGATCCAGCCCTCGGTCCGACCCAGGATTTCGACAGAGCGCACGCCGGTCTCCTCATACAGTTCGCGCCGGGCCGCGATCTCCAGATCCTCGCCCTTGTCGACGCCGCCCTGAGGAAACTGCCAGTCGCCGGTCGTCCCCGCGCGCAGGCCGTACCAGGCCTGGCCATGGGCATTGAACAGGACCACCCCGACATTGGGGCGATAGCGATCGAGATCAGTCTGGGTCATGCCATTCGCATATCCCTATCGGACGGCGGCGTCATGGCCCTTGGACAGCGCTTGCCCATCGGAGGAGGCTGGGGCACACCCCGGCCATGCGTCTTGCCTTCATGGGAACTCCCGACTTCGCCGTGCCGTCGCTGGCTGAGCTGATCGCCGCCGGGCACGAGATCGTGGCCGTCTATTCCCAGCCGCCGCGTCCGCGCGGCCGGGGCCAGCAGCTGACGCCGTCGCCGGTGCAGGCCTTTGCCGAGGCCATGGGCCTGCCGGTCTTCACCCCCGACAGCATGAAGTCGGCCGAGGCCATCGCCACCTTCCAAAGCCTGGATCTGGATGCCGCCTGTGTGGTCGCCTATGGCCAGATCCTGAAGGCCGAGGTGCTGGAGGCACCACGGCTCGGCTGCTTCAACCTGCATGGGTCGCTGTTGCCGCGCTGGCGTGGGGCGGCCCCCATCCAGCGGGCCATCATGGCGGGCGATCAGCAGACGGGCGTCCAGATCATGCGGATGTCGCTGGGCCTGGACGAAGGGCCCATCCTGTTGTCCGAGGTGATGGACATCCATGCCGACGACACGGCCGCCAGCCTGTCCGGGAGGATGGCCGTGACCGGTGCCAGCCTGTGGCCACGCGCCCTGGCCGCCATCGAACGCGGCGGCGTGACCGAGACCGAACAGGTCGGCGAGCCCACCTATGCCAAGAAGATCACCTCCGCCGAGGCCCGCATCGACTGGACCCGACCGGCGGCCGAGGTCGATGCCCACATCCGGGGCCTGTCACCCTTTCCGGGGGCCTGGTTCGAGGTCGGGGGCCCCGATGGCCCGGTGCGCATAAAGGCCCTGCTGTCCCAGGTTGCAGCGTCCGAGGGTCACGCCGCCGGTCAGGTGATCGACGGCGCATTGACCGTGGGCTGCGGCCAGGGCGCGGTCCGGCTGCTGCGTGTTCAGCGTCCCGGCAAGGCGGCGCAGGAGGCGAGCGACCTGTTGCGAGGGTTCCCCATAGCGCCGGGCACCGTCCTGTCCTGATGCCCCGTTATCGACTGACCCTGGAATACGACGGCGGGGCCTACAACGGGTTTCAGGTCCAGGCGGGCCAGCCGACGGTCCAGGGCGCGGTCGAGACGGCCATCACCGCCTTCTGCGGCCAGACGATCCGCCTGGCCGCAGCCGGGCGCACCGACACCGGCGTCCATGCCACGGGACAGGTGGTCACCTTCGATCTGGACAAGGCCTGGCCCGCTGCAACGGTCATGAATGCCCTGAATGCCCATCTGGTGCAGGAGGCGGTGGCGGTGCTGGACTGTATCGAGGTGGACCCGGAGTTCCACGCCCGGTTTTCGGCCACTGGGCGGCGCTATCTGTATCGCATTCTTAATCGTCCCGGCCGTCCGGCTCTGGACCAGGGACGGATCTGGCATATCCGCCAGCCGATGGACGAGGCCGCCATGCACCGGGCGGCCCAGGCCCTGGTGGGGCTACACGACTTCACCACCTTCCGGGATGTGAACTGCCAGTCCAAATCGCCGGTCAAGACGCTGGACATCGCCAGCGTCACCCGCGTCGGCGAGGAGGTGCATCTGGTGTTCGCGGCGCGCAGCTTTCTGCATCGCCAGGTCCGCTCCATGACCGGCACCCTCGCCCAGGTCGGGTTGGGCCGCTGGCAGGTGTCGGACGTGGCGCGGGTGCTGGCCGCGAGGGACCGCGCGGCCTGCGGCCCCGTGGCCCCGTCAGACGGGCTTTATCTGACGGGCGTCGACTACGATTGAGCCCGGTCGTCAGTCCGGACGGGCCGCATCGGACACCACCGTTCCGACGGCCTCGACGTCGCGGCCGATGCCGGCCACCGTATTGCAGGCCGAGACAGCCAGGGCGGCCGCCAGCAGCGAAAGCGTGATGATCTTGCGCATGGATACTCCCCGATCCAGTTGAACCTTGGCCATAACGCCAAGCGTGGCCGTGGGTTGCAGGATTGGCCAAGCGCCCCCGTGATCTGCTAGTCGGAGCCCATGACCCAAGCGCCCGATACCGCCGCCCGCCGCCTTGTCGAAACCCTGGTGATGAACGGCATCGACCGCGTCTTCTGCGTGCCGGGCGAAAGCTATCTGGCGGTGCTGGACGCCCTGGCTGACGTGCGCGACCGGATCCAGGTCATCGCCTGCCGGCATGAAGCCGGGGCCGCCAACATGGCCGAGGCCTATGGCAAGCTGACCGGAAAGCCCGGCGTCTGCATGGTCACGCGCGGGCCCGGGGCCACCCATGCCGCCATCGGCGTGCATACCGCCCATCAGGACTCCACGCCGATGATCCTGTTCGTCGGCCAGATCGCGTTGACCGACCGGGGACGCGGGGCGTTCCAGGAGGTCGACTATCGCGAAGTGTTCGGCGGCCTGGCCAAATGGGCGACCGAAATCGAGACCCCCGCCCGCACGGTCGAGGTGGTGGAGCGCGCCTTTGCCACCGCCCTGCAAGGCCGGATGGGCCCGGTGGTCATCGCCCTGCCCGAGGACATCCTGCACGAACACGGCGGTCCCGCTCCGGTCCGGCCCGTCGTTCCGGCCCGCGCGGCCCTGGACCCGGCCTTCGTTGCCGACCTGAGCGAGCGCCTTTCGCGCGCGGAACGTCCGCTGCTGGTGCTGGGCGGATCGGGCTGGACCGAAGAGGCCGCTGCGGCGATCGGCGACTGGTCCGAAAAGCTGGGCCTGCCGGTCAGCCTGTCGTTCCGGCGCAAGGACATCCTGTCCAACGCCCGCAGCAACTATGCCGGCGACCTCGGCCTGGGCTGCAATCCCGAACTGATGAAGCGGGCGCGGGACGCCGACCTGATTGTCGCCATCGGCGCGCGCCTGGGCGAGAATCCGACCCAGGGCTATACCCTGTTCGACCGCGACCACACCGCGCGGGTGCTGGTCCACATCCATCCGGGGCCCGAGGAGCTGGGACGGGTGTGGCCGACGCTGAGCGCCGCCACTGCCGACAATTCCCTGGCGGCCCTGGCCCTGGCCGGTATCGATCCCGGCCGGACCTGGCACGATCAGGCCAAGGCTGCCCACGACCACTATCAGGCCTTTTCGACACCCGTGCCGGTGACTGGCGCGGTGAACATGAGCGAATGCATGGCGCATCTGGGCGAGGCCCTGCCGCCTACGGCCATCGTGACCAATGGCGCGGGCAATTTCGCCGCCTGGCTGCACCGCTTCTATCGCCACCGGGCCTGCCGCACCCAGCTGGCCCCGACGTCGGGGGCGATGGGCTATGGCTATCCGGCCGCCCTGGCTGCCAAGTCCATCCATCCGGACCGCGAGGTCATCTGCGTGGCGGGCGACGGCGACTATCTGATGACGGGCCAGGAGATCGCCACGGCGGTCCAGTACGGCATCAATGTCGTGGTCATCGTGGTCGACAACGGTACCTATGGCACGATCCGCATGCACCAGGAGGGCCACTATCCGGGGGCCGAACGCGTGATCGCCACCGATCTGAAGAACCCCGACTTCGTAGCCTATGCCCAGGCATTCGGCGCATTCGGTGTCCGCTGCGAACGGACCGAGGACTTTCCGGCGGCCCTGCAGGCGGCCCGCAGCGCCGGCCGCCCTGCCCTGCTGCACCTGATCACCTCGGCCGAGGACATCGCCCCCAATCGGACGATCACGGGCCTGCGAAAGGCCTGACGCGCCCGCGTTTTTAGCCGGAGGCCTGGGCCGCCGCCGCCGCCGCCGCCTCGCGCGCCGTGCGGCGGGTGATGTGGGCCAGGGTGGCCCAGAAGACGGCGAACAGGATCCCGGCGAACATCACCGAACAGCCGAACTTCAGCCAGGTGGGGTTGTTCAGGTTGAAGTAGCCGAACTGCGCCAGATTCAGCACCACGATGCCGCGCAGCATCCATTCGGTCTTCATCCGGCTCAGCACATAGACGCCGAACGGGGCCATGAAGAGAACGACCGGCGCAGCGCTGAGCCAGGTCTGGACCTGATAGTGGGTGATGTCGCCGTCCACACCCGCGCGATAGGCGTAGCCCAGGACGCTGATGGCGGCCATCAGCATGATGCTCATATGGGTGGCGACCTTTTCATCCATCCGGAAGCGGGTCACCAGCAGGGTATAGAGCACGATGTCGGCCCCGGTCCCGAACAGGCTGGCGCAGGCCCCGCCGACCAAGAGGATGGCCACCAGCATGGCCGTGTCCGCCAGACCCCCCGCCTGCAGCCGCATCCGGTGCCCGCGATGGGTGCTGGCCACATAGGCAATGGTGAAGGTGGTGATCAGGCTGAGGAACAGCGCCTGGATCACCGCCACGGGGATGGCCTGCAGCGTCGCCATGCCGATGACGAAGCCGACAAAGGCCACAGGGATGAACCAGACCAGGGGTCGATACGCCCGAAGATCGTTGGCCCGGTTGGTCAGCACATAGATGCTGGCACTGGTCATGCCGACGCTCTGGATCATCAGGCTGAAGTCGCGCGCCATCTCGCGGTCGATCGACAGAAAGACGCTGAGCACGGGGAAGGCGACCGCCCCTCCCCCCTCCGGAGTCAGGCCCGCGACGAAGGCCCCCACCACCATGATGGCCGGATAGTACCAATTCTGGCCCAGGAACCCGAGATCGCTGACCGTGAAGAACAGGGTCAGCAGGACGATCAGGGCCAGCGCGAACCAGGCGCGAAAGATCGGGCTGTTGAACAAGGCCAAGACAAAATCCCCCACCCCGACCCGCCGACTGCCACCTGTGCCGGGACCTAAACGAGGGTCAGGAAGGTGGGATCAAGACGGCGGCGAGGGCCCTTGTCAAACCTTGCCGGTCTTGGGGCGATGCGGACAGCCGGGCCAGCAGCAGGGACGGCGCTTTCCCGACTTCAGATCGGAACTGGCCCGCTCGATATGGCGGGTGCGCGTCTCGGCCTTTTTGACCGAGGTGACCCAGCAGATCCATTCATTGCGTGCCAGGGGCGTGATGTCTTCCCAGGCCGCCAGCATCGCCGGGTCGTTCAGAAGCCTGTCGGCCAGATCCTGCGGCAGGTCGTGAACCACACCGGCGCTGGGACGCATTTCGGGCACGGCATAACCCCTCGGCGGCAACGGGTTCAGACTGCCACTGCGGCAGTGAGCGGTCATCCCAAACTTGCCTTGGCAGCAAAATTGCTGCACTTGCGAATGGAACAGGGACCCGATCCGATCGGGTGGCTAGCCCGGGCGCCGATCCCTCGGGAAAACCTGACGGACTTTGGCCTTTTGTGCCGCCCGTCTGATCGACAGACTGATCCACATGACCCTCATCGCTTCGGTGCGCCAGCAATGGCTCGCCCAACCGCGCCGTGACCTGCTGGCCGGCACGGTCGTCGCCCTGGCTCTCATTCCGGAGGCCATCGCCTTTTCCATCATCGCCGGGGTCGATCCGGCGGTCGGCCTCTACGCCAGCTTCGTCATCGCTGTGACCATCGCCTTCGTCGGAGGACGACCGGCCATGATCTCGGCCGCGACCGGCGCCATGGCCCTTTTGATGGTCACCCTCGTGCGCGACCACGGGCTGGAATATCTGTTCGCCGCATCGCTGCTGACCGGGGTGATCCAGATCGTCATCGGCCTGTTCAAACTGGGCCGCTACATCAAATTCGTCAGCCGCAGCGTCATGACCGGCTTCGTCAACTCCCTGGCCATCCTGATCTTCCTGGCCCAGATGCCCGAGCTTATCGGTGCCAACTGGCAGACCTTCGCCCTGGTGGGGGCGGCCCTGGTCATCATCTATGGCTTGCCGCGACTGACCCGGGCCGTGCCGTCGCCGCTGGTGGCCATCGTGCTGCTGAGCGCCTTCGTCATCTGGAGCGGCCTGGACGTGCGGACCGTCGGCGACATGGGCCAGATGCCCTCGACCTTGCCGATGTTCCACATCCCCTCCGTGCCCCTGACGTGGGAGACGCTGACGATCATCGGCCCCATCGCGGCGACCCTGGCCTTTGTCGGCCTGCTGGAAAGCCTGCTGACCGCCAATCTGCTGGACGACCTTACCGATACTCCTTCCGACAAGGACCGCGAGACGCGCGGCCAGGGCATCGCCAACATCGCCGCCTCCCTGTTCGGCGGCATGGCCGGCTGCGCCATGATCGGCCAGTCGATCATCAATGTGACCTCGGGCGCGCGGGGGCGGCTGTCCACCTTGTGGGCCGGGCTGTTTCTGCTGTTCCTGATCCTGGTGCTTCAGGAATGGGTGGCGCAGATCCCGATGGCCGCCCTGGTGGCGGTGATGATCATGGTCTCGATCGGCACCTTCGACTGGAAATCGGTGCTGAACCTGCGTTCGACGCCGATCCAGTCGTCCATCGTCATGATCGCGACGACCCTGACCGGAGTCGTGACCCACGACCTGTCCAAGGGCGTGGTCCTGGGCGTCATCCTGTCGGCCATCTTTTTCATGCGCAAGGTCGGCAAGACCGTGGTGGTCGAGGAGATCGCGACGCCGGAAGAGGGCGTGCTGCGCTATCGCGTCACCGGCCAACTGTTCTTCGCCTCGGCCGATGTGTTCGCGGCGGCGTTCGAGCATCACGGCCACCCCCGGCGCGTCGAGATCGACATGACCGGGGCCCACCTGTGGGATCTGACCGGCGTCGCCGCTGTAGACAAGGTGGTGTTCCGCTATCGCCGCCAGGGTGCCGAGGTCACCGTCATCGGCATGAACGAGGCCGGACAGACGCTCATCGACCGTGTCGGACGCCACGACAAGGACCATCTGCCCGTGGGGCTGTCGCACTGATGCTCAGGCGTTTCGGTCTGGCCCCGCAACCCGGCCCGCTATAGTGGCGGGCAGTCAACCCGCCGGATCGCCGGTTCCCGAGACTTCCATGCCGTTCACCGCCACCGTCCTGACCATGTTCCCAGAAGCCTTTCCCGGGCCGCTCGGCGTATCGCTGATCGGCACGGCCTGGCGGGAGAAAGAACTGTGGGCGCTGGAAACGGTGGACATTCGGAACTTTTCCGAAGATAAGCGCGGCTTCCTGGACGACACCCCTGCGGGTGGCGGGCCGGGAGCCGTGCTGAAAGCGGACGTAGTGGCCAGGGCGCTCGACAGCGTATCCGGGTCAGGACGGCCGCTTTTGTACATGAGTGCCCGGGGTCAGCCCCTGACCCAGGCACGCGTAAAGGCCTGGTCGCAGGCGGACGGGATCACCGTCCTGTGCGGCCGGTTCGAGGGGGTGGATCAACGGGTGCTCGACGCCCGGGGGTTCGAGGAAGTCGCCGTCGGCGACGCGGTCCTGGCCGGTGGCGAGGCGGCGGCGATGCTGGTGATCGAAGCGTGCGTAAGGCTGCTGCCCGGTGTCCTTGGCCAGGCCGACAGTTTGAGTTCCGAAAGTTTCGAGGACGGCCTTCTGGAGCATCCGCAGTTCACGCGACCGCGGATTTTCGAGGGGCTGGAGATACCCGAGGTCCTGGTGTCGGGCGACCACAAGAAGGTGGCTCAATGGCGTCAGGAACAGCGGGAACAGACCACGCGGGAACGGCGTCCGGACCTCTGGGCGGCCCACCTCGCCAAATCACAGCTAAAGGGCGCAAAAGCCCGAGGAGAATGACATGAACATCGTCCAGCAGCTCGCTGCCGAAGAAAAGGCCCGCCTGACGGCCGTCCGCGCCATCCCTGACTTCCAGGCCGGCGACACCCTGCGCGTCAACGTCAAGATCAAGGAAGGCGAGCGCGAGCGCATCCAGGCCTTCGAGGGCGTCTGCATCGCCCGCGCCGGTGGCGGCATCAACGAGAATTTCACCGTCCGCAAGATCAGCTTCGGCGAGGGCGTCGAGCGCGTCTTCCCGCTGATGTCGCCGATGATCGAGTCCATCGAGGTCAAGCGCCGCGGCGTCGTGCGTCGCGCCAAGCTGTACTATCTGCGTGACCGTCGCGGTAAGTCGGCCCGCATCGCCGAGCGTCAGACCGTCCGTGCCGACAAGAAGGCCGCCGTCCAGGTTCCGGAAACCGGCAAGGCCGAAGGCCCCGAGGCCTGATAGACTTCTGCACGGCCCTCTCCTTCACCAAGGAGGGGGCCGGTGCATGATCAAAGCTGACAGGGGTCGCTCGCCCTCTTTCCCATCCCGGGAACCTTGGCCTAGGGTTTTTCGGCATTGGGAGGAAACGGATGCGTATTTCGATGATGGCGGCTGCCGGTGCCGCCCTGGCCATGACCGTCGCGGGCGCTGCTGCAGCCCAGACGCCGCCCGCCAACACCGGCCCCTATTACATTGCGGATGGCGGGGCCGAGAATGCCTTCATCATTGCCGGTGGAACGCGTGCGCGGCGCGGCGACATCGGCATGGTCACGGCGGTCGTCCTGATTTCAGAAGCGGCCCAGGCGGAAAGCAGCGGGATCGCCCGCCTGGACATGGCCTATGAGTTCCAGTGCAGCTCCAACCGGCTGCGCAACACCAGTTCGGGTTTCTATCGCCCCGACGGCTCTCTGGTCGAGGTGCTGGTCAATGAGCCGGAATGGGAACCCGTGGCAGCGGGCGCGACCAGCGAGACCATGAAGCGATACGCCTGCGACGGCACCCTGCCCGAGGACGCCGAGCCCTTTGCAGACCTTGGCATCGTGACCCAGGCCTATCTGAGCTGGGCCGCCGATCAGTAAGCGAAAAGGGCGGGTCCATCGGGCCCGCCCTTTTTTGCGTCAGTTCGGGAAGACCGAACCGTCAGCATCCTTCTGGCCTTCCAGGCTGTGTTTCAGGTCGCGCATCTGATCGTGACCCGAGCGGACCGAGGCATAAGCCCGGCGAATGGTCTCACGCGTCGTGGCCGAGACGTCCGAGTCCTCCAGCGCGCTCTCGAACTTGGCCTTAATGAAGTCCTCGCCGTTCTCGACCGAGTTCACCACCGCCTGTTCGTCGCGAAGCAGGGCATGCTTGATGTCGAGGAAGGCACGGTGCGCCTTGGCCAGGATCGAGCCGTCATCCTCGGGATCGCCGCCCAGGGTGCGGACCGTGGACTGCAGGTCGGTGGCAACCTGTTTGCGCTCGAAGCTGCGCTGTTCGAACAGGGCGCGATAGCGCGGGTTCTCGGTCTCGGTCGCCGCCTCGCGATAGCCGTCAGCGCTGTCGATGGTAGTTTCGATCAGGCTGTTCAGAACCTTGATGTCGTGGGTGTTGGCGGTCATGGCTGTCTCCTTGAGTGCCTTCCGGGGGGGCCTCTCAGAACAACCTTGGGCGCATCGGGTTTCAGCTTGGCCGTTAGGGGCCGCGATCACAGCCGCGTGCGCAGCGACCACAACTCGGGGAAACAGCGTCTTTGCAGGGTGGACGTCAGATAGCCGACGCCGTCCGTTCCGCCCGTCCCCATCTTGCGCCCGATGATCCGTTCGACCGTGACGACGTGCTTGTGTCGCCACGTCAGAAGGGCATCGTCCAGGTCGACCAGCTTTTCCGCCAGTTGATAGAAGGGCCACCAGCGCTCGGTGTCGCGGTAAACCTCCAGCCAGGCCGCTTCGACACCGGGAGAAGCCTCATAGGGGGCGCTGACATTCCGGCTCAGAACCTCCTGGGGCACGGGCAGGCCCGCAGCCGCCAGCTGGGCCAGGGCGTCGTCGTACAGGCTGGGCGCATCAATGGCGGCCTGCAGCGCCGCTCGAGCCGCCGGCCGGTCCTCATGAAACTTCAGGAAGCTGGCATCCTTCAGCCCCAGCATGGTCTCGAACCGCCGGAACTGGTCGCTCTGAAAGCCTGAACTGGTTCCCAGCACATGGCGAAAGCGCAGGTAGTCGGCCGGGGTCATGGTGGCCAGAATATCCCAGCTCTGGGTCATCACGGCCTGGATGCGGCTGACCCTTGCCAGGCTCTTGTAGGCCGGGACCAGGTCGCCGGCACGGATCATCCCCTGAGCCAGGGCGACTTCGTGCAGGATCTGCTTCAGCCACAGTTCCTTGGTCTGATGGATCACGACGAACAGCATCTCGTCGTGCTGGTCCGACAAGGGATGCTGGGCCGCCAGAAGGTCATCCAGCGCCAGATATCCGGCATAGGTGATGGGAGAGGTCGCAGGATCGGTCATGGGACTGTATCGCCCCTGGCCGCGCCGCGCTCAAGTTTAGCGCGTGAAGTAGTAGTCCGCGATCCGGCAGACATTGACCCCGACGCGCTCCAGCGCCTGGCCATTGCTGAACTCGGCACGCAGGACATAGACGCAGGCCCCCGCCCCGTCGTCGACGTTGATCAGGACGCTGTCCCCGGTCGCCAGGGCTGCCCCGCTCATCAGGTCGCCGCGCCAGTCGGCCCGGCGAGGGTCGGTCGCATACAGGGCCGTGATGGTCCAGCCCGTCTGGTTATGCACCCGAACGCGGCGGTTCTGGCCGTCGCGGGACTGGCCCGGGCTCTTTGCGCCGCCTGCGGGATCGGCCATGGCGAAGCCTGCGGGCACCACGCTGCCTGCGGCCGTCACCGTCAGGAGGAGGGCCACAAGGGCGGCGCGAAGCGGGGCAGACGGCATGGAAGGTCCTGGAACGGGCGGGCCGATGTCCGACCCTTGATCGAGCCTATCATGGCCGAACGTGCAAACGGGCGCATCTGACGACCTCTGACGTCGGAATCGTGACCTGCTTGCAATTGAGCCCTTGCAGGCAGTGGGGGCTTTCCCATATCCGCAGCAACCCGGAGAAACCCCGCATATCGTGGGGATTTCGCCCGGAACCGTACATTAACCCGACTGGCGCGTCCCTGCGCGCCGGAAAGACCAAACCCCGGGGACGGTCACGCGCGGCGCTTGCTTTAAAAGGCCGCCGCACCGTCCGCCAACTGGAGCGAGAAGAACAGTCCATGGCCAAGATCATCGGTATCGACCTCGGCACCACCAACTCCTGCGTCGCAGTGATGGAAGGTGGCAGCCCCAAGGTCATCGAGAACGCCGAAGGCAACCGCACCACCCCGTCCGTCGTCGCCATCCAGGATGGTGCCGAGGTTCTGGTCGGCCAGCCGGCCCGTCGCCAGGCGGTCACCAACCCCACCAACACCTTCTTTGCGATCAAGCGCCTGATCGGCCGCAACTTCAATGATCCGGTGGTGGCCAAGGACAAGGGCATGGTGCCCTATGAGATCGTCAAGGGCCCGACCGGCGACGCCTGGGTGCGCGCCCACGGCAAGGATTACTCGCCCCAGCAGATCAGCGCCTTCACCCTGACCAAGATGAAGGAAGCGGCCGAGTCCTATCTGGGCGAGACCGTGACCCAGGCCGTGATCACCGTGCCGGCCTATTTCAACGACGCCCAGCGTCAGGCCACCAAGGACGCCGGCAAGATCGCGGGCCTCGAAGTCCTGCGCATCATCAACGAGCCGACGGCGGCGGCCCTGGCCTATGGGCTGGAAAAGGCCGAGGGCCAGAAGATCGCGGTCTATGACCTGGGCGGCGGCACCTTCGACGTCTCGATTCTGGAAATCGGCGACGGCGTGTTCGAGGTGAAGTCGACCAATGGTGACACCTTCCTGGGCGGCGAGGACTTCGACCTGCGTCTGGTCGATTACCTGGCCGACGAGTTCAAGAAAGAGCAGGGCGTCGACCTGCGCCAGGACAAGCTGGCCCTGCAGCGCCTGAAGGAAGAGGCCGAAAAGGCCAAGAAGGAACTGTCCTCGACGTCTCAGTACGAGGTCAACCTGCCCTTCATCACTATGAATGCCTCGGGCCCGCTGCACCTGAACATCAAGCTGTCGCGCGCCAAGCTGGAGGCCCTGGTCGAAGACCTGGTCGCCCGCACCATCGGCCCGTGCGAACAGGCTCTGAAGGATGCCGGGCTGAAGGCCTCGGACATCGACGAAGTCGTCCTGGTCGGCGGCATGACCCGTATGCCCAAGGTCGTGGAAGCGGTGAAGGCCTTCTTCGGCAAGGACCCGCACAAGGGTGTGAACCCCGATGAGGTCGTGGCCCTGGGCGCCGCCGTTCAGGCCGGCGTGCTGCAAGGCGACGTCAAGGACGTGCTGCTGCTGGACGTCACCCCCCTGACCCTGGGCATCGAGACCCTGGGCGGCGTGTTCACGCCGCTGATCGAGCGCAACACCACCATCCCGACCAAGAAGAGCCAGACCTTCTCGACCGCAGACGACAACCAGTCGGCCGTGACGATCCGGGTCTTCCAGGGCGAGCGCCCGATGGCCGCCGACAACAAGGTGCTGGGTCAGTTCGACCTGATGGGCATCCCGCCTGCACCGCGCGGCATGCCGCAGATCGAGGTCACCTTCGACATCGACGCCAACGGCATCGTCCATGTGGCCGCCAAGGACAAGGCGACCAACAAGGAACAGTCGATCCGCATCCAGGCCAACGGTGGTCTCTCCGACGCCGACATCGAGAAGATGGTCAAGGAAGCCGAGGCCAATGCCACGGCGGACAAGGCCCGCAAGGAACTGGTCGAGGCCCAGAATGGTGCCGACAGCCTGATCCACTCGACCGAAAAGGCCATGGCCGAGCACGGTGACAAGATCGAGGGCGCGGACAAGACCGCCATCGAAACGGCCCTGGCCGACCTGAAGACCGCCCGCGACGGCACCGACGCCGACGCTCTGCGTGAAAAGACCAATGCCCTGGCCCAGGCCTCGATGAAGCTGGGCGAGGCCATGTATGCGGCCCAGGCCGGCACCGCCGACGGCGGCAGCCAGCCCGCCGACGATGGCGTGGTCGATGCCGAGTTCGAAGAAGTTTCGGACACGGACGAAAAGAAGAGCGCCTGATCGACGGGCCGAAACCGAAACGGCCCCGCTTGTCAGATGACGGGCGGGGCTTTTTCATGAAACTTGCATCGGTCGATCCGGACACCATGTCCGTCGGGTCGACGGCCGGTCCCGAAGGCGTCCATCAAGAGACGTCTCGATGATTGGCCAGTGGGGTTGAGAGGACGAACGCCGAATGGCGACGCGTGATTATTACGAGATCCTGGGTGTCGAGCGGACGATCGACGCCGCCGGCCTGAAATCGGCCTATCGCAAGCTGGCGATGAAGCACCATCCGGACCGCAACGGCGGTTCTGATGAATCCCTGGCGCTCTTCAAGGAAATCTCCGAGGCCTATACCGTCCTGTCGGACGATCAGAAGCGTGCGGCCTATGACCGGTTCGGCCATGCCGGCGTGAACGGCGGGGCGGGTCAGGGCTTTGGTGGCGGCCAGGGCTTTGCCGACGTCAACGACATCTTCTCGCAGGTCTTCGGCGACGCCTTCGGCGATGTCTTCGGCGGGCGCGGCGGTGGCCGGGCGTCGGGCGGACCGCGCCGCGGCTCGGACCTGCGCTATGACCTCGAGATCACCCTGGAGCAGGCCTACAAGGGTTCAGACGTCGAGATCGCCGTCCCCTCGACTGCCACCTGCGAGACCTGCGAGGGTTCGGGGGCCAAGGCCGGGACCAAACCGGTCACCTGCACCACCTGCCAGGGCGCTGGACGCGTCCGTCAGGCCAACGGTTTCTTCCAGGTGGAGCGGACCTGCCCGCGCTGTGGCGGCAACGGCCAGATGATTGCCGAACCCTGCGGCACCTGCCATGGCCACGGCCAGGTGCGCAAAACGCGCAAGATGAGCCTGAAAATCCCCGCCGGGGTCGACGACGGCTCGCGCATCCGTCTGTCGGGCGAAGGCGATTCCGGCCAGCGCGGCGGACCGCGCGGCGATCTCTACGTCTTCATCTCGGTGACCCCGCACGAACTGTTCGAGCGTGACAACCTGGACCTGCTGGTCACTGTGCCCGTGCCCATGACGACCGCCGCCCTAGGGGGGCAGATCGATGCGCCCTGCCTGGTTTCCGAGGCCTGCGACGGTCAGTGCCGGGCGCCCGTCAGCGTTCCTGCCGGTGCCCAGACAGGCAAAACGGTCCGGATCAAGGGCAAGGGCATGCCGCATCTGAACGGTCGCCAGCGCGGCGATCTGGTGGTCGAGCTGTTCGTCGAGACGCCGACCGACTTGACCGCCCGGCAGAAGGAACTGATGCAGGAACTGGCTGCCTCCTTCGGAGATGGCCAGAATCCCCGCAACTCCAGCTTCGCCGGCAAGGCCAAGCGGTTCTGGGCCGACATCGTCGGCAATGAGGCAGCGAATTGAGCGCCACCCAATGAGTGCACTCTTCCATGCCGGCATCTCCGGCGCGCGCGGCCGCATGGGCCGGGCCGTATCGCAGGTCCTGGACGCGCGTGACGATGTCGTCGTGGCCGCCCGATTTGACTGGGGCGAGACGGCCGATCTGTCGCTTTGCGATGTGGTCATCGATTTTTCGACGCCCGAGGCATCGGTCGCCCTGGCCAAGACCTGCGTGGAACGGGGCGGCCCGGCGCTGGTCATCGGATCGACCGGTTTCACCCCGGAACAGGACGCCGAGATCGAAGCTGCGGCCCGGACGCTCGCGATCGTCCGCAGCGGAAATTTCTCGCTGGGCGTCAACATCCTGATCGGCCTGGTCGAGCATGCGGCGCAGCGCCTGGATCCCCGGGACTGGGACATCGAGGTCCTGGAGGCCCACCACCGACGCAAGGTCGACGCGCCTTCGGGCACAGCCCTGATGCTGGGCGAAGCGGCGGCCAATGGTCGAGGCGTCGACCTGAAGACTGTGCGGGCTGCACCCTATGACGGCATCCACGGCGAGCGTGAGACCGGACGGATCGGGTTTGCCTCCCTGCGGGCTGGTGGCATCGTCGGTGAGCATACCGTGCTGTTCGCGTCAGAGGACGAGACCCTGACCCTCAGCCATTCTGCGATCGACCGATCTCTGTTTGCGAAGGGCGCCGTCGCCGCTGCCGCCTGGGTCCGCACCCGTCGCCCCGGCCTTTACGACATGCAGGACGTTCTGGGCTTCCGCCAGGCCTAGACCATGATCCTTCTCCTCTCGAGGGAGACGGAGGCCATAACGCTACTTATCTAGCGCCCATGACAAAGGGGCCGGAGCGTTTCCGCTCCGGCCCCCCGTCGGTTTCAAGACAGTCGCGTCAGTCTTAGACGCTGCCGCCCATGCCTTCGACAACTTCCGTGAACTTCTCGCTGATGGTCGTGCCCAGGGCGGTCACGGCGGCGATGATCACGACAGCGATCAGGGCGGCGATCAGGCCATACTCGATGGCGGTGGCACCGGACTCGTCCTTGACGAAACGCGAAACGAACTTGGTCATTGGATATCCTCTTGATGATAGGTCTAGCGAGCAACTGCGAGGGAGGACGGTTGCCCGCTGGGCCCCCAAACGCCTGAGCAACATGCGCCACGTCGGTTAAGGCCGGGTCGATGGGCGTGGTTACTTGCCGGTTTACCTTGAATATTTTCCGTGATCGGTTTCGACGGAACGCCGGGAGCCCCTTCCACCCAGCAGGTGTGTGGCAGGCCTTGGAACATCAAAGGGCCGGGGTGTCGCCACCCCGGCCCTCCGTTACGCTACTGTTTGGTCGGTTTGGCTTAGACGCTGCCGCCCATGCCTTCGACGACTTCGGTGAACTTCTCGCTGATGGTCGTGCCCAGCGCGGTCACGGCGGCGATGATCACGACGGCGATCAGAGCAGCAATCAGGCCGTACTCGATCGCCGTGGCACCGGACTCATCCTTGACGAAACGCGAAACGAACTTGGTCATTTGAATATCCTCTTGCTTAAGCGGGCTGGAGACTTGAACCACTGAGGTCATCGGCTCCCCGCTTGACCCCCTAGACAGCTACACCATGCAACAGCTGTTTTAAGACAGGATGAATCAAAGAATGATCGCCCCGGATTTCGTGGTTACTGATATGTTTACTTAACCCGCAGGCCTGACGAGCGTCGCATCGTTTCAGACTTTCTTGAGGTTTCAGAGCGACCTTGCGCGAGCGCCTCGCGCGCGTCGCATCTCTGAAGGCTGTCGCCATGATCCGCTCGCCCCGTCGCCCCGCCATCGCCCGGTTTGCCGCTCTGCTTTCGGCCACGGCCCTGCTCGCCACGGCGGGCGCCGCCTGTGCCCAGTCCCGTCCGCTGTCGGTCCAGATCGACCAGTCGGCGCGCGTCCAGCTGCGCGCTCCGGCCGGCTCGGTGATCGTGGGCAACCCTCAGATCGCCGACGTCACCGTGGTGGATGCCAACACCCTGTTCATCACGGGCAAGGGCTATGGCGTAACCGAGATCGTCGCGGTCGACGCCCTGGGACGCACGGTCTTCCAGAGCCAGGTGGTGGTCAGCGCTGGCGACACGGGCAATGTACGCGTCTGGCGGGGTGCCCAGGCGACGGAAATGGCGTGTGGGGCCTCCTGCTCGCCGACGGTCCGGTCAGCTGCCGACGCGCCAGCCGCACCCTGACCTGCTGATGTCGGCTGCCGCCAGACTGCTGCATCGCCTGTCACGCCCCCGGCCCGATCGACGCCGCGAGGGTTCGTCGGCGGTCGAGTTCGCCATGCTGGCCCTGCCCTTCTTCTTCATGATGATGTGCATCATCGAGATCGCCTTCGTCTTCGTGCTCGATTCCGTGCTGGAGAACGCCACGATCGAATCCGGTCGCCTGCTGCGCACGGGGCAGGCCGACACCAGCGACTTCAGCGACACCCGGTTTCGCGACGAACTGTGCAGCCGGATGAGCATCTTCGAGGCCGACTGCGACGACCGGATCACCATCGACGTGCGGGTCATCCCCCAGTTTTCCAGCCCGAACCTGCCGGACCCGATGAGCGGCGGCACCTTTTCGACCGGAGGCCTGGGCTATGACAACGGCAACCCAGGCAGTCTGATGCTGGTGCGCGCCTGGTACCGACACCGGCTGTTCACCCCCTTCCTGGAACAGGGGCTGTCGCGCCTGGGCGACGGCTATGCCTATCTCAGCGCGACCACCGCCTTCAAGAACGAGCCCTATTGATGGTGCGCCCGATCTCTCTTCGTCGCTGGGGCCTGTTCGGACGGGTGGCGGGCGACCGGCGCGGCGTGTCGGCGGTCGAGTTCGCCATGCTGGCCCCGGTCATGATCGCCTTCTATTTCGGCCTGGCCGAGTTCTGCCAGGGCTATATGGCGCAGAAGCGGATGGGCCATTCCGCCGCCATGGTCGCCGATCTGGTGGCTCAATCATCGGCGGTGACCGGGCGTCAGGTCGATGACATGTTCAACATCGGCGGCCTGATCATGAAGCCGTTCTCGGACGGGCCGCTGAAGCAGCGCGTCAGCAGTGTCATGCGTGACAACAGCGATCAGATCCGCGTGGTCTGGAGCCAGGGGGACGGCTGGACCGCCCGCGCGGTCGGCAGCACCCTGACCCTGCCCGCCGGACTGATCGAACGGGGCGAGACCATCATCGTGGCCGAGGCCACCTATGACTACGACTCGCCGGTCGACTATCTGATGCCCGGCATCACCCGGTTCAGCCACATCTACTATCTGCGCCCCAGGATCGTCGAAAGCATTCCCTACACGCCTTGATCCCTAGGCCGCGGTCGTCGGCCCTTCGGGACCTCCCGACCCGACGCGGCCGGATGCCTGTCCGACTAGGCCTCAAGTAGCGCGAAGCGCGGTAGGCCGCCTCAGGAGTGCCTCAAGTAGCGCGAAGCGCGGTAGGCCTACTTATCTGAACGGCGGTTCGTCGAAGGCGCGCAGTTTGCGCGAGTGCAGCCGCACGCCCTCCTCACGCAGCAGGTCCACCGCCTGGATGCCGATCTGCAGATGCTCCGAGATCGACCCCTCGTAGAAGCGGTTCGCCTGTCCCGGCAGCTTGATCTCGCCATGCAGCGGCTTGTCCGAGACACACAGCAGGGTCCCGTAGGGCACGCGGAAGCGGTAGCCCTGGGCTGCGATGGTGGCGCTCTCCATGTCGATGGCCACGGCCCGGCTCTGGTTGAAGCGCAGGGCCGATTTGGAATAGCGCAGCTCCCAGTTCCGGTCGTCGGTGGTGACCACCGTGCCCGTGCGCAGCCGGCGTTTGACCTCTTCGCCCGGCGCGCCCGACACCTGCTTGGCCGCGTCATAGAGTGCGCGCTGAACCTCGGCGATCGACGGAATGGGGATATCCGGCGGCAGCACGGCGTCCAGCACATGGTCGTCGCGCAGATAGGCGTGGGCCAGGACGTAGTCGCCGATCGTCTGTGACGGCCGCAGCCCCCCACAGTGACCAATCATCATCCAGGCGTGCGGCCGGGTGACAGCCAGGTGATCACAGATGGTCTTGGCATTGGATGGTCCGACGCCGATGTTGACCAGGGTGATGCCCACATGGCCCGGCGCGGTCAGGTGATAGGCTGGCATCTGGTGCCGCCGCCAGGCCGTGTCGAGAATGGCCAGTTCAGGGTCGGGGTTGTCGCGTGTGATGACGACGCCACCGGCACACGACAGGGTCTCATAGGCGCTGTTCGGATCGGCCAGCTGGGCACAGGCCCACCGCACGAACTCATCGACGTAGCGGTGATAGTTGGTGAACAGGATATAGGACTGCACGTCCTCGACCGGGGTGCCGGTATAGTGCCTCAGCCGCGCCAGGGAGAAATCGGTCCGCAGGCCGTCAAACTGGGCCAGCGGAAAGTCCTGTTCGAGATCAAACAGGCCGTCCGAAATCTCGTCGCCGATATGGGCCAGGTCCGTCGTCGGGAACCAGCGGGCGATCGCTGCGGTCTGACTGCGGTCCAGAACCACATCCGAGCCGTCCAGCACATAGGGGAAGGGGATTTCCTGATCGGAGGGCACCACTTCGAAGGTGGCACCGTAATCCTGCTCCAGCAGGCGCAGCTGCTCGGCCAGATAGGGCCGGAACAGATCGGGACGGGTGATGGTGGTGGAGTAAACCCCCTGGCGCGAAATCCGCGCATAGGCCCGGGGCTCCAGATCATTCGGACGGTCGCCGAACCAGCTGACCCTCAGCATGGGATAGGCGAACAGGCCATCGGCCCTGGCCTGGGGATCGGCACGTTCGCCGGTCTGAAGGAAGGTCTTCACCGCGGACCGCAGATTGGCGACCGACTGGGTGTAAAGGGTTTGAAGGCGGTCCAGCGCCGCCGGGCCCGTCATGGGGGCGTTCTTCGATTCTGTCATGGCCTCCTCTAACGGAAGATCATGACCTTGGCGAGACGGTGACGCTTGCCCTGTTTTCGGCCGTCAGATCGTCAGGGGCGGACATCGCTCTGGACTTCGGTCACGACCAGGGCGTCGTCCTGGATTTCGAAACCGATCACCGCCTGACCGCCGGACGGACAGCAGTTGCCGTCCTGATCGCGCCACAGGCCGGTCGTGGCCCTGAGCGAGGGATAGTCGAACGCTACCCCTTTCCACACCGACCGCCCGGGCGGCAGATGCTGATCCAGGGTGTCGCGCCAGGTCTCTGTATCGAGCTGGATCAGGGGCTGGGCGGTGCCCGGCACCCAGCGGAACAGGCGATCGACGTTGAAGGCCCCGGTGCCGGCGGACCACCCTGCGACCGCGACATAGAGCTGGTCCCTGTGACGGAACACGACCGGCGGCTCATAGAAGACCCCGTCGAAATCCCATGCGGTCGGCGTCAGATGCGCCCCGGCATCCGTCAGCAGCACAAAGCCCGCCCCAACGCCGTCCTCCGGCGTGAAGCCGTCCTGCAGCTGCCAATACAGCCGGTGCTCGCCCATGGTGACATAGCCGCCGGACGGAGAGGTGCAGCCACTCAGCCGGATGGCGATGCAGCCTTCTGGCAGATCGGTCGCCCGAACCTCCACGCCTCGGACCTTGGTGTCCCGGTCCGCAGATGCGGCCCAGAGGGTCCGCCAGTGTTCGTCGATCTCGGCCGGCGTCGTGGTCTCGGCGCGTTCCATCAGCCATGCGGCGCGCTGGCGATCAATGTCCAGCGGCGTGGGACTGACAGCGCGCGCGGCCGTATAGGCGCGCTCGACCGCTTGAGGGCCTGGAGACTGCGCCAGGGCCGGCGTGCCCATGAGTGTGAGAATGACGGCGGCGGTGAGACGCATGGAATACTCCCTTGGGCCCTACCCTGCGCCTTTAGCCGCGCCTGTCCACTGACGCGGCCTGATCAGCCCAGTTCGCGGTGGAAAAAGGCCGAGACATCGTCCAGCACCGGCGCCTTCTTGCGGAACAGGGGCGAGAAGGTCGCGATCAGGTCGGCATGGTTCAGGCCGGGGTACAGCTTGGCCTCGCTGCGCCCCCCCACCGCCCGCATCCTGTCGTTCAGAATGATGGTGTCCTCATCATGGACCACGCGGTCGTCCGTGCCGTGGCCTAACCACAGCGGCGGCGCATCGGCGCGCGCAAAGGTCACCGGCTGTGTCTGCAGGGGATCCGGGGCCTGACCGAAGGCATTGATCGATGAGGCGACGTCGAGCGGCAGAAACTCGTAGGGCCCGGCAAGGCCCGCTGCCGCGCCGATCAGATCCGGCTGACCCACGGCGGCCATATAGCGCCGGTCCAGCGCGATCATCATCGCCAGATGGGCCCCTGCCGAGTGCCCGGCTACGCCCAGCGTCTCGGAGCGGCCACCATATTGCCCCGCCACCTCCGCCACCCGTGCCGTCGCGGCGGCGGCATCCTCGATAAAGGTCGGAAACCGGACCTCGGGCACCAGTCGATAGTCGGGCAGGGCCACCAGGAACCCCCGGGCCGCCAGCGCCTGCGCAGCCCAGCCATAGAGGCTACGGTCGCCTGAATCCCAGCCGCCGCCATAGAAGAAGACGACGGTCGGCACCGGTCCTTGGGCATTGGTGGGGCCATAGAGGTCGAATTTCTGGCGGGGGTCCGGTCCGTATTCCAGATTGCGGGCCATGCGTCCGGCGGTGCGGTCGCGGGGCCCCAAGCCATTCAAAAGGCCGAGCGGTGAACACGCCGCCGCCAGAGCCCCCAGGGCGGGGGCGAACAATCCACGTCGGGTCATGCGAACACAGGCTCTGAAGCCGCTGGGTAGGTGGTCATGCTGCAGATACGCACGAACCCGCCATTCGGCTCAAAATTCTCGCTGGGGGCGGGCACCACCTAAGAAAAAACGTCCTGTTTCGGAGCACTTGTAAGATTTCCGCAGTGAGACTGTCGCAAAACATTTACATGGGCGACAAAAGGCGCATTATTCCTCCGAGTCCTGACGTTTTCAGGCTCCTTTCTTTTGGAGCTATGCCCATGTCCCGCCTGACCGCCACCTTGGCCGCACTGGCCCTGGCCACCACCTTTGCCGCGCCGGCCATGGCGATCGAGCCGCAGGGCACGACCGCTGCCCCGGCCCGCGCCGTGATGATCTGTGCTTCCGATTCTGCCACGCGGCGCAGTTTCGAGCGCGAGCATGGCACAGCGCCCGTCTTCGTCACCGCCCGCGACGCCCTGGCTGCGGCCTCGTCCGGCGAGACCTGGTCCACCCCGCGCTGCATGACCGAGCGCGAGCACGCCCGCCTGGTGCAGATGAACAGCGAGCGCGCCGCCGCCCGCTAAGGCCAGCCTTCGCGGCACTAAAAAGGGGGCGGGTCCGCTGGACCCGCCCCCTTTCTATTTTTCCAACAGCGCGGTCAGAAGGCCCGCCCTATCGACCCGACGCGCTGGGCGTTCCAACAGCGCGGTCAGAAGGCTCCGCCTTCTCGACCCGACGCGCTGGGCTATTCCGCCCCGTCGCCGATGTGCTTGTCCAGCCAGCCGAAGACCTCATTGTGCCATTGCAGGCTGTTCTGGGGCTTCAGGACCCAGTGGTTCTCGTCCGGGAAGACCAGCAGACGGCTTTCGATCCCCTGGCGCTGCAGAGCCGTGAAGGTCGACAGGGCCTGGGTCGTGGGCACGCGGAAGTCCCGGTCGCCCTGGATCACCAGCATCGGCGTGCGCCACTTCTGGACATGGTTGGCCGGGTTGAAGCGCTGATATTCCCGCGCGTTCTCATAGGGGGTGCCGCCGTTCTCCCATTCGGTGAACCACAGCTCCTCGGTCGAATAGCCCATGGCGAAGGTGTCGAAGACCCCGTCGTGGTTCACCAGGCATTTGAAACTGTCCTGCCAGTTGCCGGCGATCCAGTTGATCATATAGCCGCCGTAGGACGCCCCCAGGGCACAGGCCCGGTCGCCATCCAGGAAGGGATAGGCCTCCTGCGCGTGGGCCCAGCCCTTTTGCAGGTCTTCCAGCGGACGGTCGCCCCAGTGCTGGCTGATCGCGTCGGTAAAGGCTTGGCCGTAACCGACCGAGCCGTGGAAATCGATCATCACCACCGCATAGCCGGCCCCGGCATAGCTTTGCGGGTTCCAGCGGAAGGACCAGCTGTTGCCAAACGACCCCTGAGGTCCGCCGTGGATCAGGAAGGCCACCGGATAGGTCTGACCCTCCACATAGTTGGCCGGCTTGATGACATAGCCGTGCACCGTCTCGCCGTTCCATCCGGCAAAGGTGAACTGCTCGGCCTCGCCGAAGGCACGCTGGGCCAGTTCAGGGTTCACCTCGGTCAGACGGCGCGGCATCTCGCGGCCGCGATAGGTCTTGAAGAACAAATCCGACGGCGCAGTCAGCGTGTCCTGGGCAAAAACGATGCCTGATGGGGTCAGGTCGAAGGCCGAGACATGGCCCGGCCCGGTGATCGGCACGACCATCCCGTTGCGCGTATCGATGGCAAAGATCCGCACCTGACCCACGTCCTGGGCGGTGGTGTAGAGGGTCGTCCCGTCCTGCGACCACTGCAGGCTGTCGGCCGAACGGTCCCAGTTCCCTGCGACCTGGCGTACCTGGCCGGTCTCGACGTCCTTCAGGAAGATTTCGAACTTGTCGGCCTCGAAGCCGGGGCGGGCCATGGCGCGGTAGGCCAGGGTCTTGCCGTCGGGCGAGAACACCGGCCCGGCGTCCCAGGCGGGGTTTTCGGCGGTCAGGTTTTCGAAGGTGCCGTCACCGCTCAGGCCGTTCGTGCGCCACAGTTCGAAATTGGTGCTCCACGGCTCGCTCTGTCCGGCCTGGCGCGCCGAAAAGACGATGGCCTGTCCGTCGGGCGTGAAGGTGAAGTCGCTTTCGTCGCCGAACGGCTTGGACGGCGTGTCGCCGTCAAAGCCCTTTGTGACCCAGACCGGATCGCCCTCGACCGCGCCACTGGCCCCGATCGACTGGACGAAAAGATGGTTCTGGGTGCCGTCATTCCAGGTATCCCAGTGACGCACGAACATCCGATCATAGACCAGGCCGGTCGACTTGCGATCGGCCGCCTCGGCCGCCCGCGCCACCGAACAGGCCAGATCCGCACAGTCGGGATAGACCGCCAGCGACATCGCCAGCCGGTCGCCCTGGGGGCTGAGGCGATAGGCATTTACGTCGGTCGGCAGCATCGTGACCTGGGTCGCGGCGACGCCCTGAACATCCGTCACCCACACCTGGCTGGAGCCCGACCGACCCGAGAGGAAGTAGAGTTTTCCATCCGGCGACCAGCGCGCGGTATTGGCCCCTTCGTCCGAAATGCCGAGGCGGCGGGGTGCCTCGTCGCTCTCCAGGTCCTTGATGTAGAGGCTGGTAACACCACGGTTTGCGGCCATGTCGGTCGCGCGGACGGCATAGGCCACATACCGACCGTCCGGAGACACCTGGGGGTCGGACAGGCGGTTCAGCTCGATCATTTCCTCATAGCCAAAGGGCTGCACTGCCGCCGCATCCACCAGCGAAGGCTCGGCCGTCGATTGGGCGAGGACCGGATTGGCGGCCATCAAGGCCAGGGCGGCGCAGGCGGCGGTCAGCAGAGTGCGATGACGCATCGGGCAAAATCCTTATCAACGACCCCAGAGGCCTAGCATCGGCAAGGCGGGGACGAAAGCAGACGAAACCAGGGGCTCAGGGAGTGGGGGCCGTCCAGCGTGCGGTCCAGTCCAGAATCTCCTGCTGCCAGTCGACCCAATTCTGCGGCTTCAGGATCCAGTGGTTCTCATCCGGCACATGGACGAAGCGACTGGGGATGCCCATCCGCTGCAAGGCCGAAAAGGTGGCCAGTCCTTGCTCCATCGGCACGCGGAAATCGCGCGAGCCATGCAGCACCAGCATCGGCTTGGACCAGTCCGACACATGGTCGCCGGGGCTGAACTGGCGGTACAGCGTCATCCGCTCCCAGCTGGGGCCGCCGAACTCCCAGATGAAGTTGCCGATATCCATGGCGTTCATCAGCTGGGGCACATCGAACACCCCGGCGTGGTTCACCAGACAATCGAAGGGCGCGTTCCACTGGCTGGCGATCATATTGACCATATAGCCGCCGTAGGAGGCCCCCAGGGCACAGGCGCTGTCCCCGTCCATCCAGTCGTTGGCGGCCAGGGCGGCGGTCCAGCCCTTCTGCAGATCTTCCAGCGGACGGTCGCCCCAGTGATCGTTGATCGAGTCGGTAAAGGCCTGGCCGTATCCCGGCGACCCGTGGAAATTGACCATGACCACGCCATAGCCCGCCGCGGCATACACCTGCGGGTTCCAGCGATAGGACCAGCTGTTGGTCCAGGGCGACTTGGGGCCGCCATGGATCAGATAGACCACCGGATAGCGCTCTCCCGCCACCTGACCTGCTGGGGGAAAGACCCAGCCGCGCACCGGCTCGTCGTTCCAGCCCGAGAAGGTGAAGGGCTGGGCCGCGGGCATGTCCAGCGCAGCCAGAACCGCAGCATTGTGCTGGGTGACCTGACGCGCAGCCGATCCTCCCTGACGCACCCAGACCTGTCCCGGCGTGTCGAAGGCGTCGCGGACATAGGCGATGCGTCCGGCCCGCGCCTCGACGCCATTGACGGCACCGTCCTCGACCAGCGGCCGAATGGCTCCTGTGCGGGCATCAACCTCGAACAGCTTCAACTGACCGTCGTCCGCGGCGGTCACCAGCAGGGCCTGCCCGTCCGAGCGCCAGGTCAGGCTGGCCGCCCCTCGATCCCAGTCGGTCAGCTTGCGCGGGTTCGATCCATCGGCCGCCGCGACCATCACCGCCGCCTGGTCCCCGCCGACGTTCTCGCGCGGGGCCGCCAGCCAGGCCAGGCGGCGACCGTCCGGGGACCAGGCCGGCGATCCGTCCGGGCCGGTGTTGTTCGCCGTCAGATTGACCGGGGTTCCGCCGGCCACCGGCACGCGGAAAAGATCGCTGTTGTTGGTAAAGGCCTCGCCGGCCCCTTGCGTCTGGGTCGAATAGATCAGGACCTGGCCGTCCGGGCTGAGGGCATAGTCGCTCTCGTCGCCCTGGGGCTGGGATGGGACATCTGCATCCACACCCGCCATCAGGTCGCGCGGCGCGCCCTGGGCCAGCCCTGAACCGTTCAGCGGAAGGTAGAACAGATGATTGCGCCGCCCGTCGTTCCAGCGATCGAACTGGCGCAGAGGCAGCCGATCATAACCCTGAACCGTCGAAGGGGATTTGGCATCCGCGTCCAGCCGGTCGCGCGTGCACTTCAGATCGGCGCAGTCGACGAAGACCGGCAGAGCCAGGATCAGCGCCTGTCCATCCTGGGCGACGCGGAACCCCGAGACATCGACCGGCAGGGTGGTCACCTGGACGGCGGCCATCCCCTCGCGATCGGTCCGCCAGACCTGGCTTGAGCCGCCGCGCGACGACAGGAAGTAAATCGACTGTCCGTCGGCCGCCCAGCGCCCGGTCCCGGCCCCGCCATCCGAGATGGCCAGACGACGTGGTGCCTGCCCCTCCGTCGCCAGCCACAGGGACGACACCCCGCGGTTGGCCTCCCATTCGGTGGTGCGAACCGAATACAGCACGGATCGGCCATCGGGCGACAGACGCGGATCGGACACCCGCTCCATCATGGCCAGGGTGCGCAGGCCCAGCCGCGCCGGGTCCTCGGCGGTCGCTGCGGGGGCCTGGGCAAGCGACGGCCCTGCCAGCAGCAGCGCCAGGACACACGCCATCATGCCCGCTCTGAGATGCCCCATGGTCTGCCCCCGCCTGCTCAATCAGGCCTGAGACCTAACACGGCGACCGCGCGTCCTGCGAGGCCGGCATCGCGCTTGCCTCGCCCGGCGCGAGCGGCGACAACCAGAGCGCATGAATTCCTCTGTCCCCGCCCCGCCCCCTTCGTCCCGGCGTCAGGCCCATATCTGTGACGTCCTGATTGCCGAGAGAGCACCGCGCCTGACGGGCTCAATCGCCTGGCCGGTCGTGCGTCCCCTGCTTTACGGTCTGCTGGGCTATCGCCAGGCGCGGGCCATGGCCGATGCGGTCAAGCCTTTGTCCGGCGCCGAGGCACTCGACTATATGTCCGGACTGCTCGACCTGAAGGTGTCGGTGATGAACCTGGACCGCCTGCCGGCCACTGGTCGCTGCATCGTCGTCGCCAATCACCCGACCGGCATCGCCGACGGAATCGCTGTCTATGACGCCGTGCGCAAACGCCGGTCCGATGCGATCTTTTTTGCCAATGCCGATGCCCTGCGCGTTTCGCCGCGTCTGGGCGAGGCGGTCA
This sequence comes from Brevundimonas vitisensis, assembly GCF_016656965.1. Classification (NCBI taxonomy): domain Bacteria; kingdom Pseudomonadati; phylum Pseudomonadota; class Alphaproteobacteria; order Caulobacterales; family Caulobacteraceae; genus Brevundimonas; species Brevundimonas vitis. The sequence continues at coordinate 1,575,366 of NZ_CP067977.1, forward strand.
TTCCTGTGGAATGGGTGGTCGACAAGCGCACACGCGACAAGACCCGCGCCACTCTGCAGGCCGCCAAGGAGGCGTTCGAGGCCGAGCGCTGTGTCGTCCTGTTTCCCGCCGGACGGCTGGCGCGCACCGGGCCGGGCGGTCAGCTGACCGACCCCGAATGGGCCCCCACCGCCGCCTCCATGGCCCGCAAATATGCCGCCCCCGTCGTGCCGATCCACGTCACCGGACCGTACTCGCGGCTGTTCCACCTGTTCGACCGGTTTTCGCAGGAGCTGCGGGACATCACCCTGTTCCACGAGTTGTTGAACAAGAAGCGCAAACCCTTCCGTCTCAGCGTCGGCAAGCCGATCCCGCCCCATCGCATCGACATTGATTCGGCGCGTGCCACCTATGCGCTGAAGGCCTTTACCGAGCGGGTTCTGCCCAGTCAGCCGGACGCGGATTTCGCATGAAGATCGTATTGGCCGATGCCGAGGCCACGACCCGCCTGGGCGCAGCCATCGCCCCCCTGCTGGCCCCTGGCGAGGCCGTGCTGCTTTACGGGCCGCTGGGCATGGGCAAGTCGACCCTGGCGCGCGGCCTGATCCGAGCCCTGACCCGGCCGGACGAGGACGTCCCCTCGCCCACCTTTACCCTGGTTCAGTTCTATGAGGCCGATCCGCCGCTGGCCCATTTCGACCTCTATCGGCTGACACGACCGGACGAGGCCTATGAGATCGGTCTGGACGAAGCGCTGGAGGATGGGTGCGCCCTGATCGAATGGCCCGAACGCCTGGGGCCGGATGGTGCCGCAGCCCTGACGCCGCACCGGCTGGAGATCACGCTGTCACCGGACGGCGAAGGCCGCTATGCGACCGTTTCAGGCGTAGGCCTGTGGGAGACGAAGATCACGCATGTCCGACCTTGATCGCGAAACCCTCCGCCTCGATTTCCTGAAGGCCGCCGGCCTCTCGGACGCCTTGCGCGCGCCCCTGCCGGGCGATGCCTCGACCCGCCGTTATGAGCGGCTGACGACGCCCGCGGGATCGACCCTGATGCTGATGGATCAGGCCCCCTCTGCCGAGAGCCAGCCGTGCGATCCGTCCTGGAGCCCCGAGCAGCGCCACGCCAAGGGCTGGAACGCGGTGGCCCGCCTGTCCGCCGGGCGGATCGAGGCGTTTGCCGCTGTGGCCACTCACCTTCGCCGGGTCGGCCTGTCCGCCCCCGAGATCGTCGCCATCGACGCCCCCCTGGGCCTGGCCGTGATCGAGGATTTCGGCGACGACCTGTTCGCTCACGCCATTCTGGCCGGTCAGGACGAACGCCCCCTGTATCGGGCCGCGATCGAGGCCCTGGCGCGGCTTCACGGCGATCCGGTGCCGGACGTTCTGTCTGGACCTGCCGGAGACTGGCCGCTGCTGGCCTATGACGAAACCGCGCTCCAGGGCGGGGCGGACCTGTTCGTGGAATGGATGCCCCGGCTCGTGCCGTCGCTGAATCTGGGTGCCAAGGCGGTCGCCGACTGGCAGGCGGCCTGGGCGCCCATCGTCCGGACCGGGGCCGAAGGAGCCAGTGTCATCGCCCACCGCGACTATCATGCCGAGAACCTGATCTGGCTGGCCGATCGCGACGGCCCGGCCCGCGTCGGCATGATCGACTTCCAGGATGCGGTGCGGGCCCATCCCAGCTGGGATCTGCATTCCCTGCTTCAGGACGCCCGCCGCGACGTCCCGCCCGAGGTCGAGGCGATGGCGCTGGATCACTATTTCGCCCTGCGGCCCAAGGTCGATCGCGCTGCCTTCATGGCCCAGTATGCGGCTCTGGCGGCCCTGAACCAGGCGCGCATCCTGGGCATTTTCGCCCGGTTGATCGCCCGGGACGGAAAGCCGCGATACCGGGAATTCATGCCTCGGATGTGGGCCCATCTGGAGAGCAATCTGAAGGCCCCCGGCATGGAAGCGGTCGCCGACTGGTTCGCCCGCCATGTTCCGGCGGAGGCCCGGAAATGAGCGCCCCCCGAACGGCCATGGTCCTGGCCGCCGGTCTGGGCACCCGGATGCGGCCCCTGACCAACGACCGCCCCAAGGCTCTGGTCGAGGTCGGCGGACGGGCTCTGATCGACCATGTCCTGGACCGGCTGGCCGAGGCGGGCGTCGGCCGCGCCGTGGTCAATGTCCACTGGTTCGCCGACCGGCTGGAGACGCATCTGGCCGGACGGACGTCGCCGACGGTGGTCATTTCCGACGAGCGGGCGGAACTGCTGGAAACCGGCGGGGGCCTGAAGAAGGCCGCGCCCCTGCTGGGTCCTGACCCGGTGTTCGTGGCCAATATCGACAGCGTCTGGATCGACCGGGGCGATGCCCTGGCCGACCTCGTGCGCCTGTGGGACCCGGACCGCATGGACGCCGCCCTGCTGCTGGCCCGGCGCGAGGGATCGATCGGCTTCGAGGGCGACGGCGATTTCTTTCTGGAGCCGGACGGCGCGCTGAGATTCCGCGGTGAGGCCGCCTCGGCCCCCTATGCCTATATGGGGGTGCACATTACCCGGCCCGATTATGCCGCGGCCGGTCCCGAGGGTCCCTTCTCGCTCAGTCCCCTGTGGCGCGCCTCGGCAGCGGCCGGGCGTCTGTTCGGCTGCGTCATGGACGGCGACTGGATGCACGTCGGCGATCCCGTGGCCCGCGATCAGGCCGAAGCCCGGCTCAAGGGCGGATGACCTCCCGCTTCGATCCCTTCCATGGCGATGCGCCCCGCTGGTGGACGATCGCGGCGCATCGGCCGTTCCTGGTCGATCTGGCGGCTGGGGTTCTGGACTGGCTGGGAGACGCCGCACCCGAAACCCTGTCCGATGCGGTGATCCTTTTGCCGAACCGCCGCGCGGCGCGGGCCTTTACCGCCGCCCTGGCCCAGCAGGCAGGCGATCGCCCGGTGCTGTTGCCCCAGGTCCGGCCCCTGGGGGATCTGGAAGAGGACGAGCCGCCCTTCGCTCCCGGCGAACTGGGTCTGGACCTGCCGCCCGCCATCGCGCCGCTGACCCGCCGGTTCGAGATGGCGCGGATGATCGTCGAGGAATTCGAGCCCGGCCTGAAGCCCCTGCGCGCGCTGGAAATGGCCGACGCCCTGGGCGGATTTCTGGATTCCTGCCAGTTGGAGGAGATCGAGGACCCGAGCCGGGTCGCCACCCTGGTCGAGGGTGACCTGGCCCAGCATTGGCAGGAATCGGCCCGGTTCCTCGGCCTGGCGATCGAGGCCTGGCCCCGGCGACTGGCGGCGCTCGGCCTGGTCGATCCGGCCTGGCGCAAGGCCTCGCTGCTGCGGTTGCTGGCCACGCGCTGGGGCGATGATCCACCGACCGGTCCGGTCATTGCCGCCGGATCGACCGGCTCGGTGCCGGCCGCCGCCGATGTGCTGCATGCCGTGGCGCGGGCACCCCAGGGGTGTGTCGTCCTGCCGGGACTGGACCTTGGTCTGGATGCCCGCGTCTGGGCCGGGCTGGGAGACGAGGATCAGCACCCTCAGAATGCCCTCTACCGCCTGCTCGACCGGCATCAGGTTCCGCGTGACGCCGGGCGGCCCTGGTTTGCCCCTGCCGTTCCCAGTGCGCGCGGTCTGGCCCGAGAACGCCTGATCAACGAGGCCCTGCGCCCGGCACGCGCCACCAGCGACTGGCGAGCCGAGATTGCGCGCCTTCGCGCCGAGGCCGCGCCGCACCAGGCTGCCGATCCGATTGCCCTGGGCCTGGAGGGGCTGTCGGTCCTGACCCTGCGCCATGAAGAGGACGCCGCCGCCACCCTGGCGCTGATGATGCGCGAGACGCTGGAGAGGGTTCAGCCGGACGGGCGACCCAGCACCTGTGCCCTCGTGACGCCGGACCTGGCCCTGGGCCGCCGGGTGGCTGCGCGGCTGGAGCGGTGGGGCATCGTGGCCGATTCCTCGTCGGGCACACCGCTGTCGCGGATGCCTGCCGGCGTCTTTATCGACTTGGCGGCCAGATTCATGGCTCCGCCGACGGGCCAGAAGTCGCTGAAGCCCCAGACCCTGCTGGCCCTTCTGAAGTCACCTCTGATCCGGCTGGAGGGGTTGGACGCCGCCCCGGTGCTGGAGGCCGACGCCCTGCGCGGCCCGGCCCCCCGCGACTGGGCCGAAATCCGAAAGCGCCTGTTGAGGGCCACCCAGCCCAAGCGCGACGGCGACATCGTCTCGGACGCCCGCAAGGCCCGTCTGGCCGAGGCGCAGAGTCTGGCCGACCGTCTGGAAGCCTTGTGGGCCCAGGCACGCCTGCCGTTCGACGACGACGGTCATGCCCCGCTGGATCAAGCCGCCCGTACCCTGACCGAACTCGTCGAGGCCCTGGCCGGTCAGGCCGTCTGGTCCGGACCAGACGGAGAGGCCGCGTCCGGCCTGCTGTCCGCATTAATCGAGGGCGGGGCGTCGCTGGGGACCATCCGCAGCATCGATTTCGCAGAACTGGTGCAGGGCCTGCTTGGCGATCAGACGGTTCGCACCGGGGGGGCCACCCATCCTTCGCTTCGGATCCTGGGGGCCATCGAAGCGCGGCTGGTCCGGGCCGACCGCATGATCCTGGCCGGGCTGGAGGAAGGCGTCTGGCCCAATGCCGCACCGGTCGATCCGTTTCTGTCGCGACCGATGCGCGGCGCGCTGGACCTGCCGCCGCCTGAGCGTCGTCTGGGTCAGACGGCACAGGACTTCGTCCAGGCGGCCTGCGCGGACGAGGCGATCCTAGTGCACTGCGAGCGCCGGGGAGGGCAGCCTGCCGTCAAGTCCCGCTGGCTCTGGCGGCTGGAGATGATGACGCGCGGGGCCGACAGCCCGTCAACCCCGGTCACCCTGTCGCGGCCCGGAGAAGTGGCCGAACTGGCGCGCGCCCTGGATGCTCCGGCGCCGGGCCCGCCTCGCTATGCGCAGCGGCCGATGCCCCGCCCGCCCGTCGACCGGCGCCCGCGCGAAATGCCGGTGACCGGGATAGAGCGCTGGGTCCGCGACCCCTATGCCGTCTATGCCCAGCGCATCCTGGGCCTGAAGGTCATGGACCGTCCCGGAGCCTCGGCCGAGGCCATGGCGCGTGGCAATGCCATTCACGCCGCCATCGAGCGCATCGTCACCACCTGGCCCGATACCCTGCCCGAAGACTGTGCGCCCCAGATCGAAGACTTCATCCATCAGGCCCTGCGCGAGGCCGGGTTCGAGGACGCGGCCATGGCGCGGGAGGTGCCGCTGGCCCGCCACTGCGCCCGCTGGCTGGACCGTTTCGAGCGCGAACGCCGCGCGCGAGGGGCCACCCTGCTGATCGAACAGACCGGTCAGATGACCTTCGATGCGCCGGTCGGGCCCTTCACTCTGACGGCCAAGGCCGACCGGATCGAGCTGGATGCCGATGGCGCCGCCGTGATCGACTTCAAGACCGGGCGCACCCCGTCCCAGAAGGAGGTGTTGGCCGGTTTCGCGCCGCAGTTGACCCTGACCGCCGCGATCATGGCCGCGGGCGGCTTTGCCCCCACTGCCCCCGCGACCGAGGCGACGGAACTGCTCTATGTGAAGATCACCGGACGCGGCGAAGTCGGCTCCGTCGCCGACGTGGCCAAGATGACCGGGAAGCAGACCTTGAACGCGGCCCAGCTGGCCGAGCGAGAGCTGAACCGCCTGCGTGACGGTGTCGCCGCCTTCGACGACGTGGCGACGCCCTACGCCTCCTGGGTCGCGCCGCAGTTCATGGGCAATTTCGGCGGCAACTACGACCATCTGGCCCGCGTCTGGGAATGGCATGTGGTCGGCGGCGAAGACGAGGCCGTGGAATGACCGCACCGTCACCCGTCGAACAGGCGCGCGCCCATCAGGTCACCGCCGCCGATCCCGCCCGCTCGGTTTTCGTCACCGCCAATGCCGGATCGGGCAAGACCACCACACTGGTGGACCGGGTGGCGCGACTGCTGCTGGCCCGGGTGCGCCCCGGCGAGATTCTGTGCGTGACCTATACCAAGGCCGCCGCCGCCGAGATGCAGGCCCGACTGTTCGAAAAGCTGGGCCACTGGGCGGTGGCCGACAACGATACGCTGAGCAAATCCCTCGCTCAGTTGGACAACCGCGACCCCAAGACGTTCTCTGATGCCGACCTGTCCGAGGCCCGTCGTCTGTTCGCTGACGCCCTGGAAACGCCGGGCGGTCTGAAGATCCAGACCATCCATGCCTTCTGCGAGAAGCTGCTGCGCCGCTTTCCCCTGGAGGCGGGGGTTTCGCCCCGATTCACCGTCCTGGAGGACGCGGCCGCCACCGCCCTGTCCCACGGCGCACGCGAGAGTCTGGCTCAGGCCGCCTTTGCCGATCCCGAGGGGCCGCTGGGCCAGGCCTATGCTCATTTTGCGGTCAGCCTGGCGTGGAACAATTTCAACGACCTGCTTGGCACCCTGGAGGCCCGCCGCGATGCCCTGGCCGACTATGTCGCCCGCGTCGAAGCGGGCGAGGCCCCCGATCCCCATACCCTGGTCGGGGTCAGCCCGGATGATACCGCCCAAGCTATAGAAGCGGACTTCCTGGCCTGGCTGAACCCGGCCGACTGGTCCGCCGCCGCCGACGGCTTCGCGACCAGTTCCGCCAACGACATCAAGATCGCCACCCTGATGCGCGCCACCCTGCCGCCGCAGGGGTCGGTCGAGGCGATGCTGCCGCTGTTCATCGACTCCAAGGGCATTGCGCGCGAGACGTTCGGCACAAAGAAGGCCCCGCCCGCTGCCGCCGACTATCTGGCGCGGGTCCAGTTGAAATATCTCGCCGTCCTGGATCGTCTGCGGTCGCTGCGCGTGGCCGAGGACACCGTCAGGGTCCTGACCCTGGCCCGCGCCCATGCCGCCCTGTACGAAGCGGCCAAGGCGGCACGCGGCGCTCTCGATTTCGGCGATATGGTCCGCCACACGGTCGATCTTCTGACCCGGCACGCGACCGCCGCCTGGGTTCTGTACAAGCTGGACGGCGGCATCGAACACGTCCTGATCGACGAGGCCCAGGACACCGCGCCCGAGCAATGGGCGATCTTCCGCGCCCTGACCGAGGAGTTCTTTTCCGGGGCGGGGGCCGGTCGCCGGGGTACCGAGCCCCGCATTTCCCGCACGGTCTTTGCCGTTGGTGACGAGAAGCAGTCGATCTATTCCTTCCAGGGAGCCCGCCCGGAGCGGCTGCGTCAGGAGGCTCAGCTCTATGACACCCTGGTGCGTGGGGCCGGGGCCGTGTTCCAGCAGGTGCCGCTGGACACCTCCTTCCGATCGACGGAGGACGTGCTGGCCTTTGTCGATGCCACCTTCGCCGGGCCAGAGCGCAGCTGCGCCCTGGTCGGAGAAGTGGGCGACATCACCGTCCACCAGCCCGCCCGCATGGGCGAGCGCGGCACCGTGGACCTGTGGCCCCTGTTCCTCGATCCCGAGATCCCGGCGCGCGAGGCGTGGAACGCGCCCGTCGACAAGGAAAGCACCGCCAGCGCGCGCAAACAGCTGGCCCAGGCCTTGGCCCGCAGCATCCGGCGCGAGGTCGAGAGCGGCATCGCCATCCATGATCCGAAATCGCGCGAGGGGGCCCGGCGCCCCGTCGGCTATGGCGACTATCTGGTCCTGGTCCGCCGCCGCGATGCCACCTTCGAAGAGATCATCCGCGCCCTGAAGGGCGAAGGCGTGCCCGTGGCCGGGGCCGACCGGCTGAAGCTGAACGCCCATATCGTCTTTGACGATCTGATGGCTCTGGCGCGCTTTGCCCTCTATCCCGGTGACGATCTCAGCCTGGCTGAGGTGCTGCGCAGCCCCCTGTGCGACGTCTCTGACTTTGGTGACGCTGACAGCCTCTATCCCCTGGCCGACAAGATCGACCGCGACGGACGCAGTCTGTGGCGGACGCTTCAGGCCCGCGCGGGCGAGCACCCCGCCTGGACCGAGGCGCGCGACCTGATGCAGGCCGCCATCGGTGCCCGCGACCGCGATCCGTTTGCCTTTTTCTCCGGCATCCTGAACCGGGTGGGGGCCGATGGCCGCTCGGGCCGGGCACGCATCCTGGCCCGGCTGGGCCGCGAGGCCGAAGAAGCCATCGACGAGACCCTGGCCCAGGTCTTGGCGGCCGAGGGGCGCGGCGGTACCGATCTGGAAACCTGCCTCTTCCTGCTGGAGGCCGCCGACGTCGAGGTGAAGCGCGAGATGGAGGGTGCGCGCGGCGAGGTGCGCGTCATGACCGTGCATGGGGCCAAGGGGCTGGAGGCCCCCATCGTCATCCTGCCGGACACCACCGCGCGCGCCAAACCGATGGGCCCGACCCTGATGCCCGTCGCCCTGGACGATGACAGCGAAGCCTGGCTGATGTGCCCTGGGTCAAAGGACGACGACTGCACCCGCTCGGCCGAGGTGCGTCAGGCGCGGGTTGACCGGACGGACGCAGAATCTCTGCGCCTGCTCTATGTCGCGCTGACGCGGGCCCGCGACCGGATCATCATCCTGGGCAAGGGCACCAAAAAGCAGAAGCAAGGCTTCGAGGAAGGCAGTTGGTGGTCGGTCCTGACCGAAACCTTCCAGCGCCTGGGCGAGACGCAGCCCGGTGCCATTCGCGATCTGGGCGAAGGACGGCTGCGCTATGGGGTCGATCCTGTGGTCATGGCGGTGCGGCAGGACGCGGCAACAGCGGCCGCAGTGCGTGTGCCGGATTGGGTTCGGCAACGGCCAGCCGCCGACCCCACCGCGCGTTTCCTGTCTCCGTCACAGATGGACGAGGCGATCCGTATCGCCGCCCCCTCGCCCCTGGCCGTGGCGGGCGGATTGGGCCGGTTCCGGCGCGGTGATCTGATCCACCGACTGCTGGAGCGTCTGCCCGATCTGCCGACGGCGTCGCGGCACGAAGCGGCTGTGCGGATGCTGTCGCGCGAACGCGGCCTATCGGACGAGCAGCGCGCCGAAATGATCGCGGCCGCCTTTGGCGTGCTGGATGATGTCCGTTTCGCCCCCGTCTTCGGGCCCGGCTCGCGGGCCGAGGTGGCGGTCACCGGGTCGGCCCCCGGCCTGCCGCCCGGCGTCACCATATCGGGCCGGATGGACCGGCTGGTCGTGACGCCCGACCGGGTCCTGGTCGTGGATTACAAGACCAACCGACCGGCACCGGGCCGCATCGAGGACGCGGACCCTGCCTACGTCCGTCAGTTGGCCGCCTATGTCGCGGTCTTGAAACGGCTCTATCCAGGGCGTGCGGTCGAGGCGGCCCTGGTCTGGACCGACGGCCCGGACCTGATGGCGGTGCCGCCCGAACTGATGGAGCGCGCCCTGACGCCCGTCCGTTGATTTCCGGCGGAAACACCCCCACATCGGGCCTCGACACCGCGCGGGCCCGACGGCCCCCACAGACGAAAGAGAATCCCATGGCCACGCTGAAGGTCACCGACGACAGCTTTGAAACCGACGTCCTGAAATCCTCCCAGCCCGTGCTGGTCGATTTCTGGGCCGAGTGGTGCGGCCCCTGCAAGCAGATCGGCCCGGCCCTGGAACAGATCGCCGACGAACTGGCCGGTCAGGTGACGATCGCCAAGGTCAATATCGACGATTCCCCCATGGTCCCGTCCAAGCTGGGCGTGAAGGGCATCCCCACCCTGATGTTGTTCCGCGACGGAGCCATGGCCTCGATGAAGGTCGGCGCCATGCCCAAGGGCAAGATCGTCGAATGGCTGGCCGAACAGGGCGTCGGCCCCGCAGCCTGATCGTCCGATCCCATCGGCTGAAATTGAAAACGCCCTGTGGTCCTCGGACCGCAGGGCGTTTTGCTGTGCGCTGGATAGCCGTGGCCTTACGCGGCCAGGGCGGTCTCCGAGGCGATGATACGGCTGGCGGCGTGGACGACCGCGCCGATCCGCAGGGCGGCCTGGACCTGGGTGTTGGCGATGCCGTGCTTGCGCAGTTCGCCCTCATGGGCGTCCAGGCAGGCACCGCAGCCGTTGATGGCGCTGACCGCCGTCGACCACAGTTCGAAGTCCATCTTTTCCACGCCCGGATTGGCCAGGACGTTCATCCGCAGACGGGCCAGAAGGGTGGTGTATTCGTGGTTCTTCATCAGGTGCAGCGAACGATAGTAGATGTTGTTCATGCCCATGATGGCCGCCGCCGCCTTGGCCGCGTTCATGGCTTCCGGGCTCAGGACAGTCGCGGCCTGGGCCTCGATCGCGCGAACCACCGGGGCCACGCCGATGGCATGGGCCGAAGCCAGGAAGGTGCCCCACTTCTGCTGGTCGCTCAGAATGGTTTCCGAGGCCAGCGAGGACAGGTTCAGCGAAATGTCCTTCGCATAGGCCGGCAGCAGGTCGCGCAGGGTGTCGATCGACATTGTTGTTCTCCTTCGGAGAGGTCGGCTACCGCTCGACGCACGGCGTCTCGCTACTTGAGCCGAAGGGCATCACGGGGACCTGCACGCGTCCTCGCTCAAGCAGCGAGCGACCGCGTCGTGAGCGATAGCGCCCCTAAATGAAACGAGCGAGCGGCGGCAGCATAACTGCTGCCGCCCTCACATTCTGCCTTAAGCCGCGAGCGTCTCGCCGCCCAGCGGACGGTTGCAGGCGCACAGTTCGTCGGTCTGCAGAGCATCGACGACCCGCAGGGTGTCGGCGGGGGCGCGGCCAACGTTCAGGTTGGTCACATAGACGTGCTGAACGACGTTGTGCGGATCGACCACGAAGGTGGCGCGCAGGGCAACGCCCTCGGCTTCGTCAAGCACGCCCAGGGCCCGGGCGAACTTGCCGCCGTTGTCGGCGAACGACCAGATCGGCAGCTTGTCCAGGTCGGCGTGGTCGCGGCGCCAGGCCAGCTTCACGAACTCATTGTCCGTCGAGCCACCCAGGACGACCGTGTCACGGTCGGCGAAGTCGCGGCCCAGCTTGGCGAACTCGGCGATTTCGGTCGGGCAGACGAAGGTGAAGTCCTTCGGATAGAAGAAGATGACCTTCCACTTGCCTTCAAAGGATTCGTTGGTGATCGGCTCGAAGGCCGAGACGCCGTTTTCTTCGTGGGTGTTGAAGCCCGGCTTGACGCCGACGACTTTGAACTCAGGCAGGGTCTGACCGACGCCCAGCATATGCGTATCTCCATTTTTCGTTGGTTTGCACACCGGCAAGGGGAGGCGGCGCGCTGCATCCGCGAAATGGGATGTTGCGGCGCACAAGTCAAGCAAGTTAAACCTGCGATCTTGATAGATTTTGCTTATGCCAACGTCGCCGTCTTCCGCACGAAGGCGCGCCCGGCGTTGATCGCCATCACAGCCGCAGGAACGGTCAGCATCGCCCCGATCAGGAAGGGCCAGTCGTGGCCGACACCAGAGAAGATCGCGCCGGCCACGATCGGCCCGAAGATGCGTGCGATCGAACTGGTGGCCATGTTCAGGCCCAGCATCGCGCCTTGCCGGTCCGGTTCCACCGAGCGCGAAATCAGGGCCGAGACATTGGGCATGGTCAGCGCCATCCCCAGCGCGCCGAACGCCATGATGACAGGGACCAGGGTTTGGGATGGCGACAGCACCTGGCCCACCAGACCGGCGCCGAACAACAGACAGCCGAACGCCAGCACCCGCGCCTCTCCGAACCGCCGGGCCAGCCGTCCGGCGATCAGCGCCTGGCCGATCACCGACACCACGCCCACAGCCATAAAGGCCAGGCCGACCTCGCGCGCGCCCCATCCGTATCGGGCCTCCGCCCACAGGCCGAAGGTGGACTCCATGCCCGAGAAACCGGCCATATAGATCAGGGTCACCAGCAGGACCCGCGACACCACCGGGTCGGCAAAGGCCTGATGCAGACCGGCCAGGAACCGTTGCGGCGGCGGGGTCTCGGCCGTCGCACGGACGCGGCTTTCCTTCAGGAAGACAATCACCCCCACAGCGGCCAGAGCCGCCAGGGCCGCGGCCACGAAGATGGGCAGCTGATATCCCAGTCGCCCCAACTCCTCGTGCACCAGCACCCCGCCCAGACCCGGCCCGACGATGAAGCCCAGGCCGAAGGCCGCACCGATCAGCCCCATCCGGCCCGCGCGCTTGTCCGGCGGGGTGACGTCGGCGACATAGCCCTGAACCGTAGAGATGTTGCCCGCGCCCAGGCCGGTGAACAGTCGGATGGCGATCGCGGCCCATATGTTCGGTGCAAAGGCCAGCATCAGATAGCCGACCGCATTGGCGGCCACGGTGATCAGCAGCACGGGCCTGCGCCCGATCCGGTCCGACAGACGCCCCCAGAAGGGCTCGGCGAAAAACTGACCGAGGGAATAGGCCGAGAACATCAAGGCGATCTGCCAGGCCTGTGCGTCCAGGCTCTGGCCGAAGAACGGCAGCAGCGGCACGACCAGGCCGAAGCCCACCAGATTGATGAAGACCACTGCGAACAGAACGGCCAGCGCCGCCCTCTCGTCTCGCACAGGCGCAGGGGCGGGAGTCGTCGTTTCGGTGCGCGTCATGGGACGCCAGATAGCGCGGATCTACCGATCACGCGATGCGCATTTCGGCGCAAGAATGGCCGCTCTCCACACCGCATGGTGCGGAGAGCGTAAGGCTTATCTCGGGGCCAGGATCATGATCATCTGGCGGCCTTCCATGCGCGGTGCAAACTCGACCTTTGCGACCTCGTCGAAATCGGCCTGGACCTTGTTCAACAGCTTCATGCCCAGTTCGGGGTGGGCCATCTCACGGCCACGGAAACGCAGCGTCACCTTGACCTTGTCGCCCTCCTCGAAGAAGCGATGCATGGCCTTGGCCTTCACGTCATAGTCGTGAGTGTCGATATTGGGCCGAAGCTTGATCTCTTTCAGCTCGACGACCTTCTGGCGCTTGCGCGCCTCGGCCTTTTTCTTCTGCTCCTGGAAGCGGAATTTGCCGTAATCGAGAATCTTGCAAACGGGCGGATCAGCCGTGGCAACGATCTCGACCAGATCCATCCCGGCCTCCTCTGCGGCTTCGAGCGCGGACGAGGTCGGCATGACGCCCTGCTTCTCGCCGTTCTGATCGATGAGCAGAACGCGGGGGGCGCGGATTTCCTGGTTCATACGCGGCCCATCCTTGACGGGCGGCGTTTGCATGGGACGGCGAATGGGCGTCGTTTCCTTATGTGGGCGAAGAGTTCATCAAGTCATGAAAGGACGCGCGACCGCCGGTCGCGTTCCCTCCTGCCCCTATATGACCGCGAAAGGCCCATGGTTCAAGGCTCGGTCACCGGAGGATAGGCGTCATACAGATCGAGCACGGCTTGAAAGACACGATCGACGTCCAAATCCTCGATCGGCGCAAACTGTCCTTGGTTGGGGTTGGAGGCGACCGTGCGGGCATGCGGACCCCACGCCCCGTAAAGCCACCACTCAGTGGGCCCGAACAGGCCCAGCGTCGGGCGGCCGACCGCGGCGGCCACGTGCATCAGGCCGGAATCGTTGCCGACGAACAGCGTGGCCCGCTCCATTGCCGCCGCCGAGGCCAGAATGTCCCCTCGCCCGACGAAATCCATGCCTCGGGGCCCGGCAGCCTCAAGGGTCTGGGCTGCAAACCGCTCGTCGCCGGGCCCGCCCATCGGCATGAAGCGCCAGCCCTCGAAGCGTGGCTCAGCCATCAGTCGTGCCGTCAGTTCGCCCCACCGTTCGGGTGACCAGCTCTTGCCGGGCTGATTGGCGATCGGAGCCAGGGCCAGGATCGGGCCCGGCCCGGCCCCGGACGCCAGTTGCGGTGCGATCACGGCCTCGGCGTCCCGCCGCGCCTTGTCGTCCAGAAAGATCTCCGGCTCCAGATCGGTGGCGGCACCCATCATCCGCGACACGGTCTGCACCTTTCGACCGCCCTCATAGCTGCGGTTGTAGATTTTCCGGACCTTGGCCCGCAGTTGCCAGGCCAGCAGCGATCCCCGGATGTCGATCACCATGGCCCAGCGCGTGGCAAAGGTCTGTCGCCACAGGGCGATCCAGTGCCCGGCCATCTTCTTCTTGTGCAGGACGATCACCCGCACCACGCCCGGTGCCGATCGGAACAGGGCCGCCGCCGGCGGTCCGCAGGCGACGGTGATCGCCGCCCCCGGCACCTGCCGGTCGATCTCGCGGATCACGCCCGAGGCGATGACGCAGTCGCCGATCCGGTCGGGAGCCACAAACAGGACCTGGGGCCGCTCTGCCTTCATGCGCGGGATGACCCGGCCGGATAGCGCGCCTGAAGCGCCAGCACGGCGTCCAGCACCTGATCGACGCTCAAGTCCTCGATGGGGGCGAACTGTCCCTGGACCGGGTTGCTGGCCACCGTTGCCGTGCGCGGTCCGCGCGGGCCGTACAGCCACCACTGGGTCGGGCCGAACAGGCCGAGCGTCGGCGTACCCGCCGCTGCCGCCGTGTGCATCAGTCCGGAATCGTTGCCGACGAACAGATCCACCTGTGTCAGGGCCGCCGCCGAAGCCAGGATGTCGCCCTTGCCCACGAAATCGATGCCCCGCTCGCCCGCCGCCGCCAGCATGGGCACGGCAAAGGGCTGGTCGCCGGGCCCGCCGATGGCCATGAAGCGCCAGCCGTCGAACCGGGGCTCGGCCTTCAGACGCTCGACCAACTGCCCCCAGCGCTCGGCGGGCCAGCTCTTGCCCGGCTGAACCGCAATCGGGGCCAGGGCGATGGTCGGGCCGGGTCCGGCCCCGCCCGCCAACTGGGGCTCCAGCACGGCCCGGGCCCTTTCCCGCGCCGCATCGTCGATGAACAGCTCCGGCTCCAGTGGCCGATCCAGCCCCATCAGGGCCCCGATCATCTCGACCTTGGGCTGGCCCTTTTCCAGCCTGCGGCCATAGACGTACCGCTCTCTGGCTCGCACCAGCCAGGCGGTGATCGAACCGCGCGTGTCGATCACGACGTCCCAGCGCGAGCCCGCCACCTGCCGCCACAGGGTGCGCCAGTGTCCGGCGCGCGGGGCCTTGTCGATGACGATGGTCCGCACCACCCCCGGCGCCGACCGGAAAAAGGCCGAGGACGGCCCGCTGGCCACCACGGTGATGGCCGCCCCCGGCCAGCGCCGCCCGATCTCGCGCATGATGCCGGACGCGATCACATGCTCGCCGATCCGGTTGGGGCTGATGAAAAGGACCTTGGGTCGGGCATCGGCTTGGGGCAAGGAAACCGCCTTGGTGTCGTTCAGGGCGGTTGGCTATCAGGCCTTGGCGATTTGGGCGAGAGGCAGGCCGTGAAACTGGAGGCCTGAAAGAGGGCGTCATGGAAGACAGCGACCGGATTCTTCACCGCCCCGACGGGGAAACCCTGGCCTGGCGGTCGGTGGCGGGCAGTGGCCCCACCGTCCTGTGGATCGGGGGTTTCCGTTCGGACATGGAGGGGACCAAGGCTCTGGCCCTGGAGGCGGCGGCCCGCGAGCGCGGCTGGTCCTATGTGCGGTATGACCATTTCGCCCATGGCCGCTCGTCCGGCGACTGGCGCGCGGCCACGGTCGGCCGCTGGCGGGCCGATGCCATTGCCATGATCGACCATCTGGACGGGCCGGTGATCCCTGTCGGCTCCTCCATGGGCGGCTGGGTCGCCCTGCTGGCCGCCCTGGCCCGGCCCGAGCGGATGACGGGGCTGGTTCTGGTCAATCCGGCCCAGGACTTTACCGAGCGGCTGATGTGGCCCGGCCTGGACGATCACATCCGCCAGACCATTCTGCGCGACGGCGAGGCGACCATCACCGAAGAGGGCCTCGGATCGTACGTCCTGACCCGCGCCATGTTCGAGGAGGCACGCGACTGGCTTCTGCTGGACGCCCCGATCCCGGTGTCCGCGCCGGTGCATATTCTGCAGGGCCGGGCCGACGATGTCGTGCCGTGGACACACCAGTCCGCCCTGCTGGATCGGCTGACCGGCGGCGACGTCCGGCTGGACCTGATCTCAGGCGGCGACCACCGCCTGTCGTCCGCGTCAGACCTCGCCCGGCTGGTCTCAGCGGTCGAGGCGCTGCGAGAATAAGGTTCCGCTTGAGGAACCGGTCCGGACACGCCACCTTCCTCCATTATGTCCGACCGATCCGCAGGTCTGGCCCCCTCGCGCGTCGTCGCGGTCCTGGGGCCCACCAACACCGGCAAGACCCATCTGGCGGTCGAGCGGATGCTGGGCCACGCCTCGGGCATGATCGGCCTGCCGCTGCGTCTGCTGGCCCGCGAGATCTATGAGCGGATCGTCACCCGGCGCGGGGCCAATGCCGTCGCCCTGATCACGGGCGAGGAAAAGATCGTCCCTCCGCGCGCCCACTATTTCGTCTGCACGGTCGAAGCCATGCCGCTGGAGCGGTCGGTCGAGTTCCTGGCGGTGGACGAGATACAGCTGGTCGCCGACCCTGCGCGTGGTCATGTCTTCACCCAGCGGATGCTGCATGCCCGGGGCCGGTCCGAAACCATGTTCCTGGGGGCCGGAACCATGGCCCCGCTGATGCGGTCCCTGATCCCTGATCTGGAGATCGTCACCCGCGAGCGGCTGTCCACCCTGTCCTATGCCGGGTCCAAGAAGCTGACCCGCCTGCCCCGGCGCAGCGCCATCGTCGCCTTCAGCACCGACCAGGTCTATGCCATCGCCGAGCTGATCCGCCGCCAGAGGGGCGGGGCCGCCGTCGTCATGGGCAGCCTGTCCCCCCGGACCCGCAATGCTCAGGTCGCCCTGTTCCAGTCGGGCGAGGTCGACTTCCTGGTGGCCACCGACGCCATCGGCATGGGGCTGAACATGGACGTCGACCATGTCGCCTTCGCGGGCCTGCGAAAGTTCGACGGTCGCCGCACGCGCTGGCTGCATGCCCATGAGATTGGCCAGATCGCCGGACGGGCGGGCCGCCACCTGCGCGACGGCACCTTCGGCGTCACCGGCGAGACCGAGGAACTGGACCCGGACCTGGTCGAACAGGTAGTCGAGCATCGCTTCGATCCCGTCGAGGCCGCCGAGTGGCGCAACGGCCGGCTGGATTTCGACAGCCTGCCCGACCTGTTGCGATCCCTGGTCGCCCTGCCTCAGCGGCGCGGCCTCAGCCTGTCGGAACAGGCCCTGGACGAGACCCTGCTGCGCCGCCTGATGACCGACGAGGACATCCAGAAGGTCGGCCGCTCGCGCGGTGGCCTGATGCGTCTGTGGGAGGCTTGCCAGTTGCCCGATTTCGAAAAGACCACGCTGGACGAGCATGCCCGCCTGGCCAAGTCGATCTTTCAGGCCCTGACCGGCCCGACCGGTCGGCTGGAGGAGGACTGGATCGCTCCCCGGTTCCAGGCCCTGGACCGCGAGGACGGTCAGATCGACCAGTTGTCGGCCCGTCTGTCGGGTGTCCGCACCCTGTCCTATGTCGCCAACCGCCCCGACTGGCTGCGCGGTGCCAAGGAATGGCGTGAACGGACGCGCGTTCTGGAGGATCGGCTGTCCGACGTCCTGCACGAACGGTTGACCGCCCGCTTCGTCGATCGCCGCACCACCGCTCTGTTGCGGTCGCTGAACGATAGCGTCGGACCCCTGGCCGATGTGTCCGCAGACGGGGCCGTGCATGTGGACGGCGAGGCGGTCGGCCGCCTGGACGGCGTCCACTTCCGGCCCGAGACGGGCGGCAGCGCCTTGGCAGATCGCACGCTGAAAACCGCCGCCCTGCGTGCCGTGGGGCCCGAGATCACCCGCCGTCTGGGCCGTCTGGCCGCCGACGACGACAGCCAGTTTTCCGTCACCCCGACCGGCGACGTGCTGTGGCGCGGCGACCTGGCCGCCCGCATCACCGGGCCCGAGCCCTTCGCGCCCCGCGTCCGGCTGATCGGAGACCTGGGCCCGCAGGCCGCGCGCGAGCGGGCCCAGCGCCGGATCGAGGCCTGGCTGGCGGCGGAGGCGGGCCGGGCCCTGCGCGACCTGCGGCGGCTGAAGCAGGCGGTCGAAACCGGCAGTCTGAAGGGTCTGCCGCGCGGTATCGCCTTTCGCCTGATCGAGGCCGGCGGGCTGATCGATCGGCGGGACGTCGCCCGCGATCTGGCCGCCCTCAGCCAGGTCGAGCGCCGCACCCTGCGCACCTTTGCCATCCGGGTCGGCACCCATTCGGTCTGGCTGCCCGGCCTGATGAAGCCCCGCGCCCGCGCCTTCGCCCTGGCGTTCACCGGCACCGCGCCGCTGGTGCCGTCATCCGCCGGCACCCTGATACCGACGCCACCGGTCGTGCCCTCTGCGCGCGCTTTGTCGGCCATGGGCCTGCGTCACCTCGGCCCCTGGCTGGCCCCTGTCGAGGCGCTGGAAACCCTGGCCGATCGCCGCACCGCCGCTGCCGCCGCCGAGCCCGGCCGCCCGCCCCGCCTGACGCCCGAAGACCTGGCTGCTCTCGGCTGGACCGAGGTTCAGGCTCGCCAGATCACCCAGGCGCTGAAGACCGACCGCGCGCGCCAACCCGACAAGCCCGGCACCGCCCCCCGCCCCGTCAAGGACAGCCCCTTCGCCGCCCTTGCCGCCCTGACCGCCGAGGCCCCGGCCCGCAAGACCCAGCCTCGCAAACCCCCGCGGCGGCGCGCCAGACCCTCGTCCCGGCCCCCGGCCTAGCGAACCAGGAAATCGGCCAGCGAGGCCACATCCGTCGCGCAATGCCCGCCATACAGGGGCCGCCACTCAGTCCTTACTCCGCGTGTCGTCGCCCTCTGCGCAAGCAAGTGCGTCCCCTCATAGTTGCCATAGGCGTCATAAAGCCCGTTCGACAGATAGAGCTCGGGAGAGTCCGCCCCCGCCCGCTCGATCAGGGCCAGCGGCGAGATTCTGCGCCATTCCGCCTCGTCGGCCACATATCGGCGCGCCAGCATCCTGATGCCGAAGGCCGCTTTCGGATTGGCCCCCGTCCGCTCCACCGCCGCCCTCATGCTGGCCAGCGAGCCGAAGGGCGAGTCGGCATAGACCCCTGGGCACAGGGCGGCGACCTTCTGAAACGCCGCCGGTTCCGACAGGCCCGCGATCAGGACGTTCAGTCCGCCCATGGATTCGCCCATCAACAGGCGGCGGCGCGGCGCACCGGTTCGGGCCTCGATCTCAGACAGGCGACCCATCAGGTCTTCCAGCAGACCACTCTCGGCCCGCTGACCCTTCGGCGTCAGCAGCCAGATCGGCCCATAGGACAGGGTCACCACCGTCGGCGGCACGGCTCCGCGCGCCTGCCACTGCGCCTGAACCATGGCCGTCAGATAGGTGTCGTCGTTCCAGATCGTCTCCTCAAGACCGCGCCCATGCAGGTGATACAGGACGTCGCCATTGGTTCCCTGACGGGCCCGATAGATGCAGTAGCGAAGCGCCCCCGACGTGCCACAGGTCTGACCGGCCGGATCGAACCGGACCGCCTGACTGCCCCAAGGCCGCGTCAGTTCCGTCCAGCCCCAGTTGACCAGACCCAGCAGAACCAGCCCCGCAATCCCCCAGGCCACCACCGGCCTGCGCAACAGGCGGATCAAACGTGCGGACATCGGTCGGCTCCCTCAGGTCCAGCGGCCGACGCCTCGACCCTTGAAGGATAACTCTACCTATATAGATTTTACGTCAAGGCCGGCGCTTGACTTTAAATCGATCTATATAGAATTAAGTGCATGACCCGCGCCCGCGCCCTGTCGCCCGCTGCCCGGTCCGTCCTGTCCCTGCTGGCAGAGGCGGGGGCCGAATGGTCGCACGGCTATGACCTGTGCCGCCGGGCAGGGGTGAAGTCCGGTACTCTCTATCCCCTACTCATCCGCCTGGAGCAGCAGAAGCATCTGGAGGCCCAGTGGCTGCCGCCAGAGCCTGGCCGCCCGCCGCGCCATGTCTATCGGCTGACCGCCCTGGGGCACCGCCTGGCAGCGGACAATCCGCCTCTCGCCGCGCCCTCGACCCGGCCCGTCGCGCGGCCCGCATGACGACCGCCGAGCGGATCGTCCGGTTCGCCTGCCGCCTCCTGCCCCCCGATCTGCACGACTGGGGCGAGGCCATGGCCCAGGAGGCTGCCGCCATCGACCGGCCTGTCCCCCGCCTCGCCTTTGCCCTCGGTTGCGTCACCTGGGTCCTGCGCCA
The DNA here is from genome assembly GCF_016656965.1 of Brevundimonas vitisensis. NCBI lineage: Bacteria > Pseudomonadati > Pseudomonadota > Alphaproteobacteria > Caulobacterales > Caulobacteraceae > Brevundimonas > Brevundimonas vitis. The sequence continues at coordinate 1,595,369 of NZ_CP067977.1, forward strand.
CAGCCTGGGCTACAGCCTGGGCCAGGCTCTCAGCTCGGCCCTCACGCCAACCGGCATCGACCCCGCCCCGTCTGCCACGCGGAGAGCCATCTGGGGGGTTCGAGGGGCAGCCCTGACCTGCGCCATCGCCGCGACGGGCCTGGGACTGGTCTTCCTGGCCCAGGCCGGGGCCCCACCCCCCTATCTGATCTTCAACCTCGCCGCCCTGATCGCCGGACTGATCGTCGTCCTGCCCTTCCGGGCGCGAGACCCTGTCACCCGCCCCTTCGTCGGCGTCATCGCCGTGGCGGTGGGCCTGATCCTGATCCTGACAGCCCTGCTGGGTCCGGAGGTATCGGGTGCCCGCCGCTGGTTATTTCTGGGTGGCGTGGGCGTACAGCCCGCCCTGATCGGCCTGCCCTTCCTGCTGGTCGCCTTCGCGCGATCCAGAGACCTGCTGACGACCGCCGGCCTTATCCTTGCGGCGACGGCCCTGGCCCTCCAGCCGGATCGCACCATGGCGGGCACGATGGTCGTGGGCGTCGCCACCGTGACGGCACTCCAGCGCGACCGCCCGTCCTGGCTGCTGCTGGCCGCCGCCCTGGCGGCGTTTGCAGCAACCCTGACCCAGCCGGCCGCCTTCACCGCCACCCCCTTCGTGGACGATGTGTTCCGCACCGCCGCCGCCACCGCTCCGATCGCAGCACTGGCCGTCTGGGGCGGCACCGCGGTTCTGCTGCTCCCCGCCCTGATGGGTCTGAGACAGCGGCCCGGCAACGCCACCGCCCACGCCGTCTTCGGCACGACTTGGCTGGCCCTCATCACAGCGGCCCTGCTGGGCGACCACCCCGCCCCCGTCGTCGCCTATGGCGGCAGCGCCATCGTCGGCTACCTCTGGTCCACCTTGGCCCTCCCGGTGCCTATGCTGGCAGGGCAGACGGCACCCGCAGAACCGGGCCGTGACACCGCCACATCGGACACGGATCAGAAGCTGGCGAAGACGCTCGCGACGACCGCTCCCTTGTCGGCGTCGCTGTCGACCCATTCGACGCCGACAGTCGCCGCGCCCAAGGGCAGAAAGCCGCCCAGTCGCCAGTCGGTCTTGCCATCCGGTGCCCAGGCCCCGTCCTCATAGCCGACCGCGGCCGTCAGGCTGATGGGCCAGTCCTCTGGCGCATAATCCAGGCCGGTCCAGACATAGCGATTGTCCTCGTGCCCAAGGGCCCCCTGCTCTGGCGCATAGGACACGCCCAGGGTCGCCGTCGCCGCGCCGAACGTCCGGCTGGTCTGGATCGGCACCTCGACATAGTCGACGTCCTCGCCCCCCGGATAGCGATAGGCGGCCAGACCTGCGTCCCAGTCCAGCCCCAACCAGGCCCCCGCCCAGCCCAGCATCAGCGTCGTTTCCAGCGTCGAGCCCTCACCGTCGTCGCCGATGCCGTATTCTTCGATGCTCGACACATAGACGTCCGCATAGAAGCCGGACCCATGAGACAGGGTCGCCCCGGCCTGCACGGCCGGATCTCCGCCGGACAGGCTCAGACCGCGATAGCGGTAGTCGCTGACCACGCCCGCCGTCACCTCGACGCTCCAGTCGCCGCCTCCGTCCTGCGCCAATGCGACACCTGGCCCGAACAGGGCCATGGCCGCCAACGTGAATGCAGAAGTTTTCATGAAGTCCTCCTCCTGGCACAGATGAAGCAATCAGGGTTAAGTTTTTCCGTCAGTATTCATCTATTAATCGTCGTGATGGACGCTCGCTCGATAAGAGCCTTGGACGATTTAGATGAACCCGGCAGGCCCAGCGCAAGAGCACGAGATGCGCCTGATGAAGGCGGGCGCTGCCGCTGTGTTGGCGGTCGTCTGCCTCGGCATGGCCATCGCCCTGTTGCTGGTCAGCCGCGCGATTGACGAAAGTGCGTTGAAGGACGAGCAGGCCCTGGTCGAACGCCGGATCGTCCGCAGCCTGGGGGCGATCAGCGAGGACATCACCTCGGCCAGTATCTGGAACGATGCCGTCATCGCCATCGAGGGCGGCGACATGGAATGGTTGCAGGTCAATTTCGGCGACTACTACGCCGACTATATGGACCACTCCGTCACCCTGGTTTTCGATGCGGACGACCGGCTGCTGCTCGCGTCGCGCGACAGCGAGCGAGTCGGGGCCGACAGCGAGGCCGCCCTGATCGCGGCAACCCAGTCCATGCGGGCCGAGGTGTTCCGGCAGTCCCGTGATCCCCGGCGCCGACAGGCCATCGGCTTTGAGGCCGTCGCCACCCGATCGGGCATCGTGCGCGCCGATGACACCCTCTATCTGGTCGCAGTCGCCACGATCGTCCCGGAACAGGAAGATCCGGTCGCCCGGCCGTCGCGGGACGCCCTGGTCGTCTCGACCAAACCGATCCAGGCCCTGACCACATCCATGGCCGACGACCTGGGCCTGCGTGACGCCCGCCTTACCGCCCCCGAGGCCCCCCATCTGTCGCTGCTGCGTGCCAATGACGGCACGCCCATCGCCGGCCTGTCCTGGACACCGGCCCGGCCGGGACAGCATGTGCTGATGACGCTGGTGCCGGTTTTTGCGGGCCTGCTGCTGGCCTTCCTGATCGCAGGGGCCCTGATGTGGCGGCGCATTGCCGCCAACGTCCAGCGACTGAGCGCCAGCGAGCAGGCGCTCAGCGAGGCGCTGAAGGCGGCCGACACGGCCAATGTCGTCAAGTCACGCTTCCTGGCCAATATGAGCCACGAACTGCGCACCCCGCTGAACGGCGTGCTGGGCATGTCGGAAATCGTGCTGATGAGTGACCTGACCGAGCCGCAACGCGCCCAGGTCGGCGTTATCAAACAGTCCGGCGAACATTTGCTCGGCATGATCGAACGCCTTCTGGAAATGGCCCATATCGACAGCGCCCTGTCGGAGGCGGAGACTAAGCCCTTCGATCCTGCTGCGGTTCTGTCCCAGGTGGCGGCGGGTCTGCGGGACAAGGCCGTCGCCAAGAAGCTGTCCGTGGTCGAGGCGTATCAGCCGATCGGCCTGTTCCTCGGGGACGAAAGGCGGCTGTCAAAGGTGCTGCACGCCGTGATCGACAATGCGATCCAGTTCACGCGCCGCGGCTCGGTCCGCCTGGACCTGGCCAGTTCCGCCGAAGGACTGGTCTTTACCGTGACCGATACCGGGGTGGGGATGACGCCCGAAACCCGGTCGCGCCTGTTCACGCCGTTCAGCCAGGGCGACGATTCCGCAACCCGATCGGTGGATGGCGTAGGCCTGAGCCTGGCCCTGGCCGATCGCCTGGTGGCCTCCATGGGCGGCACGATCGAATACGACACCCGCGAGGGCCTGGGCACGACCTTCCGGATCACAGTCCCCGCGCGCGTCGCTCGGGCAGAGACTGCGGACACCCCTCCCTCGGCCTGACCCGAAGCGCACAGATCCGCGGGCGTCAGCCCCGCCCTTGCATCAGCCTATTATTTCTGTTTTTCTGGAAATATGGAAACCGAGTCCGCTCTCCGCGCTTTGAGCGCGATGTCACAGGCGACGCGACTGGCCGCCTTGCGGGCCCTGATCTCGGCAGAGCCGGAGGGGTTGGCCGCAGGCGCATTGGCCCGGGACCTGGACGTTCCGGACAATACCATGTCTGCGCACCTGGCCCTGCTGTCCCGCGCGGGGCTGGTCACGTCGGAACGACGGGGCCGCTCCATCGTCTATCGCGCCAACATGGATCAGTTGCGGGCCCTGGTGCTGTTCATCGTGGCCGACTGCTGTGGCGGTCGGGCGGACCAATGCGCGCCCATCCTGGCCGAAATTCTGCCCTGCTGCCCCTGAGGATCCCATGGACATCGTCATCTACCACAACCCGGCGTGCGGCACGTCGCGCAACACCCTGGCGCTGATCCGCCACCTTGGGATCGAGCCCCACGTCATCGAATATCTGAAGACCCCGCCGACGCGCGCCATGGTCGCCGAACTGGCCGCCCGAACCGGCCAGCCCTTGCGCGATCTTCTGCGCGAAAAGGGCACGCCCTATGCCGAACTCGGTCTGGATGACCCGGCCCTGAGCGACGATCAGCTTCTGGACGCCATTGCGGCCCATCCGATCCTGCTGAACCGTCCGCTGGTGGTTTCGCCGCTGGGGGTCCGGCTGTGCCGCCCATCCGAAGCCGTTCTGGATCTGTTGCCGACCGAAGGCCTCAAGCCCTTCGTCAAGGAGGACGGTGAGGTCGTGGTCGACGAGACCGGTCGGCGGGTCCGCTGATGGTCGATACATCGGTTGCCCCTGCGGCCCCGCCGCGCCGGCTGTCGTTTCTCGACCGCTGGCTGACATTGTGGATTTTCGCGGCCATGGCGCTGGGGGTGCTGCTCGGCACGATCATTCCAGGACTGCTGGCCTGGCTCGACAGCCTGTCTGTCGGGTCGACCAACATCCCGATCGCCATCGGCCTGATCCTGATGATGTATCCCCCCTTGGCAAAAGTGAACTACGAAGCCCTGCCTCGCGTCTTCGCCGACCGGCGGGTGCTGGCCCTGTCGCTGTTTCAGAACTGGGTGCTGGGCCCGGTGTTGATGTTCGTTCTGGCGGTGATCTTCCTGCGCGATCAGCCGGAATACATGACCGGCGTCATCCTGATCGGCCTCGCTCGCTGCATCGCCATGGTGCTGGTCTGGAACCAGCTGGCGCGCGGCGACAACCAGTATGTGGCCGGATTGGTCGCCTTCAACTCGGTCTTCCAGATCGTTTTCTTCAGCGCCTACGCCTGGTTCTTCCTGTCCTTCCTGCCGCCGCTGCTGGGGCTGGAGGGCAGCGTGGTCGACGTCGGCTTCTGGACCATCGCAGGCGCGGTCCTGATCTATCTCGGCCTGCCGTTTCTGGGTGGCTTTCTGACGCGCCGAACTCTAATCGCCCGCAAGGGTGCCGACTGGTATGAGCGCCGGTTCCTGCCCCGCATCGGCCCCATCACCCTGATCGCTCTGCTCTTCACCATTCTGGCGATGTTCAGCCTGAAGGGCGCAGACGTCGTCGCCCTGCCGCTGGATGCGCTGCGCATCGCCATCCCGCTGACGATCTATTTCCTGGTGATGTTCGTGGTCAGCTTTCTGATGGGGCGTCTGATCGAGTCCGACTATCCGCGCACCACAGCCCTGGCCTTTACAGCCGCCTCCAACAATTTCGAGCTGGCCATCGCCGTCGCCATCGCCGCCTTCGGCCTGGCCAGCCCGGTCGCCTTCGCCGCTGTGATCGGGCCGCTGGTCGAGGTGCCGGTACTGATCCTTCTGGTCTCGGTCGCCCTGTGGCTCGGCCGCCGCTTTTTCCCGGCCACCGCACCGGCCAAGGACGCCTGCTGATGGAGCGACTTCGCCCCCTGCCGGACCCCGACCATTTGCCGGCGCTGGCTCCCGCCTTCCTGTCCTCGAGCCCTGCCACCGGGCTCGGGCCCAATGATTACCCGCCGCGCATTCTGCTGCTCTATGGGTCGCTGCGGGAACGCTCATACTCGCGCCTGTGCGTGGAGGAGGCGGCGCGGCTGCTGCGCTTCATGGGCTGCGAGACGCGCATCTTCGATCCGTCCGACCTGCCCCTGACCGATCAGGTCCCAGGCGACGACCATCCCGCCGTCCACGAACTGCGCCAGCACGCGATGTGGTCCGAGGGCATGGTCTGGTGCAGCCCAGAGCGTCACGGCCAGGTCTCCGGCATCATGAAGCTTCAGATCGACCACCTGCCGCTGAACATGGGCGGGATGCGACCGACCCAGGGCCGGACCCTGGCGGTTATGCAGGTGTCCGGCGGCTCCCAGAGCTTCAACGCCGTCAACACCCTGCGCCTGCTCGGCCGCTGGATGCGGATGATCACCATCCCCAACCAGTCCAGCGTCGCCAAGGCCTATCAGGAGTTTGACGACGCAGGTCGGATGAAGCCTTCCGCCTATTACGACCGCATCGTCGATGTGATGGAGGAACTGGTCCGGTTCACCCTCCTGACCCGACCCCATGCGCCCCAACTGGTGGACCGGTATTCAGAGCGGAAAGAGGCGGGAAAGACGGTTGACGCCAACCGGGATTTGTCGGCCATCGCCCTCCGGTCCTGAGGCCCGACGGAGTCTGAGGCACGTCGAACCAGGGGCACGAAAAAGGGGCCCGGCACATATGCACCGAGCCCCGTCTTCACGACTGGCCTGAAGGATCAGGCGGCCAGTTTCTGGGCCCGCAGACGGGCCTTGGGCAGGTCGTAGCGGTCATTCTCCATGACCTGGACCCAGGCCTTGACGAAGTCGCGCACGAATTTCTCGCCTGCATCGGCGCTGGCATAGACCTCGGCCAGGGCACGCAGCTGCGAGTTGGCACCGAACACCAGATCGGTGCGCGTCGCGGTCCAGCGGTGCTCGCCGGTGTCGCGATCGGTGCCGACGAAGGTTTCGTCCCCGTGTCCGTCGACCTGTTTCCAGGCCGTGCCCATGTCCAGCAGATTGACGAAGAAGTCGTTGGTCAGCTGGCCCGGACGGTTCGTCAGGACCCCGTCCTTGGAGTCCTTGTGATTGATGCCCAGGACCCGCAGGCCACCGACCAGCACCGTCATCTGCGGGGCGGTCAGGCCCAGCAGCTGCGACCGGTCGACCAGCAGTTCCTCGGTCGGGACGTTGAACCGCACCTGCAGATAGTTGCGGAAGCCATCGGCGCGCGGCTCCAGCACCTTGAAGCTTTCGGCGTCGGTCTGTTCGGCGCTGGCGTCGGTGCGGCCGGGCGTGAAGGGCACTTCGATGTCGTGGCCGGCGGCCTTGATGGCCTGTTCGACCCCGACCGATCCGCCCAGCACGATCAGGTCGGCGATGGAGACGTTCAGGCCGCTGGCGGCCTGGATGCCTTCATAGACCTTGAGCACCCGGTCCAGCTTTTCAGGCTCGTTGACGTCCCAGCTGCGCTGGGGCTCCAGCCGGATGCGCGCGCCATTGGCACCGCCCCGGTGGTCCGACCCGCGCCAGGTGGAGGCCGAGGCCCAGGCCGTGCGGACCAGGTCGGCGACCGACAGGCCAGAGGCGGCGATATGGCCTTTCAGCGCCGCGATATCCGCCTCGGTCAGCTCGGGGCCGGTGTGGGCGGGAATCGGGTCCTGCCAGATCAGATCCTCGGCCGGGACTTCCGGGCCGTGGTAGCGGATCTTGGGTCCCATGTCGCGGTGGCACAGCTTGAACCAGGCCCGGGCGAACTGGTCCGCGAAATAGGCCGGATCGGCGCGGAAGGCCTCCATGACCTTGCGGTATTCCGGGTCGAATTTGAACGCCATGTCGGCGGTCGTCATCATGGTCGGAACCCGCTTGCCCGGCGTGTGGGCGGCGGGGGCCAGGGTATCGTCGGGATTGCCGACCGGCTGCCACTGCTTGGCCCCGGCCGGGCTGCGGACCAGCTCATAGTCGTGGTCCAGCAGCATGTCGAAATAGCTCATGTCCCAGGTGATCGGCGTGGGGGTCCAGGCCCCCTCGATTCCCGAGGTGATGGTGTGGTCGCCGATGCCGCTCTCATGGCCCGAGACCCAGCCCAGGCCCTGCTGGGCGATGTCCGCGCCCTCGGGGCTGACGCCGACCAGTTTGGCATCGCCCGCGCCGTGGGCCTTGCCGAAGGTATGGCCCCCGGCCGTCAGCGCCGCCGTCTCGACGTCGTTCATGCCCATCCGCTCGAAGGTGATGCGGATGTCGCGCGCCGACTGCAGGGCATCGGCCACGCCGCCGGGACCTTCGGGGTTCACATAGATGAGGCCCATCTGGATGGCGGCCAGCGGGTCTTCCAGCACCATTTCCTTGTCGGGCTGGATGCGGGTCTCATTGCCCTCCTCGCCGACCCATTTCTCTTCGGTGCCCCAGTAGACGTCCTTTTCCGGTTCCCAGACGTCGGCACGGCCGCCGCCGAAGCCGAAGACCGGCCCGCCCATCGACTCGATGGCCACATTGCCGGCCAGGATCATCAGGTCCGCCCAGGACAGGCTGGCCCCGTATTTCTGCTTGATCGGCCACAGCAGGCGCCGCGCCTTGTCCAGGTTGCCGTTGTCCGGCCAGGAGTTCAGCGGCGCGAACCGCTGCTGCCCGGCCCCACCGCCGCCGCGTCCGTCGCCGGTGCGATAGGTGCCGGCCGAGTGCCAGGCCATGCGAATGAAGAAGGGGCCATAGTGGCCATAGTCCGCCGGCCACCAGGGCTGGCTGTCGGTCATCAGAGCGTGCAGGTCGCGCTTCAGACCCTCGTAATCGATCTTGTTGAACGCCTCGACATAGTCGAAGTCGTCACCCATCGGATCGCCGGTCTTGCCCTGCTGGTGCAGGATGTCGACGGAAAGGTGGTTCGGCCACCAGTCGCGATTGGTCCGGCCCAAAAGCGACCGCAGCGCGGCCGGCTCCTTCTTGGGATCGTGGAGAGGCGAGGGTCCACCGGCGTTTCCATCCATGACGGGCATCCTATCTTGGTTGTAGGTTGGGGCTCCGTTCTAACCCAGCTTGGCCATCAAATTAAGTTTATTGTTTTGATGCTGTCGATAAGCCCACCCTATGCTTGAGGCCTGCCGTATCGACGTTTGGCTGTGGCGGGCGCGGTTCGCCAAGACGCGGTCCCTGGCGGCCAGCATGGTCGAGGCCGGGCGGGTCCGGCTGACCCACCACGGCACTCAGGTGCGGCTGGACAAGGCCAGCCGCTCGGTTCACCCGGGCGACGATCTGGTGTTCGCAGTGGGCGAGCGGGTCGTCGCGATCCGGGTCGTCGCCCTGGGCGAGCGGCGCGGCCCTCCGGCAGAGGCCCGCGCCCTGTATGCGCCACTGGACGAGGCTTAACCCACGAGAACGAGGCTCAAGCAGCGAGCCGCCGCGCGGCGAGCGATAGGCCCCCTGTTCACCTACTGAGCCGCGACGAACTCACCCTCGATGTGCAGTTCGACCTCGTCACCGATGGCAGGCAGACCATAGGTCATGCCGAAGTCGGAGCGCTTGATCGTGGTCTCGCCGTCGAAGCCGACGCGGTACTGGCCGCGCTGCTCGCCCGCCTGGTTGAACTCGACCTCCAGGGTCACCGGGCGAGTGACGTCCTTGATGGTGAGGTTGCCGACCACATCGGCTTCGGTCGGGTCGTCGCTGTCGACGGTGATCGAGGTCGCCACGAAGGTGATGGTCGGGAACTGGGCCGCGTCGAAGAAGTCGGCCGATTGCAGGTGGGTCTTCAGACCCTCGGACGTATTGTCATGGCCGGCGACGGGCACGGTCGCGGTCAGGGTCGAAGCCGAGGGATTGGCCGGATCGAGCGTCAGGTTCGCCTCGACGCCTGCGAACTGGCCGATGTAGGTCGAAAAGCCCAGATGATTGATTTTATAGGTGATCTTTCCGTGCGCCGAATCCAGCGTGTAGTTGCCGGCGCGAACCTCGGCGGGATTCTGCGTAAAGGCGGACTGGGCGATGACGCCTCCGGCCACGAGCGACAGGGCAATTCCCCCCATGAGGGCGGATCGGGCGATGAGACGCATGAGAAAGCTCCATTGAACGGTAGGGCAGACGCGCGATCTGCAATCGCACATGCGACAGATAGGGCGCAATCACGTCCGGCCAAGCCCACAAGGGGCGATATCTGCCGCGTTTGGTTGACAGCGGGGCGACGGAAGGCCATTTCCGCCACCCGTCCTCCCCAATGCGCGAAGCCCGCCCATGACCTACATCGTCACCGACGCCTGCGTGAAATGTAAGTTTATGGACTGCGTCGAGGTCTGCCCCGTCGACTGCTTCTATGAGGGCGAGAACTTCCTGGTCATCGCACCGGACGAATGCATCGACTGCGGCGTGTGCGAGCCCGAGTGCCCGGTCGACGCCATCAAGCCCGACACCGAAGACGAGCCGGACGGCAAATGGCTCCGGGTCAATGCCGACTATGCGAAGGTATGGCCCAACATCACGGTCAAGGGCACACCGCCCGCCGACGCCGAGGCCTTCGAGCGCGAGACCGGAAAATTCGAGAAATACTTCTCGGAGAAGCCCGGCAAGGGTTCCTGACGCAGCACCCCCCGTCGGGTAGGCGTTCGCGCGGGATCGACGGTCCGGCATCGGACGTTTTGAAATTCTGCGATTTTGTGATAGGTTCCTTCCATTGGGTCGGGCGGTCCGCGATTTCTTCGCGCCGCCCGCGTTTGCGACAGAACTCCGGCCACGAAGCCGGGGTCGGCCAGAGGTTCGGTGATCCGTTTCCCTTTTTGACGACTGATCCTGTTCCACCGACGCGAGAGCGGCGGCGGGCAAGGCAATTTCGTCACGGGTCTCGGGTGCTTCCTTTCGCCGGGAAAAGGATGACACATGACGACGAAGACGGGTCTGGAATTCAAGGTCGGCGACGCGGTCGTCTATCCGGCGCACGGTGTCGGCAAGGTCGCGGCCGTTGAGACGCAGGAAGTCGCGGGCATGTCCCTTGAGGTCTATGTCGTGACCTTCGACCATGAAAAGATGACGCTGCGCGTCCCCACCAAAAAGGCCAAGACGGCCGGTCTGCGTTCCCTGGCCGCCGATGACGTGGTCACCAAGGCTCTGACGACGCTCAAGGGCCGCGCCCGCATCAAGCGCACCATGTGGTCGCGCCGGGCCCAGGAATACGAAGCCAAGATCAATTCCGGCGACCTGATCTCGATCGCCGAAGTTGTGCGCGACCTGCACCGTGCCGACAGCCAGCCGGAACAGTCCTATTCGGAGCGCCAGCTGTATGAATCGGCCCTGGACCGTATGGCCCGCGAAGTCGCTGCCGCCAACCGGATCGACAAGACGGCTGCGGTCGAACTGCTGGCCAAATCGCTGAGCGCCAAAAAGGCCGTCGCGCCGGCGGCCCCTGAAGCCGACGCCGAAGCCGAGGCCGAAGCGGCCTGAGCCATCGGCCCGAGAAACGACAAAAGGCCCCGGATCGCTCCGGGGCCTTTTTTCTTTCGCGCTCCCCTCCATGAGGAGGAAGAGGAGACCTCAGAAATACTCGGCGTTGGCAGGACACACCGCGTTCAATCGCCGCGCCGTGATGCTGGCCGGCAGATAGGGCGTGCCGCGCGCGAGCTGGGCCCCGCCGGTGAAGCGGAAGCTCTCGGGCTGATAGGTGCCGTTCAGACGGACACGCACCTGGCGACCCCGCCGGTCGGTGCAGACGCCCTCGAACCGGGCATTGCCCCCACCGACGACCCGCGTCGGATAGGTGCAGGACCACCGCCGCGTCGACAGCCCACCGAAGAAGCGGTTGATCTCGCTGGGGCGCACACATTTCTGTTCGGTGTCGCGCACGCCGACGGCGCTGGTCGTATATTCCCAGTATCCAGGCAGGACCTCGGTCCGGGACGCCTGCGCCTGGGGCGAGGCGGCGGGTGCCGCCAGCATCATCGCCCCGGCCAGAAGCGGAGCGCCGAACGCCAGCAGGCGCGGCAGTCGGTCAGGAATGACAGAAGCAATCTTGGACATGGCAGCCCCTTTGTTCGTCTCGTCGTCAGAGATACAGTCGATATATGGCGGGATTTGAACAGGGGCTGAACGGCACCACGCCTATTGCCACTTGTCGGTCCCAACAGGATCGGCCTTGACGCCGGAACCCCGGTTCCTCTATACGGCCCCCTCTCGCGCGGGACCCCGTCCTGCACGAACCCGTTTCATGCTTCCGCTGCACCGTTTGCGCGGGGGCCAAAGACCTTAAGGATCTGACGATGTCGCGTCGCTGCGAACTCACCGGGATCGGCCCCATGGTCGGCCACAGCGTGAGCCACTCGAACATCAAGACCAAGCGCCGCTTCCTGCCGTCGCTGAAGACGGTCAAGGTGGCGTCTGAGGCCCTGGGCCAGACCTATTCGCTGCGGATTTCCAACGCCGCGCTGCGCACCCTCGACTACAAGGGCGGCCTGGACGCCTTTATCGTCAAGGCTCGTGACGAGCAGCTGTCGGTCGCCGCCCAGCGCATCAAGCGTCAGGTCAAGGCCAAGCTGGCCGAACAGGCCGCTGCCGCCTGATTGGTCGATCCGACCGATGAAAAGACATGAGGCCGGTGGCAACACCGGCCTTTTTCTTTGCCTGAGGGGTCGCAGTCTTTAGGGTCTGTCCGTAGTCCGTCTTTTCGAGGTTTCCGGCATGGCGTCTCCCCTTCGTCTCGTCCTGATGGCGGCCAGCGCCATGACGGTTGCCCTGACGGCGGCCGAGGCGACGCAGGCCCAGACGACCGGTGGACGGACCTCTACCGAATGGACCCTGGACACCGGCCATCCGCGCACGCCCGAGCAGCTGGCCATGCGGTTCGATGTGGCGGATCTGTCGATCAAGGTCATGCCGCAGACCCGCACGATCGAAGGTGTGGCGACCCTGACCTTCACCGCCGAGGCTCCTTTGGACCGGCTGGTGGTCGAGCTGGACACCGTCTTCGACGTGGCCTCCGTGTCGGTCGATGGCGTCGAAGTGCCCGCCGGGACCTGGACCAATCCCGAGGGCCGGATGACCATCCCCCTGGCCCGGCCGCTGGCAGCAGAAGAAACGACCCGGCTGCGCATCGCCTATTCGGGGGCCCCGCGCGTCGCCGTGAACGCCCCGTGGGACGGCGGCTTCGTCTGGTCCCGCGCGCCAGGAGGAAAGCCCTGGATCGCCACGGCGGTCCAGGGCGATGGCTGCGACCTGTTCTGGCCCTGTATCGACCATCCCATGTCCGAGCCTGGACGGGTCGATCTGCACATCACCGTGCCCTCGGACCTTTCGGCGCCGTCCAACGGCCGGTTCCTGGGCAAGCAGGATCACGGCGACGGCTGGACGACCTGGAACTGGACCGCGCGCGATCCGAACAACTATGCCATCGCCCTGACCGTCGGCCCCTATGTCGAGCTGACCGGCACCTATGAGAGCCGGTTCGGCAACACCATCCCCCTGCATTTCTGGCATTTGGACAGCGCCGATCCGGCCCGTGCCGCCGGTCTGTTCGCCGAGTTCAGCCAGCAGCTGGAATTCTATGAGCGGGTCATCGGCCCCTTCCCCTTTGCCGACGAGAAGATGGGGGTCGTCGAGACGCCGCACCTGGGCATGGAGCACCAGACGATCAACGCCTATGGCAACGGCTACAAGAAGGACGACACCGGCTACGACTGGCTGCTGCACCATGAGCTGGCGCACGAATGGTTCGGCAACCAGATGACCAATGTCTCCTGGGACGACATGTGGCTGCACGAAGGGTTCGGCACCTATATGCAGCCGCTCTACACGCGCTACCTGAACGGCGAGCGGAACTTTCAGGCGACGATGAATGAACAGCGGACGGCCCTGGTCAACCGCTACCCCGTCGTCTCCGGTCGTCCCCTGACCGAGGAGCAGGTCTATGAAGGAGACGTCGGGCCCGGAAACGACATCTATTACAAGGGCTCGCAGATCCTGCACACGCTGCGGCTGCTGATCGGGGACGCCGCCTTCTATGAGGCGACGCGGCGGCTGGTCTATGGACGGCCCGACCCCCAGCCGGGCAATTTCGAGCCGCGCTTTGCCACGACCCAGGATTTCGTCACCATCGTGGAGCAGGTGACGGGGCGGGAAATGAGCTGGTTCTTCGACGCCTATCTATATCAGGCGGCCCTGCCGGACCTGAAGACGACGCGGCAAGGGGATGTGCTGGCGCTGGAATGGGTGACGGGCAATGGCGGTCCCTTCCCCATGCCGATCGAGGTCGAAGTCGACGGCCAGGTCACGACGCTCGCCATGACCGATAACCGCGGCACCCTGTCCGTCCCGGCGGATGCGCATGTCCTGATCGACCCGATGAACAAGGTGCTGCGCCGCCTGGACGCCGTTGACGCCTATAACGCCTGGGTCGAGGAACAGCGCGCCCGCGCGCGGCGCTGAGGCTGACGTCAGACCTCGGCGACCGTCACCTTCTGGCGCACCATCTGGCAGGCTCCGCCCGTCGACAGGAAGGCGATGTCGGCTGCGTCGCGTCCACAGGCAATGCGGACCAGTCCCTGGATTTTTGCCAGCCGGGTCGGATCGACCAGCCACCAGCCGTCGGACAGGAAGACCTCGAACACGGCGTGGAAATCCGGCGGATTGAGGCCGAAGGAATAGGCGCTCACCGCACGGGCAGGGATTCCTGAGGCCCGGCAGAGGGTGACGCCCAGATGCGTGAAATCGCGGCAGACACCGGCCCGGTCGATGAAGGTATGAACAGCGGTCGTCCCGGCATTCGACACGCCGTGGGTATAGTCGATGTGCTCGCTGATCCAGTCCAGGATGGCCAGGACCCGCTCTCCCCCGCGGCTGGCGCCGAACTGGCGCTCGACGAACCGGCCGAACTGATCCGAGGGGCAATAGCGGCTGGGCCACAGGAAGGTCAGGGCCTCGGCCGGCAGGTCGGTCCAGTCATGTTGAGAGGCCCCCGGCGGCAGGCCGATCAAGGTGCCGTTGTCGACCGTCGCCTCATAGGTCAGGGCTACCTCTCCCGTCAGACGCGCGCGCAAGGTGCGATAGCCGAACGGGCTGACGTCTTCCTTGAAGACCACCGGCGGGGTGGTGACGATCCGCTCGTCCAGCATCGACTGTCCCGGCCAGTGCGCGGCCTGGATCTGGAAGATGGCATCGGTCTCGGGACCGAATTGATAGACGAGGTCGCTGCGGACGCGGAGTTTCAATCGGCACCAGAGGGCGTGAGGGACAGGAAGAAGATCAAGTCGGAATGCGATGAACCGGCTGCGCGATGGGCAACGCCCCGCGACCCTTTCGGCTCCCGCCTCGCGCGCTTAGGCCAGCGTCGCGTCCGAAATGAGACGCACCAAATCTGTTGCTACCCTGCGGGCGGCACCAGAAACCGGTCCGTTCGGCGAAACATCGCCGGCGAAAGGCCCTGAATTCTGGCTCCCAACAGGTCGACCAGCCGTCGAAATGCTTTTTGGAGACTCTTCTCAGGAGCCAGACAGATCGCAAAGGAGAGCAGGGTGACACCGATCATGCCGGCCATGAGCGCCGCAACGGGCCAGGGAGCCAAGGCCTGCATCAGCAAGGCTCCGACGACCGAATGCAGCAGATAAAGCGGATAGGTCGCCAGCCCGATGGCCCGGCTCAGATCAGCACGCCGAGGTGTCCAGATCAGATCATTATAACGCAGGGACCCGATCATCAGGGTGATCGAGACAAGCCAGACGGCCATGGCGACGAAGGGCGGAGACGCCATTTCATACACCTGACGCTCCAGGCCGACCCTGTAGATTTCGATCAGCCCTGCCAGTACCGCCACGACCAACATGGCGGCATGAACCGGTGTCAGGACACCGCGACGGACCCACATCCACATCATCCCGCCGATCGCGAAGAACACGCCGTGCTCGAAAAGACCAAGCCGGCTGATCAGCGTGGGCACGCCCTCGACGGCCTGCGGCCAGACCAGCCACGCGACCCAGTACGCAGCGCTGATAGCGGCTAGAGCATAGAAGAGCCGGTGCGCCGATCGAAACCCGTTGGCACAGAGCGTCACGAGAACTACGGCGTAAAACGCCATCTCGACCCCGAGCGTCCAGTAGACGCCATCCACCCACGGTCCCGTCGGTATCAAGATCATCGTCCGAACATAGCGGACCACCAGCTCGTTCAACCCATAGAGGCCCGCAACAGCAAGGGCACAGGCGCTGATGGAGGCGCAGATCCAAGCGCCCGGATAAAGGCGCACCAACCGTGATCTTGCAAAGGAGAATGGGCTCGATCCGTCCGCCGAATAGGCGATGACGAGACCAGAGAGCACAAAGAAAATCTCGACGCCGACCCAGCCGAATGCCGTTACCGGCGCTGCGGCCTCGAACCGGAGCCCGTCAATCAGGAGGCCGGACGTGGAATCGGACTTGGCCCAGCTGAGATAGGCCAGGTGATAGACCATGACCATGAAGGCGGCGGCGAAACGGATAATATCCAGGCCCACCACGCCTCTGCGATGGCTGCCGTCGGCATCCGCGTTCGCACCCACCTGCGTCTCAGCCATGTCGCTTGTCCCCCGTCTCCGCGATAGCGCCAAGGCTGGTCCGGGCGCAAGCGCCTACCAAGCGGTGGAATCAGGCGACAGCCGTCACCGGGCTTCGGCCTTGCAGCCAGGGCGGGGGTGGCATGGCGCGGTGGGCTTCGGCCAGAGCCTCGGACCAGCGGCGTCCCAGCTCGCGGAAATAGGGGTCGTCGGCCTCGATCCGGCGCTGCTGACCGCAAAGGCCGTCGCGCGGGATGACGATCATGTCGAACGGGGGCCCGACCGCGATATTGGACCGGATGGTTGAATCGAACGAGATCAGGCCCAGCTTGACGGCCTCGGCCATGGGCGTTTCGGGCCGCAGGGCGCGGTCCAGGATGGGCTTGCCGTATTTCAGCTCACCGATCTGAAGATACGGCGTATCCGCCCCGCATTCGATGAAATTGCCCTGGGCGTAGATCAGGTACAGCCGCAGCTTGCCGCCCTGGACCTGGCCTCCCATCAGCATGCTGGCGCTGAGTTTCAGGCTGTCGGCTTCCAGTGAGGGCAGCAGGTCGTGGCGCACCTGGGCCAGCGCATGACCGACCAGTTGCGCCGCGCGGAACATGGTGGGGGCGGTATGCAGCGTTTCGACGGTGTCGCTGCCCGGCATCTGCACGCCCTTGGCCACCATCGACAGCGCCATCTGGGTGACCGACAGGTTCCCGGCCGTAGCGATGGCAATGACCCGGTCGCCCGGCACCTCGGTCACATGCAGCTTTTTGTAGGACGAGATGTTGTCCACGCCCGCATTGGTGCGCGTGTCGGCAATCATCGCCAGACCGTCATTCACCAGCATGCCTACGCAATAGGTCAAGTCACCCGACCTCCGTCCCCCAGACGACACGCGACGCTAGCAGATTCGAGCGTCATGGCGATCACGACCATCCCATTCTCTGCTGTTGCTGCTGAGTCTGTTGCATTCGGCGCACGACAAGCCGGACCGACAGACTCTCGCGGCCGCCGCCATAGCTGGTGCCCCTGATCGGAGCGGCACCCAGATAGTCCGGCCCCGTCGCGATACGGACATAGGCCTCGGTCGGAGAGACGCCATTGGCCGGATCGAAGCCGACCCAACCCAGATTCTCGACATAGGCTTCGGCCCAGGCATGTCCGGCGTCCTGGTTTTCCTGACCGTCCGATCGCCACAGGTGCCCCGAGACATAGCGCGCCGGGACGCCGATCAGACGGGCGCAGGCGATGAAGATCTGGGCATGGTCCTGGCAGACGCCCCGTCCCAGGGCAAAGGCCCTGGCCGCCGTGTGGCTGGAATCGGTGGCACCGATCTCGAACATGACCCGCTCGCCGATCGCGCCCATCAACCGGTGCAGCCGGTCCAGAGATGTCCCCTGGCCCGCTGCGGCGACGGCAAAGTCACGCAGGGCCTCGTCGGCCTGGGTCAGGGGCGTTTCGCGCAGGAAGACCAGAGGCGAAAGCCGCTCTCGAACCCCGCGCAGGACCCCGCCCGTATCGGCGGTGACGACCTCGCCCGTCACCCGAATGGTCAGGGCAGCGGCGGGCGATTCCGTATAAAGATTATGGACGATATTGCCGAAGCCGTCCTCGGATCGACGCAGCCGGGCGTCCACATCGGTCTCTATGCGCCAGTCGCGGACCTGTTGTCCGTCGGTCGAGCGCGGCGTCAGCCGCAGCGACTGAATGATGAACCGTGCCGGATGGGCATAGTCGTATCGCGTGGCGTGATCGATCCGGATGCGCACGCTACACCAGATACTGGTCGTGGACGGCGGCAGCCAGGGCGTTGTTTTCCTTTAGGAATTTCTGGATGTACTCGTGCAGACCCGATTGGAAGATGTCTTCGATCCGCGCCTCGTTGAACTCGGTCAGGCGGCTCGATGCCAATCGCTGAGCCGGTCCGCGCCGGTTGTAGTCGGCCGCCAGCCGTTCCAGATAGCTGACGATCATCCCCTGACAGCTGGCCAGTGAGCGCGGCATCTGCCGGTTCAGCACCAGCAGATCGGCCACCAGCCAGGGCCGCACCGATTCCCGATACACCCAGCGATAGGCCGTCAGCGCCGACACCTCGCGCAGCAGGGTGGTCCACTGGAAATAGTCCAGCTGGCCGCCCACCCGTTCGCCGGGCGGCAGCAGCAGGTGATATTTCACGTCCAGCAGCCGCGCCGTATTGTCGGCCCGCTCGATCGCCGCCCCCAGGCGCAGGAACCAGTAGGCGTCGTTACGCAGCATGGTCCGCGACGAGGCCCCCTCGACGGCCAGGGAGACCCCCTTGACCCACTCCAGGAAGCGCACGAAGTCGTCGCGCTTGCCCGGCTTGCCGAAGTCGGCCAGGCCGTTCCAGGCCCCGTTGATGGCTTCCCACAACTCGACCGTGAGAGCGGTGCGGACAGACCGCGCATTGGTCCGCGCCTTGATCAGGCAGGCCTGAATCGACGATCCGTTGTCGGGCGAGAACGCCAGATACTCCCGCACCGACGCCTCGGTCGGTCGGCCCCGCCCGGATGCGGCAAAGGCACCGCCCGCCCCGGCAGAGGCCAGGGCACCGGCCCAGGCGGAAGCCGCCGCGTCCTCGCCCGCTGGCAAGGTCGCCAGACGCAGGGCTGCCTCCAGGATGCGCGCGACAAAGTCGGCACGCTCCATATAGCGACCCGTCCAGTACAGGCTGTCGGCGGTACGCGAGAGCATCAGACAGCCACCTCAGTCATCCAGCACCCAGGTGTCCTTCGTGCCCCCGCCCTGGCTGGAGTTGACCACCAGGGACCCAGCCTTCAAGGCGACGCGCGTCAGGCCGCCGGGCGTCACCCGCACGCCTGCCGGGCTTGTCAGAACGAACGGGCGCAGATCGACATGCCGGGGCTGCAGAGTGCCGCCGTCCAGCGTGGGGGCGGTCGACAGGCTGAGCGTCGGCTGGGCGATGAACTCCTCGGGGTGCGCGATCAGCTTGGCGCGGAAGGTCTCGATCTCGGCCTTGGTCGCCGCCGGTCCCACCAGCATGCCATAGCCGCCCGATCCCCCGACCTCCTTGACCACCAGTTGGTCCAGTTGCCCCAGAACCTCCTTCAACGCTTCCGGCTCGCGACAGCGCCAGGTCGGGATGTTCTTCAGGATCGGCTCCTCGCCGGTGAAGAAACGCACGATCTCGGGCATGTAGGTGTAGACGCATTTGTCGTCCGCGACCCCTGTGCCCACCGCATTGGCCAGGGTGACATTGCCCGCCAGATAGGCCGCCATCAGTCCAGGGACCCCCACCGCCGAATCCGGGCGGAAGGTCAGGGGATCGATGAAATCGTCGTCGATGCGGCGATAGATGACATCGACCTTCTGGGGACCTTCGGTCGTGCGCATGAAGACGGTGTCGTCATTGACGAACAGATCCGTCCCCTCGACCAGTTCCACACCCAGTTTGTCCGCCAGGAAGGAATGCTCGTAATAGGCAGAGTTGAACGGACCGGGGGTCAGAACCACGATCCGGGGATCGTCACCGGCACTGCCCGGCGCGCCCGACTGCAGCGTCCGCAGAAGGGTGTCGGTATAGGTATCGACCGGGTGGATGCGATGCTCGGCGAACAGGTCGGGGAACAGCCGCATCATCATCTCGCGGTTCTCCAGCATGTAGGAGACGCCGGAGGGCGTGCGCGCATTGTCTTCCAGGACCTGAAAACCATCCTCGCCCGTGCGGACCAGATCGATGCCGGCGATGTGGCACCAGACATCCCCCGGGGGACGGCGACCCTGCATCTCGGGGCGGTATTGCGGATTGGTCAGGACGATGTCGGCCGGGATGACGCCGGCGCGGATACATTCCTGAGGTCCATAGATATCCTTCAGAAAGGCATTCAGCGCCCCGACCCGCTGCTTCAGGCCGCGTTCCAGAAGACGCCACTCATTGGCCGCGATGATGCGGGGCACGACATCGAACGGGATCAGCCGCTCGTTGGATTCCGCATCGCCATAGACGGCAAAGGTGACACCCATCCGCCGAAAGAACAGCTCGGCCTGGCGAGAGCGCGATGACAGCAGATCCGCAGGCGCAGCCTTCAGCCATCGGTCCAGCGTCCGATAGCTTTCGCGGACCTCGCCCGCGCCCATTCCTGACATCTCGTCGAACGTGATGTGCAAACCCCAGTCGTGCCCTGTGTCGTTCGGGCAGCTTGAAACGACGGGTGACGATCAGGCAACAGAAATGTTGCGGTGCCGAACGATCTCTTCGCTTGACCGTTCCAGCGTTACAGCATAGTGGAACACCGCGATGACCGATCCCCTCCCCCGCCAGACGACCCGTCAGGTCTCCGACGACAGGCAAGCCCTGTACGACGCCCTGCTGTGCCTGGAGACACCTCAGGAGGCGGAGGCCTTTCTGGCTGATCTGTGCACCCCGGCCGAGCTGCGTGCCTTTGCCGAACGATGGGCCGTGGCCCGACTGCTGGACCAGCGCCAGCACTCCTATCGCGAGATCGCTCTGGAGGCCGGGGCCAGCCCCACCACGGTCGTCCGCGTCGCCCGCTTCCTCAAGGACATGGACAACAATGGCTATCGCCTCGTCCTGGACCGCCTGAAAACGAAAGCCTGATTTTCCATGAGTACCGTTCAGGGGCGACTGCGTATCGCCGTCCAGAAATCCGGCCGCCTGGCCGACCGCAGCCTCGATCTGGTCCGCGATGCGGGCCTGCGGGTCATCAAGGGCAACAACGACCTGCTGTATCGGGTCGAGAACTATCCGATCGACCTGCTGCGCGTCCGCGATGACGACATTCCCACCTTTGTCGCCGATGGAGTCTGCGACCTGGGCATCGTCGGCGAGAATGTACTGGAGGAAGGCAAGAACGGCGGTACCAACGCCGAGGTGGTCATGCCGCTGGGCTTTGGGCGCTGCACGCTGAAACTGGCTGTGCCGCCGACGCTGGACTATGCTGGCCCTGCCTCCCTGGACGGCAAGCGGATCGCCACTTCCTATCCGCGGATCCTTCGCCGCTACCTGGACCAGCAGGGCGTGGCCGCCGACATCGTAGTCATGCGCGGTGCGGTCGAGGTGGCCCCCCGGCTGAAGCTCGCTTCCGCCATCTGTGACCTGGTCTCGACCGGGGCCACGCTGGAGGCCAACGGCCTGGATGCCAAGGAGACGGTGTTCGAAAGCCAAGCGGTGCTGATCCGTTCGCCGTCCGGGCCCGAGCCCGCCCTGGCGCACCTGCTGGAAAGCATTGTCGAGCGGATCAGCGGCGTGGTGTCCTCCCAGGGGGCCAAATACGTGATGCTGAATGCGCCCCGAAGCGCCCTGGACCAGATCACCGCCATCCTGCCCGGCGCCGGATCGCCCACCGTCATGCCGCTGATGGGCCGCGACGACGCCGTGGCCGTCCACGCGGTCTGTCAGGAGGCGGTTTTCTGGGAAACTCTGGAAAAACTGAAGGCGGCGGGCGCTTCGGCCATCCTCGTCCTCCCAATCGAGAAGATGATGTGATGGCCGATCTGAACTGGAACCGCATCGACTGGTCCGCCCTGTACGAGGCGGGACGCAGAGCCGCCCTGGCCCGCCCCACCCGGCGCAGCGACGACAGCGTCAGCAGCGTCGTGCGCGAAATCTTCGATGACGTCCGCACGCGCGGTGGACAGGCCGTCACCGACTGGGCTGTCCGGCTGGACAAGGCCCCGCCCCGCCGTGTCGCCGTCACCGAAGAGGCCGTGGCCAAGGCGCGGGACACCCTTCCTCCCGCCGATACCCGCGCCATCCGCATCGCCGCCGAAAACGTTCGGGTGTTCCACCAGGCCACGCGCCCCGAGGATTCGCCCTTCATCGAGACGACGCCCGGCGTGCTCTCGCGCCTGGTCTGGCGTCCGATCGGGGCGGCCGGACTCTATGTCCCGGGCGGAACCGCGCCGCTGTTCTCGTCCCTGCTGATGCTGGCCATCCCGGCAGAGGTCGCCGGCGTGGGCCGAAGGGTGGCGGTCACCCCGCCCCGGCCTGACGGCAGTGTCCACCCGGCCATGATCCTGGCCGCAGCCGAGGCCGGACTGGAGGAAATCTGGCTGCTGGGTGGGGCCCAGGCGATCGCTGCCCTGACCTTCGGAGCGGTGCTGGAGGACGGCGAGATTGCGCCGTGCGACAAACTGTTCGGCCCCGGCAATGCCTATGTCGCCGAGGCCAAGCGCCAGGCTTCGGCCCTGCCCGGCGGCCCGGCGCAGGACATGCCGGCGGGACCGTCCGAACTGCTGGTCATCGCCGACCGCGACACGGATTTCGAGATCGCTGCCGCCGACCTGCTGAGTCAGGCCGAGCACGACGCCGATGCCCAGGTCATCCTGGTCAGCGACAGTCGCACGGCGGTGGCCGGCATTCTCGAGGAGGTGGAGCGCCAGCTGCCCAGCCTGCCTCGCGCCGAGGTCGCCCGCGCCTCTCTGTCCGAAGCGAGGATCGTGCTGGTCCGCGACCGGGAAGAGGCCTGCGCCGTCTCCAATCTGTATGGCCCCGAGCACCTGTCGATCCAGACCCGCGACCCGGAGGAAATGGTCGAGCAGATCACCGCCGCCGGTGCGGTCTTCGTCGGCGGATGGGCGGCCGAGACCCTGGGCGACTATGCCGCCGGGCCCAGCCACGTCCTGCCGACCGACGGCGGGGCACGCACCCTGGGGGGCATCACGACGGCCAGTTTCATGACCTCCATGTCGGTCCAGACGGTGACCCAGGCCGGAGCCGCCGCCCTGGCCCCCGTCGCCGCCCGCCTGGCCCGGCTGGAAGGCCTGGAAGCGCATGCGCGGTCTGCGGACTTGAGGAGTGGATCGTGATGGAGGTGCAGCAAATCCTGCCCCGTTTCGCTTCGCGCCGTGGCGGAGGATCACAGTGACTCTTCCCGCCCCCTTTGCGCCCCTGGTCTCGGGTGGCGACGGCCTTGATCGTTACCCCGTCGCCTCGACCGTCCTGGCCGCCCGCCTGGCCGACCTCTATGGCGTTTCGGCGGACGCAGTCCTTCCGGTTCGCGGGCTGACCCATGGGCTTGAACTGGTCTGGCGCCTGGCCGCCCGCGACGGCGGCGCGGTCCAGGCCCCGGAGGCCGAGCCCTTTCTGACCCTGGCAAGCCTCTATCCTCGCGCGCCCAGGGGAACCGAGCCGACCGCCGTCATCGTCCGGGCCCTCGGCTCGGCAGAGGCGGTCGCCGAGATGGCCGAACGCCTGGGCACAGCCCTGCTGGTCGTGGACGAAGGCCTGATCGAATTCGCCGATGGAGCCTCTGCCGCCGCCCTGACGACGACCCACGCCAATCTGGTCGTTCTGCGCAGCCTGTCCCTGGCCTATGGACTGGCCGGAGCCCGGGTCGGGGCGGCGATCGCCGCGCCCGCCACCCTGGCCCGTCTGGCCTCCGTGCTCGAACCCTATGCCCTGCCCGAGCCCTCGGTACGGCTGGCCCTGCAGGCCCTGGACCCCTCCCGGCTGATGGAGACGCGCACCCGGATCACAGGGGTTCGCAGCGAGCGCGAGCGGGTGGCCAGCGCCCTGTCGCGGCGCATGATGGTCGATCCCGGCGTCGGACCGATCCTGATTGCCCGTCCGCTGGACCTTGCGGCGGCCCTGACGGCCCTGCGTGCCATGAGCGTGCCGGCCGATGCGTCCGGCGAGCGGCTGCGCCTGCCAATCTCGGCCCGGCCGGAGGTCAACGACAGGCTGCTGACCGCCCTGGACGCCGCCCCGGCCCGCAGCCGCCCCTCCCGGCTGGGCCAGTCGGTGCGCGACACCAAGGAGACCCGCATCGTCTGCGCCGTCCATCTGGACGCCACGGGCCCCATCGCCATCCACACCGGCGTCGGCTTCTTTGACCATATGCTGGAGCAGGTGGCCGCCCACGGCGGCTTTTCCCTGCGGCTGTCCTGCGAAGGCGACCTGCACACCGATCCCCACCACACCATAGAGGACAGCGCCATCGCCTTGGGTCAGGCCCTGAAGCAGGCGCTGGGCGAGCGGCGCGGCATTGCCCGCTATGGCTTCGTTCTGCCGATGGACGAGGCCAACGCAACCGTGTCGATCGATCTGTCCGGCCGCCCCTATCCGGTGTTCGAGGGGACCTTCGACACCCCCTATATCGGCGACTATCGCACCGATCTGACGGCCCATGTCTTCCGCTCTCTGGCTGAGCATCTGGGTGCCGCCATCCACATCGCCGTGACCGGCCAGGACGACCACCACAAGACCGAAGCCGTCTACAAGGCGTTCGGCCGGGCCCTGCGCCAGGCCATCCGCATCGAGGGCGAAGCGGTGCCCAGCACCAAGGGGGTATTGTGACGGTCGCCATCGTTCACCTGGGAGCGGGCAATACCGCCTCTGTGCAATTTGCCCTGGAGCGGCTGGGCGCCGATGTCCTGATCACCGCCGACCCTGCCGCCATCGCCGCAGCCGACCGGGTGATCCTGCCCGGCGTCGGGGCGGCTGCCTTTGCCATGGGCCGGATGAACGATCTGGGCCTGACCCAGGTGCTGCGCGACTTTTCCCGGCCGCTGCTGGGTGTCTGCCTGGGCCAGCAGTTGCTGTTCGAGACCAGCGAGGAAGGCGACCCCGTCCCTCTCCTGGGCTTCATTCCCGGCACCGTCTGTCGCCTGAACGTCCGCCCCGACCTGCCGGTGCCGCACATGGGATGGTCCCGGCTGAACATCACCCGCCCCGACCCGCTGCTGGCCGGGGTCGGTGACGGTGCCTATGCCTATTTCGTGCACAGCTACGTCTGTCCGGACACGGACGCCACCCTGGCCTGCGCCGACTATGGCACCGAGGTGCCGGCGGTGGTCCGCACCGGCAACCGGTGGGGCTGCCAGTTCCACCCCGAGCGCTCGGCCGAGGCCGGAGCCCGGATATTGAAGAACTTTCTGGAGCTGAGCGTCGCATGATCCTGTATCCCGCAATCGACCTTCGGGCCGGGGTCTGCGTGCGGCTGATGCATGGCCGCTTCGACCAGGTGACCGAATATGACACTGATCCGGTGGCCCGACTGGCGACGTTCGCCGAGGCCGGGGCCGACTGGGCCCACATCGTCGATCTGGACGGTGCCGAGGCCGGACGGGCCGCCCAGCATGCCCTGATCGGAACACTGGCCCGCGCCGGAACCGTCTCGATCCAGTCCGGCGGCGGTGTCCGCTCGGCCGAGGATGTCGCAGCCCTGCTGGACGCAGGCGTCAGCCGCGTCGTGATTGGCTCGCTGGCCGTGTCGCAGCCCGATACCGTTCTGAACTGGCTCGACCGCTTCGGGGCCGATCGCATCACCCTGGCCATCGACGTCAAGGCGGACGGCGACCGCTATGTCCCGGCGCTGAAGGGCTGGACCGAGGCGGCGAGCGTGGACCTGTGGGCGGCCCTGGATCGCTATCCGGCAGGCAGCACCCGTCATCTGCTGGTCACCGACGTCGGGCGTGACGGGGCCCTGACCGGGCCGAACCTGGACCTGCTGCGGTCCATCGTCGAGCGTCGGCCGGACCTGAAGGTCCAGGCCTCGGGCGGGGTGTCCAGCGTGGCGGACCTGACGGCGGCCAAGGCCATCGGTTGCGACGGGGCCATCGTCGGGCGGGCCCTGTATGAGGGGCGGTTCACCGTCGCCGAAGCCATCACGGCGGTCCGATGACGGCGCGGCGCATCATCCCCTGCCTGGACGTCAAGGACGGCCGGGTGGTCAAGGGCGTGCGGTTCGAGGGTCACCGCGACATGGGCGATGCCGTCGAACTGGCGGCGCGCTATCGCGATCAGGGCGCGGACGAGCTGGTGTTCTATGACATCACCGCCAGTCCGCAGGGGCGTACTCTCGACTATGGCTGGGTGCGCGACATCGCCCGGACCCTGGACATCCCTTTCTGCGTCGCGGGCGGCATTCGCACGGTGGATCAGGCGGCCCGCTGCCTGGACAATGGGGCGGACAAGGTCTCGATCAACTCCCCGGCTCTGGAGCGCCCCGATTTGATCGGCGAGATGGCCGCACGTCTGGGCCGCCAGTGCGTGGTGGTCGGCGTGGACTCCAAGCGGTCGGGCGACGACTGGGTGGTTCATCAGTATACGGGTGATCCGTCCGCCAGCCGTGGCGCAGGCCGCAGGACCATGGACTGGATCCTTGAGGTCCAGGCCCTGGGTGCGGGCGAGATCGTGCTGAACTGCATGGATGAGGACGGTGTTCGGCGCGGCTATGACATCGCCCAGCTGGC
This sequence comes from Brevundimonas vitisensis, assembly GCF_016656965.1. NCBI lineage: Bacteria > Pseudomonadati > Pseudomonadota > Alphaproteobacteria > Caulobacterales > Caulobacteraceae > Brevundimonas > Brevundimonas vitis. The sequence continues at coordinate 1,621,473 of NZ_CP067977.1, forward strand.
CGCCGCGCGGGGCCGCCTGACCATTCCCCTGGTCGCCTCGGGCGGCGCGGGCACGGCCTCCCACTTCCTCGACGTGTTCGAAAGCGCCAATGTTTCCGGGGCCCTGGCCGCCAGTGTCTTTCACACCGGCACCCTGGCGATCCCCGAGCTGAAGGCCTTCCTGGGCGGGGCCGGCGTGGAGGTACGACAGTGATCGATCCGAACACCCTCGACTTCGCCAAGGGCGACGGCCTGATCCCGGTCGTGGTCCAGGACGCGGCGACCCTGCAAGTCCTGACCCTGGCCTATATGGACCGCGCGGCACTGGAAGAGACCGTGGCCAGCGGCGAAGCCACCTTCTTCTCGCGCTCGCGCGGCGGGCGGTGGCGCAAGGGAGAAACCTCGGGCGACCGGCTGCATGTGGTCTCGATCACGCCGGACTGCGATGCGGACGCCCTGGTGCTGAAGGTCCGGCCCGTCGGCAATGCCTGTCACCTGAACCGCGTCAGCTGTTTTGGCGAGGAAGATGCCCCCGGCCTCGGCCGCATCGCCCGGCTGGAAGCCACCATCGCGGAACGCGCCGCCGCTGACCCGGCCCACAGCTGGACGGCCCGCCTTCTGGCCGAGGGGCCCAAGCGCGCGGCGCAGAAGGTCGGCGAGGAGGGCGTCGAGACCGCCCTGGCCGGTGCCGCTGGTCCCGATACGGAACTGGCATCGGAGGCCGCGGATTTGATCTATCATCTGCTGGTGCTGCTGCGTTCGCGTCACATGGTGTTTCAAGACGTGCTGGATGTGTTGGCCAAGCGCGCGCAACCGGCCAAAGACGCAGACTGAACCGGACATTCTGTCCGGGCGACAGAGGGAAGGAGCGGGCATGGCAGCTCTGGTGCTGTTCGGCGGTGGTGGCGATCTGGCCATGCGCATGCTGCTGCCCTCGCTTTATTTCCTGGAGCATGACCGCCTTCTGCCCGACGATCTGAAGATCATCGGGGCCGCCCGGTCCGAAGAAACCCCGGCTGAATACATCGCCAAGGTTCGCGCCTCGGTCGAGGCCAAGGCTCGCGCCGACCAGGCCTGGGACGAGGCCGCCTGGGCCCGGATGGAGGCCCGCCTGGACTATCTGGCCGTCGATGCGACCAGCGCCGAGAGCCTGCGCCCCCTGCGTGACAAGGTCGGCCAGGGGTCGGTGACGTCCTTCCTGGCGGTGTCGCCTTCGCTCTATGCCCGCATCGTGACGGCCATGCGGGCCGCCGGCCTGGCCGAGCCCGAGGACCGGGTGGTGCTGGAAAAGCCTGTCGGACGGGACCTGGAAACCTTCCTGGCCATCGACGACGCCGTTGCCGACGCCTTCTCCGAACAGCAGGTGTTCCGCATCGACCACTATCTGGGCAAGGAGACGGTCCAGAACCTGATCGCCCTGCGCTTCGGCAACACCATCTTCGAGCCGCTGTGGAACAATCTGTCGATCGACCACGTCCAGATCACCATCGGCGAGACGGTAGGGGTCGGCGACCGCTGGCCCTATTACGACGAGTACGGAGCATTGCGCGACATGCTCCAGAACCACATGCTCCAGCTGCTCTGCCTGGTCGCCATGGAGCCGCCCAGCGACCTGGACCCGGACTCGGTCCGCAACGAAAAGGTCAAGGTCCTGCGGTCCCTTCGCCCCATAACGCCTGAGGATGCCGAGCGGGTCACCGTGCGGGGCCAGTATGCGGCCGGAACCTCGGGCGGCAAGCCGGTCGCCAGCTATGACGAGGAACGCGGTCTGGATTCAGACACCGAAACCTTTGTCGCCATCCGCGCCGACATCGACAACTGGCGCTGGGCCGGCGTCCCCTTCTTCATGCGGACCGGCAAACGCCTGCCCGAGAAGCGCACCGAGATCGTCATCCAGTTCAAGCCGGTGCCACATTCCATCTTCGACCGCGACGACCGTGGCGAGGTCCAGGCCAACCGCATGATCATCGAGCTGCAGCCCGAGGAGGACATCAGCCTGACGGTCATGAACAAGCGTCCTGGACTGGATCAGCGGATGCAGCTGCAGCCGATCAAGATGAGCCTGTCCTGGGGTGTCGGCGGCAAGGGCGATGCCCCACCCCGCCGCCGCATCGCCTATGAGCGGCTGCTTCTGGATGCGCTGAACGGCGACTCCACCCTGTTCGTGCGCCGTGACGAGGCGGAAAAGGCCTGGGAATGGGTCGACGGCGTGTCCCAGGCCTGGGCTGATGCCGGCACCAAGCCCCATGACTATGTCGCTGGCACCTGGGGCCCCGAGGCCGCGGACTATCTGCTGGACCGCACTGGCCGCGCCTGGAACACGACCGATGCCTGAGATCGAAGTTTTCGCCACGACTGACGACTGGGCCGAAGCCTGCGCGTCCCGCCTTGCGTCGGACTTGTCCGCCGCCATTACCGCCAACGGGCGGGCCCTGTTCGCCGGGCCGGGCGGATCGACGCCCGCCCCCATCTATGCCCGACTGGCCGAGGCCCGGCTGGAATGGTCCAGCGTCGCCGTGACCCTGATCGACGAACGCTATGTCCCGGAGACTTCGCCGGAGTCGAACGCCCGCCTTATCCGCGACGTCCTGCTGACCGGACCGGCGGCCGCCGCTCGTTTCGTGCCGCTGTACAGCCCCGCCGTGACGGTGGACCGGGCCGCTGCCGTGGCTGCCGCCGCCCTGCGTGCCGAGGGCGGGCGCTTCGACACGGTCCTTCTGGGCATGGGCGAAGATGGCCATATCTGTTCCATGTTCCCGGACAGCCCGACCCTGAAGACCCTGCTCACGCCGACCCTGGCCCCCACCGTCCTGGGCGTGCCGCCCGGGCGCGACGGGGCCGCCCCGACGATCGAGCGGCTCAGCGTGAACCTGGCCTATCTGGCTCAGGCCGGCCGGGTCATCCTGGCGCTGAAAGGCGCCGCCAAGCGAACGGTCTATGAACGCGAGGCCTTGGGCGATCCCAAGGTCCAGCCGATCGCCGCCCTGATCGCCGCCGGGGTGCCCCTCGAAGTTCTGTGGACGGAAGGCTCCTGATGTCGCTTCATCCCACGGTCGCCGCCGTCACTGCCCGCATCATCGAGCGCAGCGGTCCGACGCGCACCGACTATATCCGCCGCATGGACCATGCCCGCGACAGCGGCGTGGCGCGGGCCAAGCTGTCCTGCGCCAACTGGGCCCATGCCTTCGCCGGTCAGACGATTGCCGACAAGCTGACCATGATGGGCGGCCAGGCCCCGAACCTGGGCATCGTCACCGCCTATAACGACATGCTGTCGGCGCATCAGCCGTTCGAGCGCTTTCCCGAGATCCTGCGCGAAGCCGCACGCGCCATGGGGGCCACGGCCCAGGTCGCGGGCGGAACCCCGGCCATGTGCGACGGCGTCACCCAGGGCCGCCCCGGCATGGAGCTGAGCCTGTTCAGCCGCGATCTGATCGCCATGTCGGCGGGTATCGCCCTGACGCACGATGCCTTCGACGCCGCCATCATGCTGGGTGTCTGCGACAAGATCGTGCCCGGCCTGTTCATGGGTGCCTTGGCCTTTGGCCACCTGCCGGTCGTCTTCGCCCCCGCCGGGCCGATGCCCAGCGGCATTCCGAATGCGGAAAAGGCCCGCGTCCGCGCCGAATATGCTCAAGGCAAGGTGGACCGGTCCGTGCTGCTGGAGAGCGAGGTCGGCTCCTATCACTCGCCCGGCACCTGCACCTTCTACGGCACCGCCAACTCCAATCAGATGATGATGGAGCTGATGGGCCTGCATATGCCCTCGACCGCCTTCGTCCATCCCGAGACAGGGCTGCGCGATGCCCTGACGGCAGCGGCGGGACGGCGCGCGATCGAGCTGGCCCTGTCCGGCACCTGCCGCATGGCCGACGTGATCGACGAGAAGGCGATCGTCAACGGCATCGTCGCCCTTCTGGCCACGGGCGGATCGACCAACCACGCCATCCACCTGGTCGCCATGGCGCGGGCGGCGGGCATAGTGATCGACTGGACCGACATGGACGAGCTGTCGGCGGTGACGCCGCTGCTGGCGCGGGTCTATCCCAATGGCTCGGCCGATGTGAATGCCTTCCAGGCGGCGGGCGGCGTGGCTTTCGTTGCGCGCGAACTGGCCCAGGCCGGGAATATCCATTCCGACGTCACGACCATCATGGGCTCGGGGATCGAGGCTTATTTCCAGGAACCGTCGTTGATCGACGGCCAACTGGTCTGGCGCGACGGCGTGAGCGAAAGCCTGGACACCGACATCCTTCGCCCGGCCTCCGACCCGTTCCAGAAGGACGGCGGTCTGCGCCTTGTGAAGGGCAATCTGGGCCGGGCCGTCATCAAGGTCTCGGCGGTCAAGCCCGAGCACCGGATTGTCGAGGCTCCCTGCGCCGTCTTCGAGACCCAGGAAGAGGTCCAGGCCGCCTTCAAGGCCGGACAGCTGGATCGCGACGTGGTCATCGTTCTGCGTTTCCAGGGGCCCAAGGCCAATGGGATGCCCGAACTGCATTCCCTGTCGCCCCTGATGTCGGTCCTGCTGGATCGCGGCTTCAAGGTGGCCCTGGTCACCGACGGGCGCATGTCGGGCGCGTCCGGCAAGACGGCCGCGGCCATCCATGTCAGTCCAGAGGCCCTGGACGGCGGCCCCTTGGCCTATGTTCAGACCGGCGACATCATCCGCGTCGATGGCGAGGCAGGCACGCTCGAAGCGGTCGGCATTGACCTGACAACCCGCGACCGTGCCCGTCGCACACCCGCCCACGCCGCCTCGGATTCCTGGGGTTATGGCCGTGAACTGTTCACGGCGTTCCGCCGCGTGGTGACCTCCGCAGAAGAGGGTGCCACCGTCTGTTTCTCCGGGGAGGAGACCTGAATATGACCATCGCCTGGGACAAGACACTGCTGGTCGGTGACGTTGGCGGCACCAACGCCCGTTTCGCCATTGCCCACATGATCCAGGGCAAGCCGGTACTGGAGCATCACCAGAGCTTTCCGGCCTCGGAACATCCCACATTCCTGGGTGGGGTGAAGGCCTTCATCGACGGCTGCGAGGTCAAGCCGACGGGTGGCGTCATTGCCGTCGCCGGGCCGGTGACGGACGGCGAGATCGACCTGACCAACTCGCCCTGGCGGGTGTCTGAGGCCGAGCTAGAAACCCTGGGCATGAAGCCCGTCCGCCTGATCAATGATTTCGAGGCCCTGGCCTGGGGTGCCCCCGTCGTCCCGGCCGACCAACTGGCTTCGCTGGGCGGCCCCGATGAGGGAGACCCCGAATCGGCGATCGCGGTCCTGGGCCCGGGCACCGGTTTTGGCGTGTCGGCGCTGGTGCGTGACGGGCGCGGCGGGGAAATGGCCATGCCGTCCGAAGGTGGCCATGCCTGCTTCCCGCCGGGCGATGCGGTTGAAGACGAAATCCTGCGCATCCTGCGTCGCCGCTATGACCGCGTGTCCATCGAGCGGCTGATCTGCGGGCCGGGCCTTTTGAACATGCACCGGGCCTTGGCCGAGATTGATGGTCGCGAGACCCATATCGAGGACCCGGCCGAAATCACCGAGACCGCCCTGGCCAATCCGAACAGCCCGTGCGGGGCGACCCTGGCCCGCTTCTGCGCCATTCTGGGGGCCGTGGCCGGGGACATTGCCCTGACCACCGGGGCCCGCGGCGGGGTCTATATCGCCGGCGGAATTGCGCCGCGCATCCTGCCCTTCCTGAAGGCCAGTCCTTTCCGTGAGCGGTTCGAGCGCAAGGGCCGGTTCGCCGACTATATGAAGGCGATCCCCACCAATGTGATCCTGCATAAACACGCGGCCCTGCTGGGCGCAGCACGGGTAGCGTTCGCCCAGGCGGAGTAAGGCGATCACGGAAACCTCACGCCGCCGTGAACCTTTCCGCAGGCTCGGTGTTTTGGTCTTTCCAACTATGGAAGGGACTAAATCATGCGTAAACTGATGATCGCCGCCGTCGCCACCTTCGCCGTTGCCGGCCTGGCCGCCTGCGGTGAAAGCGCCGCCGACAAGGCCGCCGAGCAGCAGGCCGACTCCATCGAGGCGCAAGGCGAAATGCAGGCCGACGCCCTGGAGCGTCAGGCCGACGCCGCCACGACCGACGCTCAGGAAGATGCCCTGAACGCTCAGGCCGACCGCGTTGAAGAGAACGCCGACCGTGCCGCCGACCGCGTCGAGCAGCAGGCTGGCAACGCCGACGGTGGCATGACCACTGCGAACACGCCGACCACCAACTAAGCCTTCGATCCCGATCGAGGTTCAGACCCCCGCCGGTTCGCCCGGCGGGGGTTTTTCGTGGTCGCGATCAGGCCTTCTTGGGGGGCCAGGGGATGAAGGGGCTGGTGCGGGCGACATAGTCGGCATAGCCGGGCCGCGAGCTGTGAATGGCCTTTTCGGTGATGCCGATGCCGGACCATTTGGTCAGGGTGAAGGTCAGGAAGATCGGCCCCAGGATGGACGCCGCTCCGACCCAGCCGCTCTCGGCCGCGATCAGATAAAGCCCCCACCAGACACAGGCATCGCCGAAATAGTTCGGATGGCGGGTATAGCGCCACAGGCCGGTATCCAGCACCTTGCCCTTATTGGCCGGGTCCTTGCGGAAGGCCGACAGCTGGGCATCGCCTATGCTTTCGCAGGCGATGCCGACCACGGCGAGGCCGGCCCCGATCCAGCCAATCCAGCCGACCGTCGGGCTATAGGCGATTTGACCCAGCTGCACCGGCAGGGACGTCAGCCAGGCCAGCAGCCCCTGCGGCAGGAAGACGAACAGCAGGGCGGTCTTGCCGAAGCTCCAACCTTTGTTCTTTTCCTGGCTTTCGACGATGGCGACATAGCGCCCATCAGCGCCATGCAGACGCCAGCGCCGCAGCAAATGGATGCCCAGGCGCAACGCCCACACCCCGACCAGCCAAAGCAACAGCAGGGTCCGTGTCGGATCGCCCTCGGTCCGGGGCCAGGTGATGAGGGCCAGCAGTAGCATGCCCAGCGGCCAGACGCCGTCGATGAAGCTGACGTCCTTCAGCCGCAGGGCCAGGAGCCAGAGGACCAGCATCACACCAATGATGACGGCCAGATTCACGGCCAGGAGGGTCAGGATTTCAATCAGGGTCATGGCGCAGAAACGCTATGGCCAAGCTGAAGGATGCAGCGGCACGGCCGACGTGCAGCGAATTTCATGCGACGTGGGCCGATCCTAGTCGATGCAGAGGGTCGCTTCGGCCTTGCCGTCCTCGATCGTCGTGAAACAGCCGAAGCGGTTGCTGGTCGCCTGACAGACGCCGGTGACGGCCCGGCCTTCCGGCGGCAGGACGCTGCCTTCCACCCGGCAGTCGCCCAGGCAATCGTCGCCGTCGCTGCAGCGTTGCCCGGCGTCGGCATAACGGATCACGCATTGCAGGGACTGCAGCCGTCCGACCCGCTGCATGGTCCCGCCCTGGGCCGTGCATTCGGCGACAGCCATTTCCTCGGGTGTCAGAGCCTTGGGTGCGCACGCCCCCAGGCACAGCATCGACAGGGTCGCTATGGCGATGATCGGCAGTTTCATGGTCAGCTCTCCACCCGGCCCTTGGCAAAGCCGGACCAGCAGTCGTCATAGTCGAGTTGCATCAGGGGCGTCTCATGCGCCCATTTTGTGACGCGAATAGGCATGCGCGTCTCGAACATGAAGGCCAGGGTGTTCTCGATCTTGTGGGGCACGAGGTCGGCCTGGGTCGCGGCCTCCCACGTCGCCTGGTCCGGACCGTGGCCGCTCATGCGGTTGTGCAGCGAGGCGCCACCAGGGGCGAACCCGCCCGCCTTGGCGTCATAGGCCCCGTACACCAGCCCCATGAACTCGCTCATCACATTGCGATGGAACCAGGGCGGCCGGAAGGTATCCTCGCCCACCATCCAGCGGGGCGGGAAGATGACAAAGTCCATGTTGGCCGTGCCGTGAACTTCTGACGGACTGGTCAGGACCGTAAAGATCGACGGATCGGGATGGTCATAGCTGACCGTATTGATCGTGTTGAACCGATGGGTGTCATAGCGGTAGGGCGCGTGATTGCCGTGCCAGGCGACCACATCCAGCGGACTGTGCTCAAAGGTCGTGGCCCACAGGCGGCCGCCGTATTTCTGGATGCACTGGACCGGCCGCGACACGTCCTCAAACGCGGCGACCGGGGTCTCGAAATCCCGCGCATTGGCCAGCCCGTTCGACCCGATGGGCCCCAGATCCGGCAGTTGCAGCGGTGCTCCATAGTTTTCGCAGACGTATCCGCGCGAGGGCCCGAACAGCTCGACCCGGAACCGCACGCCTCGGGGGATCACCACGACATGGCCGGGAAGCGCCTCGATGATCCCCATCTCGGTCACGAACCTGTGCGCGCCCTCCTGGGGCACGATCAGCAGTTCGCCATCGGCATCATAGAAGACGCGATCCACCATCGACCGGTCGGCGGCATACAGATGGATCCCCACCCCGGTGCCGGCTTCGGCATCGCCGTTGCCCCCATAGGTCACCAGCCCCTCGACCCAGTCGGTCGGGACGGTCGGCAAGGGCAGAGGATCCCAGCGCAGCCGGTTGGGATTGGGCGGGGTCTCGTCGAACGGCCCGGATCGCAGCCGCCCCTGATCGAAGGGCTGATAGGCCGGGTGCTGGGCGCTGGGTCGCAGCCGATACAGCCAGCTGCGCCGGTTCTGGTGCCGGGGGGCGGTAAAGGCCGTGCCCGAGAGCTGTTCGGCATAAAGCCCCAGCGGCGGCCGCTGGGGCGAGTTCCTTCCGATCGGCAGGGCCCCCACCACCGCTTCGGTGGCGAAGCTGTTGCCGAAGCCGGTCATATAGGCGACCGTGTCTGTGCCGGTTGTCATGGCGTTGTTCTCCCTGACCCCGATTTAAGCCGGGGCCCGGCCGAGGGCTAGGGCTTGGCAACGCCCGTCGTGCGGCACCGATCCGAACAGAAACGCACCTGATCCCAGTCCCGCGCCCATTTCCGTCGCCAGGCGAACGGCCGCCCGCAGGCCACGCAGGTCTTCTGCGGCAGGTTGCCCTTGTCCGGGGCCGTGCCCTTGTTCACGTGTTTACGGGCCATGTCCGATCCTGGTCTTTCCAGGGCCCAAAGGCCAGGCGAAGGGTCGCATACCGATCCGCACGAAAAACCTTCCCTTTACGCGCACGTCAAGTTATCACTTGGGGCATGGCCACTGCCGACGACCATCGCACCTATTCCATCCGCCAGTTGTGCCGGGAATTCGGCGCGACGGCCCGCGCCCTTCGATTCTATGAGGACAAGGGCCTGCTGACGCCCGCCCGCAAGGGGCAGACACGCGTCTATGGCGCGCGCGACCGGGCACGGCTGAAACTGATCCTGAGGGGGCGCCGCATCGGCTTCACCCTTCAAGAGATCCAGGAGATGCTGGATCTCTACGACCACGACGACCACAACGCCCATCAGATGGCGGTGGCCCTGCGCCGTCACCGTGCCCAGATCGCTGCCCTGAAGCAGCAGCGCGAAGATCTGGACGCCGCCATCGAAACGGCCGAGGAAGCCTGTGCCGTCATGGAGCGTAAGCTGGGCGAACACCGCCCCGACCTGCTGCCCGGCGCCGAAGAATACGCGACGCTTCTTCGTGCGCGCATGAACCCCGAACAACCCGTCATCCAGCCCTTCAAAGCGAGAGCCTGAGCCCCCATGGCCTATAAAGCCCCCGTCCGCGACCTGACCTTCGTGCTGAATGAAGTTCTGGACATCGACCGCTATGCCAACCAGCCCGGCTTTCAGGACGTGTCCTCGGATCTGGTTGCCCAGATCCTGGAGGAAGGCGCCAAGTTCGCCGAGGAGGTGATCGCGCCCCTGAACAAGGTCGGCGACACCGAAGGCTGCAAATGGGCGGACGGCAAGGTCACCGGCCCGACGGGCTGGAAGGAAGCCTATCAGGCCATGGTCGCCGCCGGATGGCCGGCCCTGTCGGCCCTGACCGAGCATGGCGGCCAGGGCATGCCCTCGGTCGTGGCCATGGCCTTCGGCCAGTTCACCGCCGCCGCCAGCCCGGCCTTCTCCATGTATCCGGGCCTGACGGCCGGAGCCTATTGGGGCCTGAACGCCAACGGCTCCGATGAGCAGAAGGCCATGTACCTGCCCAAGATGGCGTCGGGTGAATGGGGCGGCACCATGAACCTGACCGAGCCGCAGTGCGGCACGGACCTGGGCCTGATCCGCACCAAGGCCGTCCCGAACGGCGACGGCAGCTACAACATCACCGGCCAGAAGATCTGGATTTCGTCGGGCGAGCACGACTTCACCGACAACATCATTCACCTGGTCCTGGCCCGCATTGAGGGCGCACCGGCCGGCATCAAGGGCATCAGCCTGTTTGTCGTTCCCAAGGTCTTCGTCAACGAAGACGGCAGCCTGGGCGAGCGCAACGAAGGCGTCCAGTGCGCGGGCCTGGAGCACAAGATGGGCATCCACGGCAACGCCACCTGCGTCATGGCCTATGAAAACGCCAAGGGCTGGCTGGTCGGGACCGAGAACAAGGGCATGGCCGCCATGTTCGTGATGATGAACGAGGCGCGCCTGGGCACCGGGCTGCAAGGCCTGGCCATCGGCACCGCCGCCTATCAGGCCGCCGTCGAGTTTGCTCACGACCGCCTGCAGGGCCGCTCGCTGACCGGACCCAAGAACCCGGACGGTCCGGCCGATTCCATCATGGTCCATCCGGACGTGCGCCGCATGCTGCTGGAAGCCAAGGCCTTCGTCGAAGGCGGCCAGGCCTTCACCCTGTGGACCGCGCTCCAGGCCGATCTTCAGCATTCGGACGATGAGGCGACCGCCCAGAAGGCCAAGGACTACATGGGTCTGATCACGCCCGTGCTGAAAGCCTATCTGACCGACAAGGGCTTCCACGTCGCCAGCCTGGCCATGCAGGTTCACGGCGGCTCGGGCTACACCGAACACTATCCGGCGTCTCAGTATCTGCGCGATGCCCGCATCACCATGATCTATGAGGGGGCCAACGGCATTCAGGCCCTGGATCTGGTGGGCCGCAAGCTGCCCGCCAACGGCGGCCGCGCCATCATGAGCTGGTTCGCCGACATCGACGCCTTCGTCTCCGAGAACGGCGGCGACACCCCGATCAAGCCCTTCGTCGACGGCCTGGCCGACACCAAGAAGAAGCTGCAGGAGGCCACCATGTGGCTGATGCAGAACGGCATGCAGAACCCGGACAATGCGGGTGCGGCCTCGACCGACTATCTGAACGTCTTCGGCCTGACGGCCCTGGCCTATCTCTGGGCCCAGATGGCCAAGGCGGCGCAGAAGCAGATCGATGCCGGATCGACCGATCCCTATTACGCCAACAAGCTGATCACCGGCCGCTATTTCGTCGAGCGCATTCTGCCCGACGCTTCGGGCCACATGGCCAAGCTGAAGACCGGTGCCGACGTCCTGATGGCCCTGCCGGCAGAGGCGTTCTGAGCCAAACCAGAGTCCTCCCTCCCCCTTTCGGGGGAGGGGGGTCGTCGCGCAGCGGCGACCAGGCGGGAACGGCTCGGCGACGCCGAACCTGTCTCGCCCGGCCCCTCCCACCCGGCCGCTTCGCGGCCACCCTCCCTCGGCGAGGGAGGGAGAAGCTGAGCTAATCCATGCTGAACGTCCTCGACACGCCCGACCCCGATTTCATGCAGGAAGAGGAGATCGCCCTCTTCTCCGACAGCGTCGGCAAATGGATCGACGAACATGCGCCGCCGGAGAAGGTCCAGGAATGGATCGCCAACTCCTCGGTGCCGCGCGAGCTGTGGACCCAGGCGGGCGAGGCCGGTCTGCTGGGGCTGTCGATGCCCGAGGAAGACGGCGGCATGGGCGGCGACTATCGCCACGAGGTCGTGCTGATGCGTCAGCTGGGATGGAAGGGTGCCGACCATTTCGGCATCTCGCTGCACAACGCGATCGTCGCCCCCTACATCTGGCACTATGGCACCGCCGAACAGAAGGCGCGCTGGCTGCCCCGACTGGCCTCAGGCGAGCTGGTCGGCGCCATCGCCATGACCGAGCCGGGCGCGGGCTCGGACCTGCAGGGCGTCAAGACCACCGCCATCAAACAGGGCAACCAGTATGTGGTGAACGGGTCCAAGACCTTCATCACCAACGGACAGCTGGCCAACTTCATCATTGTCGTGGCCAAGACCGATCCGGCCGAGGGGGCCAAGGGCACCAGCCTGATCGTGGTCGAGACCGACGGTGCCGAGGGCTTCGAACGGGGCCGTAACCTGCACAAGATCGGCATGGAGGGGAACGACACCTCCGAGCTGTTCTTCAACGACGTCAAGGTGCCGGGCGAGAACATCATCGGCGGCGGCGAGGGCCAGGGCTTCGTCCAGCTGATGCAGCAGCTGCCTCAGGAACGACTGAACATCGCCATCCAGGGCGTGGCTGCCGCCGAGCGCGGACTCAAGGAAACCCTCGACTACGTCAAACAGCGCAAGGCCTTCGGCAAGCGGATCATCGACTTCCAGAACACCCAGTTCAAACTGGCCGAGGTCAAGACCAAGCTGACCGTGGCCAAGGTGTTCGTCGACCACTGCATGGGCCTGCACCTCAAGGGCCAGCTGGACGCCGCCACCGCCTCCATGGCCAAATACTGGGTCACCGACATCCAGGGCGAGGTGCTGGACGAGATGCTGCAGCTGCACGGCGGCTATGGCTATATGAACGAATATCCGATCGCCCAGCTCTACAAGGACGCCCGCGTCCAGCGGATCTATGGCGGCACCAACGAAATCATGAAGGTGCTGATCGCACGGACGCTGTGATGCCCGCCGCCCCATCCTGGATCGCCGGGATGGGGCCTGGACCGGGTGGGTGGAAGCGTGACAACGCGGCGGTCATGGCCTGCTGATCAGGCCGGCAGCGGTCAGTAGGCGAAGTCGCGGTACATCCGGCTGACATCACCCTCCCATTCGCCGTGATAGAGGTCCAGCAGGCGCTCGGCCGGGGTCACGCCGCTGTCGGCAATGTCTTCCAGTTCCGACAGATAGCCGCGCTCGTCCACCATACCGCCGCTGAACCGCGCCCGGTTCTTCAGCCCGCGCTGGGCAATCGTGACCATGTCGACGGCGATGTCGCGCACCGAGCGACCGGCCACCTCGGCCCGCAGGCCCAGGCGGGTCACGTCGCGCCGCAGACGTTCGTGATCGGCGATGTCCCAATCCTTGACCAGATCCCAGGCGGCAGCCAGGGCGGCCCCGTCATAGAGGACCCCGGCCCACAGCGCCTGGAGCGCGCAGATCCGGCTCCACGGCCCGCCGTCGGCCCCGCGCATCTCCAGATAGTTCTTCAGCCGGACCTCGGGGAACAGGGTGGTCAGGTGATCGGCCCAGTCCTTCTTGGTGGCCCGTTCGCCTGGCAGATCGGGCAGACCCTCGGTCATGAAGGTGCGGAACGACTGGCCGGACAGATCGACATAGCGGTCGCCCCGCTTGGCGAAATACATCGGCGTATCCAAGGCATAGTCGGCATAGCGTTCAAAGCCGAAGCCATCCTGAAAGACGAAATCCAGCATGCCCGTGCGGTCGGGATCGGTATCGGTCCAGACATTGGCCCGAGCGGACAGGAAGCCGTTCGGACGACCTTCCGTGAACGGACTACAGGCAAAAAGGGCGGTAGCGATCGGCTGCAGCGCCAGGGCGGTGCGGAACTTCAGCACCATGTCCGCTTCGGATTCGAAGTCCAGGTTGGACTGGATGGTGCAGGTGCGCAGCATCATGTCCAGGCCCAGGCTGCCCTTCTTGGGCATATAGGCACGCATGATGACATAGCGGCCCTTGGGCATGACCGGCACATCCTCGCGCCGCCACATCGGGTCGAAGCCCGCGCCCAGAAAGCCCAGGTTCAGCTGATCGGCGACCTGTTTGACCTCCATCAGGTGCTGGCCGGTCTCGGAGCAAATGTCGTGCACATCCTTCAGCGGCGCGCCGGACAGTTCGAACTGGCCGCCGGGCTCCAGGCTGATCGAGGCGCTCATCCCCTCGCTGTTCCGGCGCTCCAGGGCGATGACGTGCCCCGCTTCCTCGAACGGAGACCAGCCAAAGCGCTGCAGACCCGTCAGCATGGCCAGAATCCCGTTCGGGCCGTCATAGGTCGGACGCCGCAGGGTCGTGCGGTCGAAGCCGAATTTCTCGTGCTCGGCCCCGATGCGCCATTCGGCGCGAGGTTTGATGCCCTTCGACATCGCCGCGATCAGGTCTTCGCGGGAGAGCGGCGGCGCGTCGTTCATGTTTTCAGCCCTGTTGTGGCGGCTAGATGGGAGAGAATTCGCCTGCACTCAAGGGGGAGGCCTGCTCCCCTATCGTTCCCAATCGCCGACCGCGGCCTGCCACAGGGTCAGGGCGGCAACCGCGGCGGTGTCGGCCCGCAGCACGCGCGGCCCCAGAGAGACGGCCGTCGTAAAGGGCAAGGCACGCAGGCGCTCGCGTTCTTGTGGCGAGAACCCACCCTCCGGCCCGATCAGTATGGCCCAAGGCCTACCGGAATCCTCCAGGGCCGACAGCGCCTTCACGACAGGCGCGCCTCCCGTCTCGTCGCAGAACATCAGCCGCCGGCCGGGGTCCCAGCCCTCCAGCACATCCGCCAGCTTGGCCGGATCGTCGATCACAGGCAGGTCCATGCGTCCGGTCTGTTCGGCCGATTCAATCGCGATGGCATCGAGGCGATCCAGACGCAGATGGTGGCCCTGAGTCCGCGCCGTCAGCATCGGGCGGATGTGCCGGACGCCCAGTTCCGTGGCCTTTTCGACGGCGAATTCCATCGCCGATTTCTTGACCACCGCCATCAGCAGATGAACGTCCGGGCCAATGGTCTGTGGCCGGACCTGTGCCTCGGCCTTCAGGACCACACCCTTCTTCAGAATATCGCTGAGGACGCAGCGCCACTCCCCGTCCTGGCCATTGAAGACCAGGACCGCATCGCCGAGCTTCAGCCGCATGACCTGGGTCAGATAGCGCGACTGGTCCAGCGACGGCACCAGGGCGGCACCGGCCGACAAAGGCTGAGGGAGATGAAGGCGGATCATGACTCTGGCCCCCTAGAGCGACAGGCGCAGACCCACGCCCACGGTACGCGGCGTGCCCAGGCTTTCGACGCCCGTCGCGGTCGCGGCGACGGGTACATCCGCGTCGAACACATTGTCCACGGCCAGCCAAAGGCCCGTCACGTCATTCACCCGCCATTCGGCACGCATATCCAGGGTTACCGCCGCTGCCAGCACCCGGCTGTTCAGGTCGTCGTCGAAGCGGCGGCTCTCATATCGGGCAGCGGTCGACAGGACCAGCCGGTCGCTCGCCTGCCAGTCGGCTCCGGCCGTCACGCTCCAGATCGGGGCCTGGGCCGGGCGCAGGCCGGTCAGTTGCGGGGCCGCCGTGCCGCCTTCCAGCCGCGCATCGGTTGCTGACAAGGCGCCGCGCAGCGTCAACCGATCCCCAGGCGTCCAGTCCCCGTTGAGCTCCAGCCCGACCGCCTCGATGGTTCCGGCATTGCGCCGCTGCCGCAGCACCCCGCCAGCGGGCACGAAGCCGGCCCGCGGAAAGGTGCCGGGTCCTTCGCCGATCGTGACATTCACCACTGCATCCTCGATGCGGTTGGCAAAGACCGTGGCTGTCACCCCGCCGCGCGAGCCGGTCCAGGCCAGCTCCGTCTCGATCCCCGTCAGCCGTTCCGGCTCCAGCGCCGCATTGGCCTCCGTCAGGTCATTGCCGACCCGGAACGGGCGATGCAGTTCGTTCAGCGTTGCGGGGCGGAAGGCCGAGTATGCGGCGGCCCGCAGGCTGAATCCTTCGGCCAGGTCGCGGCGCACGGCCAGTCGCGCGCTGGTGACTGTGCCCGAGCGTTCGGGATCGGTCTCGTCCAGGGTCGCGACACCCGTGGCGCGGTCGGTTTCCAGACGACGACCGTCGCGGTTCCGCCAGCCATCCAGGCGAAGCCCGCCTGCTACCAGCCACGGGCCCCGGCTCCATGATCCATCCGCATAGACCCCGGCCCCCTGCGTCGTGCCACCGGCGATCCGGTCGCGTGTGAAGTTGCCGGCGATGAAGCGAAAGCGCTCGCGGGTCTCACCTTCATTGATGCGGGCATCGGCCCCGACTTCCCACTCGATTCGGCCATCGCCCAACGGATGAGCCCGCCGCAGAGCGGCGTTCACCCCCCAGCCCTCGGCCGGTGTCTCGATCTGCTCATTGGCCGCAGTGGTGCCGGAACGGTCGGCCGCGACGGCGACCGAACTGTTGGCCAGATCGCTGCCGCGCCGCCACAACTGGACCCGCCATCCGGCCCGATCCGGCGACGGACGGGCGGCCAGGGTGGCGCTGATCACCGACCCCTTGGCGTTGGCTCGGGCACCCTGCAGGCCCGAGCCCCTGTCTTCCTCATAGACACCGGCCCGCAACGACAGCGTCGCCCCTTGCAGCGGAACGTCTGCCCGCACCGAAGCGGTGCTGGCCGTCAGGTCCAGAGGGGTATCCGCCGGTCCCGCCGCAGGCCCGCGCACCGGCACATGGCCATCCGTCGTCTCATGCCCCGCCGAAAGGACCAGCTGGATCGGCCCCAGAGCGATCGCCGTCGATCCCGCCGCGCGGAAGGTGCCACGCTCAGCGAGCGACAGGTCCAGAACGCCGCCCGCATCGCGTTCTCGCAAGGCGACAGAGCCGGTCAGCGCCCCTGCGCCATACGGGCCGGTCCCGCCCCCGCGGACGACATCGACGCCATCCAGCGATTCGGGCGGGACCTGGGACCAGATGACCCATCCGCCGAACGGATCGTTCAACGGCACTCCGTCCAGGGTGATCAGCGCACGCCCGGCCCCGGATGGGGCGATGGCGCGCAGGGACAGCCCCTGGGTCGTGGGATTGGCCGACAGGCTGGAGGTACGCCTGAACAGCGAGACTGCGGGCACGGCAGCCAGGGCTTCGTCCAGGCGGCGAGCACGGTTCAACGCTTCCGGATCCAGCCGGATCAGGGCAAACGCGCCCTGTCCTGCCGCATCGGGCAAGCGCGCCGCCGTGACGACAATCTCGGCGACGTCGGTGGCGGGATCCTGGATCAGCCGCCTGTCGGGGTGCTGGTCGCCGAAGGCGGTGCGACCGGCGTCGCCTGGGTGGTCGCCTGGCCGGCAGCCCCCTCGACCGGCGCGGCGGCCTCGGCCCCGGTGGCGTCGGTGCCCTCGACAGCAGGCGCTTCACCCGCAGGAGCCGCAGCAGCGCCCGGCTGACGCGCCGGATCGGGCGCGGGGATGGCATAGCCCGTCGAGCCCTGAGCCCGCAGATAGGCGATCAGATTGACCCGCGTCGGGGTGTCGCGCAGGCCAGCGAAGGACATCTTGGTGCCTGCGACATAGCGTTGCGGTGCCGTGATGAACCGGTCGAGCTCGTCATAGGTCCAGACCGGAGCCTCACCCTTATGAGCTGCCATGGCGTCGGAATAGGCGAACCCGGCCGAATGCATGACAGGGCCACCGACCACGCCATAGAGGTTCGGACCGATGCCATTGGCACCGCCCGCATTGATGGTGTGGCAGGCCACGCAGCGCGCGAAGGCCGCTTCACCGGCCGCCAGGTCGGCGACGGGCAGCAGCGTGCCCCAATCCGGCGGCAGCTCGGCTTCGGCGGCACCACCGGCGGCCTCTTCGGGCGCGTCGACGAAATAGCCCATCTTCTCAGGCGGATGAGGCGCAAAGATCGCGCTCGACACCTGCTGCACGACCAGGATGGCGAACGCCGTCCCCAGGCCCGCACCGAAAATCTTGTTCCACTTCAGATCGCCGCTCATGCGCGTGGTCGCATCCCGTCTCTGGAGGCCGCCTGCCAGGGTCGGCGGGCAGCATATTCTTGCGTGGGCGTCTCTTACACGCTAGCGCCGCCTTCGCAACCGGCCCATGGGCGCTTTCAACCGTTCTCGGCGTCGCAGGAAGACCGCACGGCATGACCCCCCTGATCCTGATCCCGGCTCGGATGGCCGCGACCCGCCTGCCCGGCAAGCCCTTGGCCGACATCGGGGGCAGGCCCATGATCGTGCGAGCCTGGCAGCAGGCCTGTGCCTCCGGACTGCCCGTCGCCGTGGCGGCAGGCGATGCCGAAATCGTGTCGGCGATCCAGGCCGCCGGCGGACAGGCCGTCCTGACCGACCCTGATCTGCCATCCGGATCCGATCGGATCCGTGCCGCCGTCGAGGCCATCGACCCGGAGGGTCGCCACGACGCGATCATCAATCTGCAAGGCGACATGCCGTTTGCCGATCCTGGCCTGGCCCTGGCGTGCGCAGCCCTGCTGGAGGCCGAACCCTCCTGCGACATTGCCACCCTGGTCGCGACCGAGAGCGGGCCCTCCGACCGCGCCAATCCCGATGTGGTCAAGGCCGTCCTGGCCCTGGACGAAGTCGCGATGCGCGGCCGAGCCCTCTATTTCACCCGTTCGACCCTTTACGGCGACGCCCCCGTCTGGCGGCACATCGGTCTTTATGGCTATCGGCGGGAGGCGCTGATGCGGTTCTGTGCTGCCCCGCCCTCGCCTCTGGAACGCCGCGAGAAACTGGAACAGTTGCGCGCCTTGGAGATGGGACTGTCGATCTGGGCCGCTGTCATCGATCAGGCCCCGTTGTCGGTCGACAACCCTGCCGATCTTGAAGCGGCGCGGGCCTTGGCGGCATCACGCACCTGATCCCGTCAGGAACGATCATTTGCCCGTCACAGCGTTCGGTGAGAATGTCGGCTCCTCAACCAGGAGCCGATCCAAAATGCTGAAATCTCTCGCCGTTGCGACCGCCATCGCCTTTTTCGCCGTGCCAGCCGTGGCCCAGGACGGTGACGCGCTGATCGCCGAACTGTTCACGGCCTTCGAAGCAGAGTTTCCGAATCTCTCGACCGTCCAGCGTCACAATGCCGGACTGGCCGAGGGTGCCAGCTCGCGGTTCACCTTCAACGCTCGCGCCGGTGTCGAATATACGGTCGTCGGCCTGTGCGACCAGAACTGCACCGATGTCGACCTGGAAGTCTTCTCCGGCTCCACCTCGGTCGGGTCTGACTTCCTGGAAGACGACGTGCCGATCGTGATGTTCACCGCCGAACGCGCCGGAAGCTATACGGTCGAGATCACCATGGCCGCCTGCAGCGCCGCCAACTGCCGTGCCGGAGCCAAGGCCTACGCGGGCTGATCCGAAACGGACACATCAAACCCGTCGACCCACGCCCTCAGCAGGGTGTGGGCGATGGCGAAGGGAGGCGGAGATTTGATGATGGGGTGCGTCCCCGCCAGCACATTGGCCGCCTCTTTTCGTGTGACCCAGGCGACGGCCTCCAGCTCGGTTTGGTCGGGCGTGGCCTGGTCGTCGGTGACCTCGGCGATCAGGCCGATCATCAGTTGTGACGGGAACGGCCAGGGCTGGCTGGAGTGATAGCGAACGGCGCTGACCGTCAGGCCTGCCTCCTCGGCAATTTCGCGGGCGCACGCCTCCTCGATCGTCTCCCCGGGCTCCAGAAACCCGGCCAGGGCCGACATCCGCCCCTGGGGCCAACTGGCCTGACGCCCCAGCAGACAGACGGGTTCGGGGCCACCGCGATAGACTGGCAGCATGATGACCACCGGATCCACCCTGGGAAAATGCTCGGTGCCGCAGGCGGGGCACAGCCGCTTCCAGCCGCCGCACGCGCTGTCGCTGGCCTGACCGCAGGCTGCGCAGAACCCGTGCCGTCCGGCCCAGTCGAACAGGGATTTGGCCGTCCCGGCCATGGCCGCATCCGCGCCGGGCAGCAGGGCCGCCGCCGTCCGCATGTCCTGGAACTGACCCAGCCCCTGGACGGGGCCGCTGGCCGGATCGACCGAACCGCCCAGTTCGACCGCAAAGACGGGCGCCTCCTTCCACAGACCCAGAAACACCTCGCCCCGGGGCGACAGATCCCGCGCATGGGCCAGCGACAGCCAGGCCAGACGCGGCGTCTGCTCTTCTTCGATCAGCGGCGCACCGTTCCACAGCACCATGGCGAGAGCCTCTGGATTGGCCTCCTGCTCCGCCAGCCAGGCCGGATCGTTCCGCCGGTCCCCGGCGCGGTCGAGCGGATTGCCGGCGAAGGTGTTGAGAGCGGGAAGGGGCATGCCATGTCATAGCTCGCCCGCCTCAGGAGCGGGAGACTTGATCTCGTCGCCACCAGCCACGATATAGGGGGTGGAGATCGGTGCGGGCGAAGGCTTCGCCAATCTGGTCAGGGCCGGAAGGCAGCAGCCACAACGAATTCCCCTTCGGGTCGTGCCGGTCTCCACCTTTCCCGACATTTCGCCTGACACCGCCGCCTGCGAGACCACGGTTCGCGCGCTTAGACGGCGTTAACCGGTCGTCGGCATTCTGCCCCTCAGCAAGTTTCGGGCCATGCGCCCATGGGGGACGTCGGTGATCGGTCAAAGGCTGGAGGTCAGGCAGGGGCAGGGGCTGGTCATCACGCCCCAGCTGCAGCAGGCGATCAAGCTGCTGCAACTGTCCAACCTGGAGCTGGAAGCCTTCATCGAGGGCGAGCTGGAGCGCAATCCGTTGCTTCAGCGCGACGACGACGCCCCACCCGAGCCGGTCGATGCGGCCCAGGCCAATGAAGACGCCGGCGAACTGCGGTTTGACACCCCCGTGACCGCCGACGCCGAACGGGCCCTGGATGCCCGGCCGGACGATCTTTACGGCGAGCCGACACCGGGCGAAGCCGCCAGCGACCGGGCCCATGACGGGTCGGGAATTGAGGCCCAGCCCGGCCTCAACGACTGGTCCAGCACCGGCAAGGGCGGCATGGCGCCCGAAGCCGACGGCGCAGAGCGGCCTGACCGCCGCGAGATCACTCTGTGGGAACATCTTCAGGGCCAGGCGTCGTCGGCGGCGATGTCGCCGACCGACCAGGCCATCGCCCTGGCCCTGATCGACGGGGTGGACGAGGGCGGCTACCTGCGCGGGGAGCTGGCCGAGATCGCCGACCGCCTGGGCTGCGATCTGGCGCGCGTCGAGGCCGTGCTGACCGTCTGCCATGGGTTCGAGCCCACCGGCATCATGGCGCGGTCGGTTCCGGAATGCCTGAAGCTGCAGCTGATCGAGCGCAACCGGTTCGATCCGGCCATGGCGGCCCTGCTGGACAACCTCGACCTTCTGGCCAAACGGGACCTGTCGGCCCTGCGAAAGGTCTGCGGTGTCGATGCCGAGGATCTGTCGGACATGATCGCCGAGCTGAAGGGCCTGACGCCCCGGCCGGGCGCGGGGTTTGGCGGCGAGCCGGCCCAGACGGTGATCCCCGACGTGATGGTGCGACCCGATCCGGCCGGGGGCTGGCGGGTCGAGCTGAATGCCGACACCCTGCCCCGCCTTTTGATCGACAAACGCTATCACGGCGTCGTTCAGGCCGGGGCGCGGACCGAGACGGAAAAAGCCTTCGTCGCCGATTGCGCCTCCCAGGCCAGCTGGCTGGTCAAGTCGCTGGACCAGCGGGCCAAGACCATCCTGAAGGTCGCCTCCGAGATCGTCCGCCAGCAGGATGCTTTCCTGGCCTTCGGTGTCGAGTTCCTGCGCCCTCTGAACCTGAAGACGGTGGCCGATGCCATCGGCATGCATGAATCGACCGTCAGCCGGGTCACCTCGAACAAATATGTCGCCACACCGCGCGGGGTGTTCGAGCTGAAATTCTTCTTCACCGCCGCCATCCAGTCCGTCGACGGCCAGTCCAGCCATTCGGCCGAAGCCGTCCGTCACCGGATCAAGTCGATGATCGATGGCGAGGGCCGGGACGGCGATGTCCTTTCCGACGACCGTATCGTCGAGATCCTGAACGAGGCCGGCATCGACATCGCCCGTCGTACCGTCGCCAAATATCGGGAAGCCTTGAGGATTCCCTCCTCGGTCGAACGCAAGCGGATGCTGCGCACGGGGTGATCCCAGGCCTTTGATCGCGCAAGCGTGACCGTCGATTTCAGCGTTCTCCGTTGACACCAAATCAAAGCGGTCGCGTTCTGTCTGCATGCAAGTCCAAGTCAGCGGCAAGCACGTGGATGTCGGCGAAGCGTTAGGCTCGCGCATCTCCCAGGAACTCGAAGAAGGGATCGGCAAATACTTTGATCGCGGAGCCCAGGACGCCGAGGTTTCGGTGTCCAAGGATGGGCACGGGTTCAAGGTAGATTGCTGGGTTCGTCTCGCCTCAGGCCAGGTGATCGTCACCAGCGGTCTTGGCGGTGATGCCCATGCCGCCTTCTCGGAATCGCTGGACAAGCTCGAAAAGCGGGTCCGGCGCTACAAGCGCAGGCTGAAGAACCATCATGCCGGTCCCAAGGGCCTGTCGCCCGAGAAGACCGAAATGGCGGCCGCCGCGGCCGGTATCGGCCGGATGACCATCCTGCGCGATCCCGATTCGGTGGACGACGACGTCTTCGGCGACGCCGGTGCCCCCGACGAACAGGCCCCTGCCGGGATGGTCATCGCCGAGACCGACGTCCGCGTGCGGACCATGACGGTGGGCCAGGCTGTGCTTGAGCTGGACCTGACGGGGTATCCGGTTGTGGTGTTCAAGCACGCCGGGCACGGCGGCACCTCGGTCGTCTATCGCCGGCCTGACGGAAACATCGGCTGGATCGACCCCGAGCGGACGCTGCCGTCGCAGTGACGTCCCAAAGCCGACACGGTTCCGTAAACGGTTCCGGGTCATAATCCTTCCCACAGGTGGGCGTAGCGTCTAGACGACGCGCGCCCACCCTATCGCGTCTGGCGTTGGTGCCTGTGCGTTGCGTTCTGAGTTCGGGGATACCCATGGACATCGCTGACTTGCTGGCTCCTGGCGGGATCCTTCTGCGCTCGGGAGCATCGTCCAAGCGACAGGCGCTTCATGTGCTGGCCGAGGCGGCGGCGCGTAACCTGGGTGTGGATGAACAGACCGTTCTGGACGCCCTGATGGAGCGGGAAGCCCTGGGATCAACCGGCCTGGGAAGCGGCGTCGCCGTGCCCCATGCGCGGCTGGACGGGTTGAACCGCGTCTGTGCCGTATTCGTGCGACTGGATACTCCGGTCAATTTCGGGGCCGTTGATGACCGTCCCGTCGACCTTCTGTTCGGCCTGTTCGCCCCTCCGCGCGATGGGGCAGAGCACCTGCGGGCGCTGGCTGCCGTTTCCCGTGCCCTGCGTGATCCAGAACTGCGCGAAAAGCTTCGCCAGGCCCGGACGGTGGACGCCGTCAGCGCCCTGTTCGTCCGCGAAGCCCCGGCCACAGCAGCCTGATCCCCCTCACTCGGCCAGGAAGCGGTCGACGATCTCGGCAAACCGCTGCGGCTGATCGGCCATGATGAAGTGGCGGCTGTCATCGACCCGGATCAGGGTGACGCCGGCAAGCCCGGCATATTCACGGGCCCACAGACCATCCGCCATGGACGCCGGCGCGCCGCCGTTGTCATCCGCCGCATAGACGGCCCAGACCGGCGTGGTCATCGAGGGCAGGCCGGGGCGCAGATCAGTCAGCATGATCTCGCCAATGGCAGTGGCCAGGGCCTGTCGATCCGACGCCATGGACCATTCCACCATCGCCGCTCTCGTGACGGGATCGATCGCGAGGCCTACCGCACCCTGGGTCTGGGCGGCACGGAAACCCGCGTCGTCGGCTGCACGCATCCCGGCAGAGGCCTGAGCCGCGAACGGGCGGGCGGTGTCCACCGTAACCTGGGGCCCGAACAGGGCGCTGAAGAACGGCAGGCTGTCGACGCTCATCACCCGGCCCACCAGATCCGGTCGCTGCTGGGCCAGCATCAGGGCACTCATCCCGCCCATCGAATGGCCGATGACAGCGGGTCGATCCAGACCGGCCTGCTGGATATAGGTGGCCAGAGCATCGATCACGGGCTGGACGAAGGGGCCGTCGCCGTGAACCCAAGGCTCACCCGCAAATCCGGCCAGTTGCACCATGTGGACCCGGTGAGTGGCTGACAGGCGGGTGGCCTCCCTGCGCCACACCTCCCGCGAGGATGCGAAACCGGGGATGAGGACCACGTCAGGTCCCACCCCGATGACTTCGACGGAAAGACGATCCGATGCAAAGGCCTGGGATGCAGACGTCTGCGCCGGTTGGGCCCGGGCGATGCCGGCGACGGCTCCGGCAGCGAGGATCAGGGCCGAGGCGATGAACAGGGCGCGCGCGGTCGAGCGCCCGATGTGGCGGGGATAGAGCATGATGATTTCCTGTTGCGTTCTAAGGACGTCAGCCGATGGGCTGACGCTCAGGCATGGGGGTTGTCGAAGATGTCCTCGACCGGTCGTCCGAACAGCACCGCGATGCGATAGGCCAAGTCCAGCGACGGGTCGTGCTTCTCGGTCTCCAGGGCGTTGACGGCCTGGCGGGAGACACCCAGGGCGTCACCCAGCTGCTGCTGGGTCCAGCCCTTTTCAGTGCGAAGCAGTTTGAGTGTGTTCTTCATCAGCGTTCGTAACGCACGACCATCGCGACCAGGCCGAACATGGCCCAGAACAGCGGATAGATGATCCAGGCCGGGACGTGCGGGGCGCCCGCAAAGCTTTCGCCAAAGCCCCAGGCCGTCGCGATCGCCATGGCCAGTCCCGCAGCCAGGATGAACTGTTTGGCGAAGATGCCGCGAATATACTCATCGCTGTCGCGCATCATGGCCAGGGTGGCCCAGAGTTGCCCGGCGACGGGAGCCGAGACGGCCAGGGCCAGAAGCCAGGCGGCTGGCTTTCCCTGAATATCGTCGAAGGCACCAAAGATGGCCCCGATGTTGATGGCCATATAGCCGGTCATGAAGGCAGTGGTACGAATGACGTAGCGACGACCGGCTGGCGTAGGAAGATTCTGAGTGATGCGCATGAGAAAGCCCCTCTATGTAAGGCTGACCTTACACCCCTCCGGTGTCATGTCAACATGACTTTTTGTCAGCCCAGCCTTACGCAGCAGTCTGCGTCCGTCGCAGATCCTGCGGCCTTCATCCTGGCCAACACCCGCCACCAGGCTGTGCCCCACGCGCCGGAGATCGGTCTGTGGCTGGCCGATGAGGTGACGCCGCTGTGGCGGCTGACGGAGGAGGCATTGGGGGAACTGGGGGTGGCTCCCCCCTTCTGGGCGTTCGCCTGGGCGGGCGGGCAGGGACTGGCGCGCTGGCTCCTGGACAATCCGCAGGAGGTCGCCGGGCGGACCGTGCTCGACTTTGCCGCCGGCTCTGGCCTTGTCGGGATCGCGGCAATGAAGGCGGGTGCCGCGCAATGCCTGTGCGCCGACATTGACCCTTTCTGTCAGGCGGCCATCGGGCTGAATGCACAGGCAAACGGTGTCCAGCTGGACTTCACCGCCGACGACCTGTTGCAGGCGGCCCCGCCTCAGGTCGACGTGATCTGTGCGGGGGACGTCTTTTACGAACAGCCGATGTCAGGACGCGTGCTGGACTGGCTGAGACAGGCGGACGCTCAAGGCTCTCGCGTTCTGGTCGGAGACCCGATGCGAACCTATTTCCCACGCACCGGCTTCGCCCTTCTGGCCGAGTATGCCGTGCCCACGACGCGAGAACTGGAAGACCAGGAGATCAAGCGGACGCGGGTGTGGGCCCTGTCTCGAGATGGGTAGGCCGCTCAGGCAGCCTTGCGCCAGCGGAACCAGACCACGGGCGCGGTGATCGCCAGCAGGATCGCATTGGTGACGGCGGGACCCGCATCCATACCCATCAGGTGCACCAGCAGCATGACGGTCTCCAGCCCCATCAGACCCACGGCAGCCGTGACCAGCAGAGGCCGACCAATGCGCCATGACAGCAGCGGGCTGAGGACCATGATGGCCAGTACGACCTCAGCCAGACCCAGGCCCCGCACCAGATTCTCACTGGCCAGGGCGGGCCAGGACATCAGCTCGATCAGCATCGGCATCGGCTCGGTCAGCTTGGCGTAGCCGGCACCGATGAAGAACATCGCCAACCAGCCCTGGAAGGTCCACAGCGTGAGGTTCAGACGGTCACGGGACTGGCGGGCGCGGGCGGGTGAGACGGTGATGCTGGACATGGACACCGGGCGGGGAAGAGGAGGATAATTGGTAACAGACACTAGATCAGATCGAGCGGAGGGTTCCGCAAGGGGTCTCTGACACTCACGCTAGGCGAAGGAGATGAAGAAGCTGTGCCGTGGGGTCGTGACCACAGCGTGGCCGTATGCATACAGATCGGTAATCCGGGGCCGGACGGCCTCGAAGGCGTTATGGCACAGGTTCCGGCCAAAGTCATCAATCGAAGACATCAGCTGATGACTTATTGTTTCGACCAGGTCGGTGCCCGCCTGGAAGACGCGCTGTCGCGAGCAGTCCCGACAGGCGGTCCCCTCTTTTTTCGCGCGGCTATTCAGCCGTCAAACGGCCCTGCCAAGGCGATGCGGCCGGCCTCGATCCGGGACAGCTTGCTCTGGAAGAGCGACCAGTCGTCGTCTTCGTCGATTGCCTTCCAGATCGCCTCGACCTGATCGATCAGCAGTTCGACGGGCTCGGGTTCCGAAAAGACCGGATCGGCCAGCCGTTCGGGCCGGTCCGGTTCATGCTCGAACAGAGCAAAGCGGAAGGCGTCAAAGGCCTCGCCCTGATAGAGGCGCGCGCGGGGCCCGGAGAGCGCCCTGGCCGATGAGGCGAAGCCACCGAACCAGTCGTGGAACAGCGGCTCCCACCGCAGGTCTGCCCCGCCCTGACGCAACAGGGCCAGCGTCGTATCCAGCAGGCGCTGATCGGCGGCCTCGCCCAGGCTTTGCACGCCCAGACGCTCCAGGAATGCCGCACGCAGTTCGCGGATATAGGCCGGGCCGAAACCGTTCAGAGCTGCCGTCAGGGGCTCGGCATCGGCCACCAGCTTCAGCGCCCCCGCCAGCTGCGTCAGGTTCCAGAACACCGCCTCTGGCTGACGGGAGAAGGCATAGAGGCCGAACTGGTCGAAATAGGCCGCGGTGAACCCGGGCTCATAGAGCGGCAGAAACCGCCAGGGGCCATAGTCGAAGCTTTCACCCGTGACGTTCAGGTTGTCGGTGTTCAGGACCCCGTGGACAAATCCGGCTGCAATCCATCGCGCCGTCAGACGCGCGGATGCCTGGACGATCGCCGACAGGAGCCCGGGCACGTCTCCCCCGGCCACATGAGGATGGTAGAGGGCCCGGACGTGCTCTGTCAGGGTCTCGATCATGTCGGTACGCCTAAAATAGGCGGCCCGCTGGAACGTCCCGAACCGGATATGGCTGTGCGACAGCCGCACCAGAACGGCGGATCGCGTTGGCGACGGCTCGTCGCCGCGCTCTAAGGCCTCGCCGGTCTCGATCAGGCTGAAGGCTCGGCTGGTGGGCACCCCCTGGGCTTCCAGCATGGTGGCCGCCAGGACTTCGCGCACCCCGCCCTTGAGCGTCAGGCGACCGTCGCCACCGCGCGACCAAGGCGTCGTCCCCGACCCCTTGGTGCCCAGATCAAGGAGGCGCAGCTCTTTCTCGTGTGCCGGACGGCCTGAGACCTCACGCGCCTGTGCGGCCAGGAAGCCGCGACCGTCGCCCAGATCGGCGTTATACTGGCGGAACTGATGGCCGTGGTATCGCATGGCGATCGGACCGGGCTGGCCCGGCAGGGGCACGAACCGGCCGAAATGCGCGATCCATTCCGCGTCATCCAGGGCCTCCAATCCCACGCTGGCCGCCGCCCGGTCGTTGCGGAACCTCAAGGTGGCCTGGGGGAAGGCGGCCGCCTGAACCGGATCTCCGAAATCGGGCCCCAGGGCGGCGAAGCGAGGATCGGGGCGATAGGCGGGCGAAATGGGCATGCCGTGGCAAATGCGTCCTGAAAGCCCCCGCCGCAACCGTCCCGGCGGCGGTTGAACCTGCCGCGCCAATCCTTATGATCGCAAACAGACATCAGGTCGGGGCCTTCCCGATCAGGCTGGCGCGCCTCAGTGAGGCCGAATCCAGTCCGGCGTCCGTCGATAACCTGACGCCACGACAGTCCTTTCAAGATTTCGGAGGCCGCCGTGGCTCGCAAACTGACGCTCGACTTCCTTAAGACCGAGGCCGCCTCTGGTGCCGTGCTGGGTCTGGCGGCCCTGTCGGCCCTGATCGTCGCCAATTCGCCCCTGGCCGAGGCCTATTTCAGCTGGCTGAAGGGCGTGCATCCCCTTCAGGTCGGTCCTCTGTTCCTGTCCATGTCGATCTCCGACTGGATCAAGGAAGGGCTGATGGCGATCTTCTTCCTCGTCGTCGGGCTGGAGATCAAATACGAGATTCTGAAGGGCGAACTCAGCGACCCCCGCAAGCTGATGACACCGGTCCTGGCGGCGCTGGGCGGCATGTTGGCTCCGGCCGCCGTCTATCTGGCGATCGCCAGTGCATTGGGCGGGCCCCAGAACGGCTGGCCGATCCCGCTGGCCACCGACATCGCCTTTGCCCTGGCGGTTTTTGCCATGGTCGGACGCGGTCTGCCGCCGTCGCTCAGGGTGTTCTTGCTGACGCTGGCCATCGTTGACGACCTGGGTGCCATTGCCCTGATCGCTATTCTTTTCAGCCAGGGCGTCGCCCCTGGCCCGCTGCTGTGGGTCGCCGGACTGCTGATCGTCGGAGCGGTGCTTTCGCGCCGCCGGATTGCGGCTCCGTTCTGGGTGCTGGGTTTCGGGGCGGTCTGGTATCTGACGATCCAGTCGGGGCTCAGCACCTCTCTCACCGCCGTGGCCTTTGCCCTGATCGTGCCCGTCGGCCACCGTGCCGACGACCGGCAAAGCCCGTTGAAGGAGGCGATGCACGACCTGCATCCCTATGTCGCCTATCTGGTCCTGCCGCTGTTCGCCTTCGCCAAGGCCGGGGTATCGTTCGCGGGCCTGGGCTGGGAACAGGCCTTCGCGCCCCTGGTGATCGGCATCGCCCTGGGCCTGTTCCTGGGCAAGCCCATTGGGGTGATGGGGGCGGCGTGGCTGGCCTCGGCCCTGAAGATCGGCAAGCGGCCAACCGACGCGTCCTGGCTGCAGTTGCTCGGCGTCAGCCTTCTGTGCGGCGTCGGCTTCACCATGAGCCTGTTCATTGGCACCCTGGCCTTCCCCGGCGCGATCGACTCGGTCGTCCAGGTGGAGGTCAAGCTCGGCGTCCTGGGCGGGTCGTTCCTGTCGGCAGTCGGGGCTGCGGTGGTTCTCGCCGCGGCAGGGCGGATCAGGCGCAAGGAATTGGCCGAAGAAGCATCGTCTACTGGCGTTCACTAGCTGAATATTGACGTAAGGTCATCGATTTCTGTCGCTTTTGCGTCACAGTGAGGGCGGCGGCGGGGCATATAAACGGCATTCACCTTCGCGGCTTCTTGTCGCTGGTGACGCGTTGGACTACCCCAAAGGTTCGGATACCTGCCGCCCCTTCAAGAAGGGCGGGGGTCTGGGAACAGGAAACGCCACGACCGTCTGTCGACGGTCGGGCCATGCGCCGGGAGCCGTCATGCGCTTTACCAACCGTCTTCGTTACACTGCCTCGGCCCTCGTGGTCGGTGCCGTCGCCTTTGGTTTCGCCGGGGCCGCCTCGGCTCAGGACCAGGAAGCCACCACGGTCGACGATCTGATCGTCACCGCGCAGAAGCGTGAGCAGAACCTGCAGGACGTGCCGATCGTGGTTACGTCCCTCTCGCAGGAAACCCTGCAGGACGCCGGCGTCCGCGACATCAAGGACCTGCAGATCCTGACCCCCGGCATGACGGTGACCTCGACCTCGTCGGAAGCCTCGACCACCGCCCGTATCCGCGGCGTGGGTACCGTGGGTGACAACCCCGGCCTGGAAAGCTCGGTCGGCGTCGTGATCGACGGCGTCTATCGCTCGCGCAACTCGGTCGGCTTCGGCGACCTGGGCGAGATCGGCCGCATCGAAGTGCTGAAGGGCCCGCAGGGCACGCTGTTCGGCAAGAACACCTCGGCCGGCGTGATCAACATCATCACCGAGGCCCCGTCGTTCACGCCCGAGTATAATTTCGAACTC
Source organism: Brevundimonas vitisensis (assembly GCF_016656965.1). Taxonomy (NCBI): domain Bacteria; kingdom Pseudomonadati; phylum Pseudomonadota; class Alphaproteobacteria; order Caulobacterales; family Caulobacteraceae; genus Brevundimonas; species Brevundimonas vitis. Next base: position 1,651,412 of record NZ_CP067977.1, read on the forward strand.
GGCGTCTCGAACTATGGCGGCTATGGCGCTGCCGGATCGGTCAGCGGCCCGCTGTCCGACACCCTGGCCTTCCGCCTGTACGGCGCCCGCCGTGTTCGCGAGGGCTTCTATGAGGTCAACACCGGCGACGGTCCGCGTCAGGAAACCGACGACCAGAACCAGGACTTCCACACCGCCCGCGCCCAGCTGCTGTGGCTGCCCAGCGACACGGCATCGGTCCGCATCATCGCCGACTACAGCGAGCGGAACGAATACTGCTGCGTCGGCGTGCAGATCCGCACCGGCCCGACCTATAACTTCATCGATCCGCTGTCGAACGGCACGGGCCAGCGTCCTCCGGCTCCCGGCTTCGCCGCCCTGCCCTTCTCGCGCACGGCCTTCGCCAACCGCGCCACGGGCCAGGGCATCGAGGACATGGGCCTGTCGGTCGAAGCCAACATCGACCTGCCGGGCATGTTCGGTGGTGCGACCCTGACCTCCGTCACCTCGTGGCGTGACTGGTCGACCGAACTGGGTCAGGACATCGACTATACCGGTGCCGACATCGCCTATCGCGTCCAGGACGAAGAGAACGGCTACAGCGTTGAAAACCTGACCCAGGAATTCCGTCTGGCCGGTCAGAACGACCGCTTCGACTGGCTGGTCGGCCTGTTCGCGACCTCGGAAGACATCACCCGTAACGACACCTGGTACTTCGGTGCCGACTACACCCCCTATATCTCCTTCCTGCTGACGGCGAGCCTGAACGCGGCCACCGCCGGCCTCCCGACGCCTCCGGGTGCGATCCCGATCAACCCGGGCCGCATCGGCTGTTTCACGGCCACGGGTCAGACCGCTGCGGGTCTGCAGGGCTGCCTTTACGGTGCGGTTCCGGCCACCGGTCAGGGCTTCACGGTCGGCCAGGGCTATGCCGACACCTATGACCAGGAATCGACCTCCTACGCCATCTTCACCAACAACACCTGGCACGTCACCGAACAGTTCGATCTGACGCTGGGCCTGCGTTACACCATGGACGACAAGTCCCTGGACGGACTGCAGGACAATGTCGGCACCAATGGCGCGGCCTGTACGGCGGCTCAACTGAATGCTGGTGCAATCGGCGGCGCTCTCGGCCCGACCCAAGTCGGCGGCATCCTGGGGGCGATCTGTCTGCCCTTCGCCAACAGCGCCTTCAACAACCGCGCGGTCAACGAAAGCTTCGACGACAGCGAACTCAGCGGCACGATCAAGGCCTCCTATCGCCTGAACCCGTCCTTCCTGTTCTATGCGTCGTATGCTCGCGGCTATAAGAGCTTCGGCTACAATCTGGACCGCGTGCACCGCACTGGCACCATCACCCCGGTGTCGTCGCTGTTCTTCCCGTCCGAGACGGTCGACAGCTATGAAGCCGGCGTGAAGATGACGCTGCTGGACCGCACCCTGCTGCTGAACGCCACCTACTTCGATCAGACGTTCGAAAACTTCCAGCTGAACACCTTCAACGGCGTGGGCTTCACGGTCGAGCCGATCCCGGAACTGACCTCGCGCGGCATCGATGCCGACATGGTCTGGTTCACCCCGGTCGAGGGTCTGAGCCTGCAGGGTGGTCTGACCTATACCGACGCCAAGTACGGCGAGTTCACGGCCGCCGATCTGGTGGATCCGAACAACTTCCCCGCCGCCTCGCTTCTGCCGGGCAGCCGTCCGTCGTTCGCGCCGGAATGGTCGGGGTCGCTGTCGATCAACTTCGATCGCAGCCTGGGCAACGGTCTGCGCGGCGGCTTCAGCCTGGCGGCCAAGTATATGTCCGACTACAACACCGGTTCGGACCTGCTGCCCTTCAAGCAGCAGGACGCCTTCACCACGGTGAACGGCCGGATCGTCATCGGCACCGAGGACGAGCGCTGGACCTGGGAGTTCTGGGCCCAGAACCTGACCGACGAAGAATACATCCAGGTCGGCTTCAACGCCCCTCTGCAGGGCACGGCCTTCCAGTCCACGGTTCAGCCGGACGGGACCTTCTATAGCCCGGCCCGCGACACCCAGACCTACAACGCCTTCCTGGGCCAGCCGCGGACCTTCGGCGCAACCCTGCGCTTCCGCTACTGATCGCAGGGCCCCTCGGGGTCAGGCAGTCGTAAAATGCAGCCGGCCGGGGGAAACCCCGGCCGGTTTTGCTTTTGGGTCACCCGGCGATGGGCGATGGACGGGAGGAGAAAGGCCGCTATAGCCCCGCGTGTCTATCCTGCGTGCAGTAACCGCCTGCGGTCGAACGGCTGCTGTCAGGAAGCCGGAATGCCGGCCAAAGGCCATGGCCTCTCAGAAGGCCGCGGCCCTTTCGAACTTCAGCACCATGGGCTGTGGCTCCGGGAGAGAGGCGCCATCATCGCTCACGCGCGCAAGACACCCGCCTGCGGCAAGACGCGACGACGGCGCGAAGCGGCCGAGACGGGTGCCTATTCGGCCGGGCCCGTCTCGCCGCGCTGACCGTGGAAACGGCGAGCCATCCGCTTTTCGATCCGGACCTTGAAGCCGTCGATCAGGCTGAACACCACCGGCACGAACAGCAGCGACAGGGCCGTGGAGGTGATCAGACCACCGATCACCGCGATCGCCATGGGCGAGCGGAAGGCCGTCCCCTCGCCGATCGCCGCCGCAATGGGCAGCATGCCCAGACCCATGGCCATGGTGGTCATGATGATCGGCCGCGCCCGCTTGTGCGCCGCATCTATCAGGGCGTCGCGCCGGGTCATGCCCTGCTTCATGGCGATGATGGCGTAGTCGACCAGCAGGATGGAGTTCTTGGCCGCAATCCCGGTCAGCATGATGATGCCGATCAGGGCCGGCATGGACATCGACTTGCCCGTGATCAGCAGGGCGAAGAAGGCCCCTCCGAAGGACACCGGCAGGGCCGCCAGGATGGTGATCGGATGCAGGAAGCTGCCGAACAGCAGCACCAGGACGACATACATCAACAGGATGCCGGTCACGATGGCGAACATGAAGCCGGTGCCCAGTTCCTGGAAGCTTTCCAGCTGGCCGGAGGCGGCCTGGAACACGCCCTCGGGCAGTTCCTTCATGGCGGGCAGGCTGTTGATGGCCGTCGAAGCCTCGCCCAGCGTCGTGCCGGACAGTTCGGCCGTGATATTGGCCACGCGGCGACGGTCGTAGCGCTCGATCAGATTGGGTCCGGCACCGAAGCTGATGTCGGCCACGGCGGCCAGGGGTACGGCCGCGCCGGATGCTGTGGGCACTTTCAGATTCTCGATGATACCCAGCTGGCTGCGGGCCTCCTCGTCCAGCATGACCCGGATCGGAATCTGGCGGTCGCCGAGATTGAATTTCGGCAGGAGCTGATCAGCGTCACCCAGGGTCGCAACGCGCGCGACCTGAGAGATGTCCTGGGCCGAGACGCCTTGCAGGGCTGCGATGTCCGCCTTGGGCGTGATCAGGATTTCGGGCCGGACCAGGGCCGAGCTGGAAATGACATTGGCCAGACCGGGCATTTCGCGCATCTCGCGCTCCAGCCGCGCGGCCGCCGCATCGAGAGTTCGGGCATCGTCACCGACCAGGGCAATGGTCAGCAGGTTGCCACCGCCGCCGTCGGCCGCACCGAACTGGATCCGCGCGCCGGGAATGACGCGCAGCGCCTGACCGACTTCGCGTTCAAACTCCTGCTGGTTCAGCTTGCGCTCGAACCGCCCGACCAGATTGACGGTCATGGAGGCCCTGCGGACTTCGCCGGCGCTGCTGCCGCCTCCCGGGCCGAAGCTGACGGTGGCCGAGCCGATCGAGGAAAAGACGGACTCCACCTCCGGCCGAGCCCTGAGAATTTTCGTGATATCGGCGACCGTCTGATCGGTCTGTTCCAGCGTCGTGCCGGGCGGCAACTGGACGCTGAGGCTGGAGCGCGAGGTGTCCTCAACCGGAATGAACTCCCCGGCCAGCTGCGTCGCCAGACCGATGGACAGGACGAAGAACAGGCCGCCGAGACCGAAGACGATCCAGCGATGGTTCAGCGACCAGCCCAGCCAGCGCAGGAAGGGCGCCATCCAGAAGGGATCCGGGTGCTCCTTGCCCTGGTCCCTTTTCAGCAGATAGGCCCCCATCAATGGCGTGAGCGTCCGCGCAACCAAAAGGGAGAACAGCACGCTGACGCAGGTGGCGATGGCGAAGCTGACGAAGAACTGGCCGACCACACCCGGCATGAATCCGGTCGGGGCGAACACCGCCACCAGGGTTGCCGTCGTGGCCATGACCGCCAGGCCGATCTCGTCGGCAGCCTCGATCGCCGCCGGATAGGGCGCTTTTCCGTCCCGGATATGGCGGACGATGTTCTCGATCTCGACGATGGCGTCATCCACCAGAATGCCGATGGTCAGAGACAGGGCCAGCAGCGACACCACATTGAGCGACTGGTTGGTCAGATCCATGACCCAGAAGGTGGGGATCAGCGACAGCGGCATGGCGATGGCCGCGATCAGAGTCGCGCGCCAGTCCCGCAGGAAGATGAACACCACGGCAATGGCCAGAAGAGCGCCCAGCAGCAGGGCCTCGACCGAGGCATGGAAGTTGTTGATGACGTCGGAGGTGGTGTCGGACACCATCTCGAAGGTGACGTCGTCACGCTCCGCATCCAGCGCCTCAATGGCCTCGATCGCGCGGTGATAGACGTCCACTTCCGACGATCCGATCGAGCGGACGACGCCAAACCCGACCACTTCTTCGCCATTGTACCGGGCGCGCCCGCGCGGCTCGGACCATTCGTCCGTCACCTCGCCCAGATCGCCCAGGCGAACGAAACGGCCGCCGACCGGGATCAGGGTCTCGCGCAAGGCCTCGACCGAGGCGGCCGATCCGACCGTGCGGATGGCCTGTTCCTCGCCGCCGATCTCGCCCCGGCCGCCCGGAAGGTTGATGTTGGAGGCCCGCAGCTGGTTCGAGACGGCCGCGGCCGTGACGCCGGCCGCCTCCAGCCGCGCGGGGTCCAGCTTGATGCGGATTTCGCGATCCACGCCGCCGTCGCGATTGATCTGACTGACACCCGACACCGCCAGCATCCGCTTGGACACGGTGTTGTCGACGAACCAGCTGATTTCCTCAGGGTTCATCGCCGGGGCGCGGACGACATAGTTTACGATGGGGATTCCGCTGAACTCGACGCGCTGCACGATCGGTTCCTGCACATCGGCGGGCAGGTTCTGGCGGATGGCGGTGACGGCGTTGCGGACGTCGTTCGTCGCCTTTTCCAGGTCGACGCCCAGCTGGAACTCGATCTGGGTGGTCGAGGCGCTGTCCGAGACGGTCGAGGTGATGTGCCGGACCTGGCCCAGGCCCGCGACCGAATCCTCGACCAGACGGGTGACCTGGGTCTCCAGCTCGGTCGGGGCGGCGCCGGGCTGCACCACGGTGACGACCACGATCGGCAGATCGACGTCGGGGAAGTTGTTGGTCCGCAGGTTGAAGTAGCTGACGATGCCCGCCAGCGTCAGGACGATGAACAGCAGGACGATCGGGATCGGATTCCGGATCGACCAGGACGAGATGTTGTTGAAATTCATCGCTGGGTCGCCTGGGCGGTGGGCGTGGCACGCACTGTGCCAGCCGCGCGGACAGTCACCAGATCACCTTCGCCCAGGAAGCCGGCCCCCTGCACGACCACGCGCTGACCGGCGCTCAGTCCCGCCTCGATGGCGACCAGATTGCCAGACCGGGCACCCGTCTTGACCTCGACGAAGCGGACGGCGTCATTGGACCCGATGACATAGACGCCCGCCTTGCCCTCCCGGAAGACGATGGCGTCGGACGGCACCGTCAGGACCGGCGCGGCGCCCACGGCAATGGTCGCGCGGGCGAACATGCCGGGACGCAGGCCGCTTCCCGAGGCCAGGGTGATGCGGGCGACACCGAGCCGGGTCTGGGGATCGACCTCGGGCGTCACGATGCGGACGGTGCCGGTGGTCTGGCCAGCCTGGTCGGAGGTGATGGCCACGGCCATGCCGGGACTCACCAGCGGCAGTTCGGTCTCGGGCACCTGGGCGTCCAGCTCCAGTCGCCCATCGCGGACGACACGGAACAGCTCGGTTCCGGGCTGGACGATCTGGCCCCGGGTCACGCTGCGGCTGATGATCAGGCCCGATACCGGGGCGCGCAGATTGGTCTGGTCCAGCCGGGTAGCCGTTTCAGAGCGGGCGGCCCGCGCCGCCGCGACATTGGCCTGGGCCGTGCGCTGATTGGCGATGGCCGTATCCAGAGAGGCCTGGCTGAGGAAGCCACGCTCGCGCAGCTCACCGGCACGCGCCAGGGCGGCCTCCTGTTGGGCCAGGGTGGCCTCGGCCGAGGCCAGGGCGGCATCCTGCTGGCGCAGCTGGGCCCGCAGCAGGGCGTCGTTCAGCTTGACCAGCACCTGGCCCTGGCGAACATATTGTCCCTCGTCGACGAAGACGCCGGTAGCGACCAGGCCGCCGGTCTCGGCGCCGACCGGCACCTCTTCCCAGGCCGAAACGCTGCCCGAGGCGGTAACGACCCGGTCCAGAGGGGTCAGGGTCACGGTCGCGGCGGTGACCGACTGACGCGACGGCGGCGGGGCCTCAGTCTCATTGCCACCGCAGGCCGCCAGGCCCAACACAGCGGCCACCAGCAGGCTCAAACCGGCTTGTCGCTTGGAAATCGTCACGTCGTGCTATCCCCGTTTCGACCCGGCCGATGGGCGGGGTCGGTGCGGCGGAAATCCAGGGCCTGGATCGTCGCCGTCTAACGTCGCTCCATAGCCGTTTCAGAAGCCGTTCTCAAACGCGTCCACAGGCCATTACGACAAAGTAATGCGACGCCCGGCCGCGTCGGAGCGCAGCACCCGGATTGGCGTTCGGACACGGCCCATGCTAACCGCGCCCCAGCATGACGACCCCTCCGATCGACCGAATCCGCAACTTCTCCGTCGTCGCCCATATCGACCACGGCAAGTCCACCCTGTCCGACCGCCTGATTCAGGTGACCGGAGGCCTGTCCGCGCGCGAAATGTCGGCGCAAGTCCTTGATTCGATGGAAATCGAAAAGGAGCGGGGCATTACGATCAAGGCCCAGACGGTCCGGCTGAACTATCGCGCGCGCGACGGGCTGGACTATGTGCTGAACCTGATGGACACGCCGGGGCACGTCGACTTCGCCTATGAGGTGTCCCGCTCGCTGGCGGCCTGCGAGGGCTCGCTGCTGGTGGTCGATGCGTCGCAGGGGGTCGAGGCCCAGACCCTGGCCAATGTTTATCAGGCCATCGACAACAATCACGAGATCGTGCCGGTCCTGAACAAGATCGACCTGCCGGCCGCCGAGCCGGATCGGGTCCGCCAGCAGATCGAGGACGTCATCGGCATCGACGCGTCCGATGCGGTCCTGTGCAGCGCCAAGTCCGGCATCGGCATCGAGGACGTGCTGGAGGCCATCGTCACCCGCCTGCCGGCGCCGAAGGGCGATCCCAATGCGCCGCTGAAGGCCCTGCTGGTTGATGCCTGGTACGACCCCTATCTGGGCGTTGTCGTCCTGGTGCGGGTGTTCGACGGCACGCTGAAAGCCGGAATGCGCGTCAAGATGATGCAGAACGGCTCGACCCACCTGATCGACCGGGTCGGCGTCTTCCTGCCCAAGAACACCCCGGTCGAAAGCCTGGGCCCCGGCGAGGTCGGCTTCATCACTGCCCAGATCAAGGAAGTCGCCCACGCCGCCGTCGGCGACACCCTGACCGACGAGAAGCGGCCCACGGCCGAGCCGCTGAAAGGCTTCAAGGAAGTCCAGTCGGTGGTCTTCTGCGGCCTGTTCCCGGTCGATGCCGCCGATTTCGAAGACCTGCGCGCTGCCATCGGCCGGCTGCGGCTGAACGATGCCAGCTTCACCTATGAGATGGAAAGCTCGGCGGCCCTGGGCTTCGGCTTCCGCTGCGGCTTCCTGGGCCTGCTGCACCTGGAGATCATCCAGGAGCGGCTCAGCCGCGAGTTCAACCTGGACCTGATCGCGACCGCGCCTTCGGTCGTCTACAAGATCGGGCTGCGCGACGGCACCGAGATAGAGCTGCACAATCCGGCCGACCTGCCGGACGTCATGCAGATCGAGACCATCGCCGAGCCCTGGATCAAGGCCACCATCCTGACGCCCGACGAATATCTGGGCGGGGTCATCAAGCTGTGCCAGGACCGGCGCGGTCAGCAGATCGAACTGTCCTACGTCGGGGCGCGGGCCCTGGTGGTCTATGAGCTGCCGCTGAACGAGGTGGTGTTCGACTTCTACGACCGGCTGAAATCCATCTCCAAGGGCTATGCCAGCTTCGATTACGAACTGACCGAGTACAAGGTCGGCGACCTGGTCAAGATGAACATCCTGGTCAATGCCGAGCCGGTCGACGCCCTCAGCATGCTGGTCCACCGTGGCCGGGCCGAGATGCGCGGCCGCAGCATGGTCGAAAAGATGAAGGAGCTGATTCCGCCCCATCTGTTCGTCATCCCGATCCAGGCGGCCATCGGCGGCAAGATCATCGCCCGCGAGACCGTCCGCGCCCTGCGCAAGGACGTGACGTCGAAGTGCTACGGCGGCGACGCCACCCGCAAGAAGAAGCTGCTGGAGAAGCAGAAAGCCGGCAAGAAGCGCATGCGCCAGTTCGGCAAGGTCGAAATCCCGCAGGAAGCCTTCATCGCCGCGCTGAAGATGGACGAGGATTGATCCGGTTTGGGGACCGGTTCGAAGGGCCGGTCCCCTTCAACAGCGTGGCCCGCGTCGTTCCGGACCCTTCGTCGATCTAGACCGGATCGCCCGCCGCTCCGGCCGGGTTCAGCTTCCAGCGGATGCGGGTCTCGGCGTCGGTGCGGGCCGAGCCGCGCACGACGATCTGCAGCGAACGGCGGGTCAGCCCGTCATCGACATGGACGGACGGCTCGATCGCCACGTCCGGCCCGTCGGTGCGAAACCACCACCCACGCCCTGAATGGCCGCGCAGCAGGATCGAGCGCCGGTCGCGCGCCAGTGAGGCCTGTACGCCAGGCTCCAGATGGAAACGCGCCGCATAGGGGGTGGCGATCGCCCGTACCGTGGCAGACTGTCCATCGGCCGGATAAAGGCGTTCCTCGGCGCGCAGTTCGTCCAGCTTCTGGTCCAGATACAGTCGCCGCTGATGCTTCAGGCCAAACAGCGGCACCCAGCCGTCATGCTCGACCTCCAGCCAGACCGCGCTGTCGCTCTCGCGTTGCTCGGCCGTGACGGCATAGGGACGGCTGATCAGTCGGGCGCCCATCAGCTCGGCCCGCCACCCGCCCAGGGGTTCGCCCAGCGACGTCTCGCCCAGGGTGACGGTGGAATGGCCCGGCGTCAGCCTCAGACCTTGCCGGTCCGCAGCGCGCGGCGTCCAGCCGCAACCCGAAACCAGCCGGTCCCGACCACACAGGATCTCCAGCGCCAGCGGCTGGGCACAGGCAGCCCCGGCCCAGGCTCCGCGCGCCGGGGCGGCGGTGTCTGCGATCACGGTCAGCAAGGGGGTACGAACCCGTGTCAGACCCCCGACCGTGCCGGTGACATCCTGCAAGGCCGCGTTCTGGTCGTGCGACCGCGCGGCGGCGACGCGCGCCGCGCTGGATGCCGCTCCACCCTGAAAAGCCGCCAGCCGGCCATCGGGCAGGGTCAGAAGACGCAGCGCCGCCGTCAGCCGGGTCACGGTCGCCGCCACCGGTGGAGGCAGGGTCTCGGCCACCTGGCTGAGCGCGTCGTCCAGCGTCAGCAGGTCGAGCAGCAGCTCCATTGCCGCCTCGGGTGAGCGTGAGGCATGGGCGCCGTCCGGTGCCACCGTCGTTTCCAGTGCGCGCGGCAGTCTGGCCAGGGCGATGCGGCGCAGGCGGGCTCCGGTCGGTCCCGCCAGGACGCTGCCGGACACCGCTGCCGCGATCAGCCGCTCGGCCTGTCCGGCCAGGCCGCCGGGCGGGCGCAGAAGTTGACGGGTCTGACGCACCAGCAGGTCGGCAAGCCTGACGCGTTCCTCCTCGGTCGCAACGGCCCCCATCCGCCGTGCAGCACAGGCCAGCGCCAGGACCCGGCGGGCCAGGACCTCCGGCCCCCAGGCAAAGGGCGACCAGCGGGTGAAGGTGTTGCCCCAGGACAGCGTCAGTCGCAGCGCCTCGCGCGCGCCCCGGTCGCCCTCCTGCATCAATGAGGCCAGCCAGACGAAAGCGTGCAGTTCGGTCGCGAAGGTCCGGCTGGGACTGGCCCGGTTCCAGGGATCAGCCGGCGCGGGGGCTTCCAGGCTGGTTCCGGCCAGGACGAAGCGCCCGTTCAGGATGGACTTGCCCGCCGCGCCATCCACGGGTCGAAAGTCGCGCGGCGTGGCAGCAAAGGCTGTGACCCGTCCGCTTCGCAGCGTCTGGGCATAGCCGGGCAGCCCATAGAGTTCGATCCACAGCTGCCGGGTCAGCATCCGACCAAGCACGGCGGGCCAGAGCCCAGGACCGGTTGCGGCCCCGCTGCCCCGGATCGGTGTCCGCACCGGTGCTCCGCGCAGACCGGGGATGTCGGCGGGCGAGGCCCCGATGTCCGGCTTTGAGAACGGACCGGCTGGGCTCACGCGCCAGCCTCCGGGGAAACAGTGGCACAGGCCGTCCGGATGGCCGCAATATTGGCGGCGTAGGCAGCTTCGCCCCCTTTGAACACCGCCGTACCGGCGACCAGCGCATCGGCCCCGGCGGCGACGCAGGCCGCGGCATTGGCAGACGTCACACCCCCGTCCACTTGAAGCGTGGCGGACGAGCCAGCCCGGTCCAGTATGGTCCGGGCCCGAGCGATCTTGCCGAGGGCCGAGGGGATGAACCCTTGCCCGCCGAAGCCAGGGTTGACCGACATGATGAGCACCAGATCGACCAGATCGACCACTTCCTCCAGAATGGACAGGGGCGTCGATGGGTTGAAGACCACGCCGGCCTTGGCACCGAGCTGTCGGATGCGGCCCAGGGTGCGGTGCAGGTGCGGACCGCTTTCGGGATGGACCGTCAGGACATCAGCCCCGGCGTTGCGATAGGCCTCGAGCCAGGGATCGACCGGCGCGACCATCAGATGCACATCGAAGGGCAGGCTGGTGTGCGGGCGCAGGGCCTTCACGATGTCCGGGCCCATGGTCAGATTGGGCACGAAATGCCCGTCCATGACATCGACATGGACCCAGTCGGCGCCCGCCGCCTCGATCGCGGCGACCTCCTGGCCCAGTCGGGCGAAGTCGCTGGCGAGAATGGACGGACAGATCAGGGGGGATACGGCCATGGGGCGTGGGATAAGGCGGCATTCGCACCGGGGCAAGCCAGGCGGCCAAGAGAAAGGCCGCGACCCTTTCGGATCGCGGCCTGTTTTATACCGGTTTCACGCCGGTCTAGACGCGTCGCCCCCTCAGACCGCCGGCGATGAGGGAGATGACGAACAGGATGATGGCGATGACCGCGACGAATTTGGCGATCTCGAACGAGAAGTTGGCAATGCCGCCAAAGCCCAGAACAGCCGCGATCAGCGCGACAACGAGGAAGATGATAGCCCAGCGCAGCATGGAAATGTCCTTTCGGGTGACAGCCTGACCGATCAACGTCTTTCGACCGTCGCCGTTCCCCGAAAGGTCCGATCAGCGACGCCGCCGGACGTGGCTCTTCTCGGTAAAGGCGGCAGCGACCATGGTCGCCAGCGCCGGGTTGCGCAGGAAGATCCAGCCCCCTGCGAGACCCGCAACCGTGCCCAGGATCGGGCGTTGGCGGAACAGGTGATACGCCCGCGCGGCCAGGCCCTCAGGTTCTTCGTCCTCGTCCGCATCATCGCCTTCCGCGGAACGCAGAAAGACGATGGCGACGACCAGCGCCACAACCGCAAACAGCAGTCCTGTAATGGCAGCCGCCGCCAGAGGCGGCACGATCAGGCTGAGGGCGTAGAAGACAGTCGCGCCAAAGGCCACGATCGCCACGAAACCGGCACCTGCCGCGACCGCAGTCGCGACAGCCCGGCGGATCAGCGTCTTGCCGAACATCAGCGCCGGCGACCGGCCAGCAGCATACCCAGGACGACGCCGACACCCAGGGCGATCGCCGTCGACTGCACAGGGCGTTCCTGGACGCGTTCGACGACATAACGCTGGGCCTCGTCGAAGCGCTCGGCCGCGTCGTCGTAATATTCGCGGCCGCGCGTGCGGGCCTGCTCGTAATAGGCGCGCGCGCGCTCACGGGCCTCTTCGCTCTTTTCGCGAACCAGGGCTTCGGCCTCCGAAGCTTTCTCGCGCAGGCGCTGGGTTTCCTCGCGCGCACCGACCTTCAGGTCCTCCTTCAGGGTCTTCAGGTCGTTCTTGATGTCTTCTCGAGCCTTGGTCGTGGCCATGATGCTGCTCCCGGTCTTTAAGCTTGACGGTTTAGATAGAGAACTTGGGGTCGGAACGCCAATGCACCCACCCGGTTCCCGCGATGCAACATGGGATCTGGGGCAGCGAATGTTGAGTGGCGAGTGGGCTGCGACGACAATCACAGCCTTTGACATTGTTTTCCTGGCCCCTCGAGACTGGACCCCGGCCCCGCCAACGACCACTAATCCAACGCCACTCGCCACTCGAAAGTTTCCATGACCGACTGGATCTTCCCGCCCTCGCCCGTTCCGTCCTTGCCCGTCGTCGGTCAGGCCGCACGGTTCCCGGTTCGCCGCATCCTCTGCGTGGGCCAGAACTATGCCGCCCATGCCCGCGAGATGGGGGCCGATCCAGAGCGCGCACCGCCCTTCTTCTTCGCCAAGCCCGGCGATGCCCTGGTCGCAGACGGGGCCGATCCCACCTATCCGGGGGAAACCCAGAACCTGCATTATGAGGTCGAGCTGGTCTGTGCCATCGGCCCTGACGGCGCGATTGTCGGCTGGGCGGTTGGCTGCGACCTGACGCGCCGCGACCTTCAGGCGGAGGCCAAGGCCAACGGACGTCCCTGGGATGCCTCCAAGGGCTTCGACCAGTCCGCCCCCTGCGGTCCGCTCACGCTCGGCGCATTGCCGAACCCACAGGCGACGATCGTCCTGTCGGTCAACGGCGTCGTCCGTCAGTCCAGCCGGCTGTCGGACATGATCTGGAGCCCTGACGAGATCCTGGCCGAGGCCGGCAAACTCTGGGCGCTCAAGCCCGGCGATCTGATCTTCACAGGCACGCCTGAAGGTGTCGGGCCGCTGGTGCCCGGCGATCGCGTCGAGGCCACGGTGGATGGACTGTCGCCGCTGAGCTTTACGGTTCAGCCCCGATGACGGCGATTCTCTACGGCTATTGGCGCTCCGGGGCCGCCTATCGGCTGCGTATCGCCCTGAATCTCAAGGGCGTGACCTATGAGACGTCCGGCGTCGACCTGCGGACCGGGGCCCAGCGGTCGCCCGACTATCTGGCCCTCAATCCCCAGGGCATGGTCCCGGCGCTGGAGATCGACGGCCTGGTCCTGACCCAGAGCCCGGCCATCATGGAATGGCTTGAAGAGACGCGGCCGAACCCGCCGCTGCTGCCGGCCACCCCTGCGGAACGCGCGCGCGTTCGTGCCATGGCCGCCCTGATAGGCTGCGACATCCATCCGTTGAACAATCTGCGGGTGCTCAGCGCCATACGCGGTCGTTTCGATGCCGATCAGGCGGCGGTTGACGCCTGGGCCGGCAACTGGATCGGCGCAGGCTTTGCTGCGCTGGAGGCGCTGGTGGCGCGAGATGGCCAAGGCTGGTGCTTCGGTGCGTCTCCGACCCTGGCCGACGCCTATCTGATCCCGCAGCTGTATTCGGCGCGGCGATTCAATGTGCCGCTGGATGCCTATCCTCATCTGCTGGCCGTCGAACAGAAGGCCCTCGAACACGAGGCATTCGCTCGCGCTCACCCGGATCGCCAACCCGACGCGGACGGGTGAACACTGGTCTGCGGGTAAGACCTTCTTAGGGTCCCGGTCAGGCCCCCTTAAACATTGCCTGCCACACTGAGGGGGTGAAGTCCGCAGCCGCCCCTTCTGTGAAGTCCAAGCTGGCCCTGGCCGTGGTGACCGAGCCTGAGCGGAGCGAGACCGCATGGAATGCCGGGCGCCCCGTCGGCGCGCGCGAGGATGCGCTGCGGCTGATGTTGCAGACGGCAGCGGACGGCGGCATGGGCCTGGTCGCGACGCGGCCCGAGGGCGATGTCGAGCGGCTGCTGGGTCAGGCCTGGCCCTTCCCGACCCCATTTCAGGTCACGGTTCGCACCGTCGCCCTGTCCGAAGGTCTGGATCGCGTCGAGGCCCGCGCCCGCCGTTCGCTGGAGCGGATGGGTCTGCCGCGCGGCGACACCCTTCTGATCGGACATGCCGGAGACCTGGCCGGGGCCGATGGACGTGCCCTGTGGGACCGGCTGCGGGCGCTCAAGGACCGTGGACTGTTCCGGCGCATCGGCTTCTGCGCCACCATGGAAGACTCGCCGGCGCTGCTGGCCCGGCGATATCAGCCCGACGTGGTGCAACTGCCCTGCAACCTGCTGGATCAGCGAGCCCATCGCACGGGCGTGCTCGACACCCTGGCCGAGGCGGGCGTGGCCGTGCATGCGTCATCCGTCTTCGCCGACGGCGTGCTGTTCATCAGCGGCGACAGCCTGCCGCCTGAAATGGCGGTTCATGCCCATGCCCTGTCGCGCATCCGGCGCCGTCTGGCCGAGGCCCGTATCGATCCGATGCAGGCAACCCTGGCCTATACCCTGGGCCTGCCTCAGGTTTCGGCGGTGATCGCCAGCGTCGCCTCGGCGGCGGAGGTCCGCGCTGTCCTGGCCGCCTCGCACGCGCCCGCGCCCGCCCATCTGGACTGGGCGACCATGGCCTTGGAAACGGGCCTGCCCGAGAGTGGAACGGCGCAGTCGCTAGGCCACCGCGCCGCCCTTTCCCGCATCAGTAGCGCAGCCTGACCCCGACATAGGCCGAGCGGCCCGGCTCGCCGTATCCCAGCACCTGCTGATAGTGCTCGTCGGCCAGGTTTTCGATCCGTGCGGTGATCGCGACCTGATTGTTCACCTGCCAGGACCCGTTCAGGTTGGCGGTGACGAAGCCCTCGCGCACGCCGCCGGAATCGTCCTGATCGCCCTCGGCTCGCACCGTCAGAGCCCCCGAAAACCGCTCGCCGGTCCAGCCCAGGGTGGCCGATCCCGAATGCTCGGGTACCCGCAGAAGCCTGCTGCCATCCGCCTCATCGCGGGCGTCGGTCCAGGCATAGGCCAGGGTCAGGTCAAAGCCCGCGCCCAGCACCGCCCGTCCCTCGACCTCCAGCCCGTCGGTGCGGGTCCGGTCGATATTGTCGTAGAAGGAATCGAAGGTGGTCGTATCGAAGACATAGATGATCTGGTCATCGACCGTCAGCCGATACAGGGTGGCCCGGCCCTCGATCCGGCCATCGGACGACGCCCAGCCCAAGGCGACCTCCACCCCTTCGGCGGTCTCGGGCCTCAGCCTCGGGAACGGCTGTGACGAGAAGCAGAAGTCACAGACCGCCTGGCTGATCGACGGGGCCTTGAAGCCCGTGCCCCAGGCCCCGGACAGGATCAGGCCACCCGCGACGTCAAGCGCTGCCGACACCCGGCCAGTGGTCTCGCCGCCATAGTCGTCGGTCTCGTCATGGCGAAGCCCGGCCGTCAGGGTCAGGCGATCAGACGGCTCGAACCGGGCCACACCAAAGATCGAGCTTGTTCCCATCTCCTCCGTTAGCCCGCTGGACAGGCTTCCGCTGGTGTCCTCGCGTTCCGCGCCGAAGGCATAGGCCAGGCGCTGGTCGAGGGCTGTGCCGTCCGCCTGCCAGCGCAAAGCCAGCCGGTCCGCCTCGAACACGGACGGGAAGGCCGAGATGGTCTCGCGCTCGATCTCCATGGCCGAGACGCTGAACTGATGGGCCAGGCCGAAGGCGTCCAGCCGCAGGCGTGCGAAGCCCGAGGTCTGCTCGCTGGTCTGGCGATCCAGGGTGTCGGCCAGGGCAAAGGTCGGTGCCGGGAAGCCATCGGTGTCGGCCCGGCTGTCGCTCCAGCGCAGCGACCCGTCCAAGGTGGCGGCGGGCGTCACGGCATAGCGGCCCTTCAGGGTGATCGTCGTGTTTTCGAACCCGTCGGCCTCGGGATTGCCGTCGGCCTCGTCGGCGGCCGAGATGCCGTCGGTGTCGAAGCGGGCGACTTGGACGCTCAAGGCGCGGCGCTGGTCGGCGACACCCAGGGCCAGACGACCGCGCAGGGTGTCATACGACCCCGCCTCGGCCTCGGCGGCCACGCCGTCGATCTCGCGGGTCGTGAAGGCAATCACCCCGCCGATGGCGTCGGACCCCCACAGCGATGACTGCGGCCCGCTGAGCACCTCGATGCGTTCGACGTCGCTGAGAGCAAAGCCGGAAAAGTCGAAGGCTCCGTTGACCTCGGCCGGGTCGTTGACCGGTACGCCGTCGACCAGGACCAGGGTCTTGCCGGGGGTGGCCCCTCGCATACGGACCTGGGCGACACCGCCGAAGGCCCCCGCCCGCACCACCGACAGACCGGGCACATCGGCCAGGATGTCGGCAGCAAAGACGGCACCCCGCTGGTGGATGGTCAGGGCATCGATGACCCGCGCGCCTGGCGTCCGGGCGACGATGGCCGGGATGCGGGTCGCGGTGACAACGACCTCGGGCACGTCGGTGGCTTCAGGCTGGGATTGCGCGAATGCAGGTAAGGCAAGAAACGCCGCCGACAGGGCGACGGTGGACAAAAGGATGGACCGCTTCATCTGAGCGTGACTCCGTCAGCCCCGCGACCGCGCGCGCCGGGGCTTGTGAACAGCGACCGACCCACCGCAGGACAAGGGTCCAGCGGCGACGCAGGGGTCGGGTCGCTTCGACGGAACGAACCTGATGACAATCAGGCCGGTGGTCCCCGCGTCTCTGTCTGGTCCCGGACAGCGGACGAGCGACGTCGGCGGCCAGGTCTCCTGGCTTGCGGGTCAACAACGGGCGTCCACGCCTTCCCAGGCCTTCATGAAATGAAGCCCCAGTGACGCCGGATCATGGCTGATCCGGATCGGACGACCGCCTCGCCGCCTACAGTTGCGGGCACAGCCACGGTTTCGCACCGTGTTCCCTTAACCGCCTGCGCGCCTTGTCGCAGTGCAGCACAGCTTAGGCAAGCGGGATCAAGAGGACCACACCGGACCTTGTCGGTCAGGGGGCCTGTACCCGCTCTGGATCAGGGCCGTCTGGCGTGCGGAGATCTCCCCGCCAATCTTGAGGAAAAGAATGCCCGCCAAGAGGGGGAGGATATGGAGGCCCATGTACACGACATCGCTGATCAGCACCTCACGTGCCGATTGAGCTGTGCGGCCCATGATGCCGGAAGCCACACTTGCGAAACTGAACAGCAGAACCAAAGCCCACCAGATCCGCAGTGTGACGGGATCGGACAGGCGTTTCCATTTTTCGGGTGCCTGACTGGAACGCCACAGCTCGCTTGTTATGCGGTAGGGCATCCACAGGGACACCAGCGGAATGATGAACCACCAGACGACCCACTTCGGTGAGGTCTCGATTCCATGACTGAGACCGCGGGCGTTTCGAACAGCCCGCAGATACCACATCAGAACCAGGATCGCCGAGACGACGTAAGTTACAAAGTAGGCCAAGCCCGTTGCCGCCGTGGTCCAGATTTCAAGCTCGCCGCCGACCAGATAGCTGGTTTCCGTCAGGTAGGTGTCGCCCGGCAGTTGGCCGACCAGCCAGACGCGATAGCCGAGACCGGCCATAAATGAGACGGTCACCGCGAAGTACAGCACGGTCCACACCTTCACGGCACCCCAAAGCCGGTCGATAGGCCGGATAGTGGCCGCAGTTCTCGTCATGGTCGTATCCCCCACCCTCGATCATTTGGCACCGCCCCACGGCAATAGGCAAGGACGGCTTGAGCCGACCTCCACAATCCTTCACCCTGTCCGTCTTCCATGAACGCCCCCCTCACTCATCCGCCGAAGACCGCTGCCGAGCCGGGCGTCACGCCGGTCATGGCGCAATTCCTCGAAGCCAAGGCCAAGGCGACGGATGCGATCCTGTTCTTTCGCATGGGCGATTTCTACGAGCTGTTCTTCGACGATGCGGTCCAGGCCTCGGCTGCGCTGGGACTGGCCCTCACCAAGCGGGGCAAGCATCTGGGCGAGGACATTCCCATGGCGGGGGTGCCGGTCCATGCCATGGAAGGCTATCTGGCGCGCCTGATCCGCCAGGGGTTCCGCGTCGCCGTCTGCGAACAGATGGAAGACCCGTCCGAGGCGAAGAAGCGCGGGTCCAAGGCGGTGGTCCGGCGCGACATCGTGCGGGTGGTGACGCCCGGCACCCTGACCGAGGATGCCTTGCTGGACGCGCGCGGCGCGAACCGTCTGGCGGCGGTGGCGATCCGCAAGGGGCGCGCTGCCGTGGCCGTGGTCGAACTGTCGGCCGGGGCGGTCGATGTGGTGGCCTGTGCGCTGAAGGACCTGGGCGCGACCCTGGCCGCCTTTCGCCCGTCCGAGGTTCTGGTGCCCGACCGCCTGTTCTCCGACCCGGAGGCCAAGGCGGCGCTCGATGGCTCGGGCGGCGTGGTCCAGGCCCTGCCCCAGGCCCAGGCCGAACCCGTCGGCGCGCGGGCGCGGGTCGAGCGGCTGTATGGGGTCGCGGTCCTGGACGGCTTCGGGGCCTTCGAGGAGGCCGAGGTCTCGGCCCTGGGGCTGATCGCCGCCTATCTGGAAACTACCCAGGCCGGGCGCATCCCGGTCCTGTCGCCGCCGCGCCGGTCGGGCGAGGCCGGCTTCCTGGCTATCGACCCGGCGACCCGGCTGAGCCTGGAGATCGATCGGACCCAGAGGGGCGAACGCGAAGGGTCGCTGCTGTCGGTGATCGATCGCACGGTGACGGCGGCGGGCGCCCGGGCCCTGGGCGAACGCATCGCCCGGCCGCGGCGCGACCCGGTTCAGATCAACCACGGCCTGGATGCGGTCGAATGGCTGCTGGAGCGACGCGACCTGCGTCGGGACCTGCGATCCTCGCTGCGGGCCTGTCCCGATCTGGCGCGGGCAGCGTCTCGCCTGGCACTCGGACGCGGCGGGCCACGCGATCTGGCGGCAATCCGCGCAGGACTGTCTACGGCCCAGACGTTGTCGGCCCTGTTCGCCAGCACCACGCGCGAGCCGATCGCCGGGCCGCCCGAGCGCATCGGTTCGTGTCTGGATCAGCTGGCGCTCGACCCCGCCCTGGGCCATCTGCTGGGCGATCTGGTCGACGGCCTGGTCGAGGAACTCCCGCATCTGGTCCGCGACGGGGGCTATGTCCGGCCCGGACACCGGCCCGAACTAGATGCGGCCCGCACCCTGCGTGATGACAGCCGCAAGGTCGTCGCCGAGCTGGAAGCCCGCGCGATCAGCCAGTCCGGCGTCGCCTTCAAGGTCCGGCACAATGCGGTGCTGGGCTATTTTCTGGAAGCCTCGGCCAAGGCGGCCGAGCCCCTGTTCCGCGCTGGTCCCGACAGCCCCTTCATCCACCGCCAGACCCTGGCCAATCAGGTTCGCTTCACGACCGTCGAACTGTCGGAACTGGATGCGAAGATCAGCCAGGCGGGCCACCGGGCCCTGGCCCTGGAAGCCGAGACCTTCGAGGCGTGGCGGCGTGCGGTCGAGAGCCTGGCGCTGAAACTTCAAACCCTGGCCGAAGCCCTCGCGGAGCTGGACGCCAATGCCGCCCTAGCAGAATGGGCCGAAGAAGTCGGAGCCGTCCGACCCGTCGTCGACTCCAGCCTGGGCTTTATGGTCGAGGCCGGTCGCCATCCGGTGGTCGAGGCGGCGGTCAAGGCGGCGGGCGATCCCTATACGCCCAACCCCTGTCGGCTGGACGGGTCGGGCGTGGGCTGCGCGCGGCTGGCCATCGTGACCGGGCCGAACATGGCGGGTAAGTCGACCTTCCTGCGCCAGAATGCGCTGCTGGTCATCCTGGCTCAGGCCGGGGCGTTCGTGCCCGCCGCCTCGATGCGGCTGGGTGTCGTTGACCGGCTGTTCAGCCGGGTGGGAGCGGGCGACGACCTGGCGCGCGGCCGGTCCACCTTCATGACCGAAATGGTCGAGACCGCCGCCATCCTGACCCAGGCGACCGAGCGGTCCTTTGTCGTTCTGGACGAAATCGGGCGCGGCACCGCCACCTATGACGGCCTGGCCATCGCCTGGGCCGTGGCCGAGGCTCTGCATGACGTGAACCGGACGCGCACCCTGTTCGCCACCCACTATCACGAACTGGCCCGGCTGGAGGATCGGCTGGACCACGTCTGCAACCTGTCGATGCGGGCGCGCGAATGGAACGGCGACCTGGTCTTCCTGCATGAGGCGGCGCCTGGCGCGGCAGACCGGTCCTATGGGGTGCAGGTCGCGCGGCTGGCTGGGGTGCCGCCCCCCGTCGTGGCGCGCGCCAAGTCCGTATTGGCCCGGCTGGAGGGCGAAAAGGCCGCTCATGGCCGACTGGACGACCTGCCCCTTTTCGCTGTGGCCGAGCCTGCGGCACCCCCGCCGCTGTCGGCCCTCGACGTGGCCCTGTCCGAGCTCGATCCCGACGCCCTGTCCCCGCGCGAGGCGCTAGAGGCTCTGTACCGGCTGAAACAGATCGCGCCGTCCTGAGCCTTAATCGGCCGATCCGGTCAGGGCCTGCCTCAGGGCGCTGATCTTGACCGTGGTCTCGGCCAGTTCGGCGTCCGGATCGCTGTCGGCCACGATGCCTGCCCCCGCCAGGGTGCGGAACGACCATCCCCGCCCATCCTGGACGAAGCCGGCCGTTCGGATCAGGACCGAGGCGGTCAGGCTGCCCTCGGCATCGATCATGAACAGGGACCCGCACCATGGACCGCGCGGCGGTTCCAGATCGGCGATGACCTTCATCGACTGATGCTTCGGTGCGCCGGTGATCGATCCGGGTGGAAAGGTGGCCCCCATCAGTTCGGCAGGACCGGTGCCTGACCGGGCCTGGGCCGTCACCGTCGAGACCAAATGGTGGACGGTCGGCAGGGTTTCGACCTCGAACAACCGCTCGACCTTGACCGAGCCCGGCACGGCGACGCGCGACAGGTCGTTGCGCATCAGATCGACGATCATCAGGTTTTCTGCCCGGTCCTTGGCGCTGGCGACCAGGTCGGCGGCCAGCCGGGCATCGGTCGCCGCATCCGCATCGCGACCCCGTGTCCCCTTGATGGGCCGCGTCTCGATCCGGGCGGCGGCGGCGTCGAAGTTCAGGAAAAGCTCGGGCGAGTTGGACACCAGGGCCCGGTCGCCCATCCGCCAGAAGGCCCCGTAGGCCGCCGCCCGCGATCTGGCCAGCCGCAGGAAGACGTCGAACGGATCGACCCCCGATCCCAGACGTCCGGACCAGGCCCGGGCGATATTCGCCTGGAACAGCTCACCCTCGCCGATCCGGCGCACCACTTCGGCCACGGCATGGCGGTAGGCGTCGTCCGATGCCTCGGTGTGAAAGGTCTCTGCCGGCGGGCCGGGCACGTCGGGGCTGGTGGCCAAGCCCAGCCATCCTTCCGCGCGGTCGGCCTGGCCTTCCGCCTCGGCCTCGCTGGCCCCCAGGCCGACGGCCGTGGCGACGCCGTCCTGAAAACGCAGCAGGGCCGGATAGCGGGCCAGCATCAGGTCGGGCCAGTCGCCGTCCTGCGACACGCCCCGCTGGCCGGTCGCCGGCCGTGCCCCGCCGTCATAGGTCGCCAGGCCGACCACGCCCCTGGCGAAATCGGGATCATTCAGTATGCGGAACGGGGCCTCCGGCGGCATGGGACCGACGAACAGCAGGTCCGGCTCGGCCGCCACCCACGAGCGCCCGGCCCGGACGTCGCCGTCCGAAATCAGGGCCAGGGCTCCCGTCCGGCGGTGAAGGCCACAGGCAACTGCCAGCGGATCGTGCCAGTCCACCCGCCGCTCGACCCTATGCATGGTCACGCTGACAGACGCTCCACAATGCGGTCGCGGGCGGCACCATCGACGCCCAGAGCCTGTTCCAGATAGGCGTCCAGCGATCCATGGGCCTGGACGATGGCCTTCAGCCCTGCATCCAGAAAGGCGGGCTCGACCCCTAGGAAGGCGACCACGGCGCCATGCGAGGCCGTTCGACCGGTCATCTTCTCCAACTGCCGCGCCATGTCCGGTGCGCGTGCCTCCAGATCGACTGCGACATTGGTCAGCAGATAGTCCTCGACCATGTCGTCATGACCGACGCCGAGCAGGTGGTGGGTCAGGGCCGCCAGCATGCCGGTCCGATCCTTGCCCGCCGCGCAGTGGATCAGCACAGGCCGCTCGTCCTCGGCCAAGGCGGCGAAATATCGCCGGAACAGATCCAGGTGCGACGGCTCGAACGCCAGCTGGCGATAGGTCTGGGTCATGAACCGACGCCCCGACTCCTCGGTCAGGTCAGCGGTCTTCAGAAAGGTCAGGTGTGGGGCCTCGCCGCCGTCGTCGTGATCGCTTTCGATGACCTGGGCCGCAAAGCCGTCATGCCGCCGCGAGGGCTGGCGCACCCGCTCGCTGGGCCGTCGCAGATCGACCACCGTGCCCAGGCCAAAGGCGGCCAGCCGGTCCAGATCGGCGGGTGTGGCCCTGGCATGATGACCGGACCGGAACAGCACACCAGGCCGGATGCGCCGCCCCGCGGCTGTGGCGTAGTCGCCATAGTCACGGACGTTTTCTACCGCGTCGAAGGAGTGCAGGCGGGGGTTCATGGTCGGCCTATAGCAGGCGACGAAAGTCGGATCACCTGCGTCTCCCGCCCGTCTGATGTATGGCTGGACCATGCGCACCAATTTCCATCGCATCGCCTATGAGGCCCTGACCATCTGCAACGCCGTCCGGCCAGAGGCGCTGGCCCGGGCCGTGGGGCTTTCGGGGCTGCGGCCGGGCGACCGGGCGCTCGATATCGGCACCGGCAATGCGACGGTCGCCGTGCTCCTGGCCGAAGCGTTCGACCTTCAGGTCGTCACGGTCGAGGCAGATCCGGTCATGGCCGATCTGGCCGCCACCCGGATCGCTGCCAGCGCCGCCACAGACCGGATCGACCTGCGGGTCGGGACCTCCGGCACGGTGCTGGCGCAGATGGCGCCGGTCGAACTTATCGTGGCCATCGGCGCAACCGATCCGGTGGGCGACGGGACCCGCGCGCCCGAGGCCATGCTGACGGGGCTTTCGCGTCTTCTGAAGCCTGGCGGGGCCCTGCTGTGGGGCGATCTCTGCTGGAAGGGAACCCCGCCCGATCCGCTGCGCCAGCTGGTCGAGATGAACAACACCTATGCCACGCACGAGGGATGGCAGGCGGCGGCCCGTTCGGCCGGGTTCGAGGTGGCCCTGGCTGAGGCGTCGGACGAGGCCGTCTGGGACGACTATCTGGCGACGATGGACAGCGCCGCCCGGGACTGGCTGGCGAGACATGCCGATCGGCCCGAAGCGGCGGGGGTGCGGGCCTCGGCCGATCGGGTGCAGACCCTCTTCAACTTCGGACGCCCCCATCTGGACTTCGGCCTCTATGTCTTTCTGCGTCCGAACCCCGCATAGTCCCGTCCGGCCATGACCGACCTTCCCCCCCTGGACGACCGCCTGGCCCACGCCGCACTGGCGTCCGACGTGCGCGTCGCCGTGTCCGAGGTTCTGCGCGAGACCTATGAGGCGGCGCGGGCGCGTGTTGCGCGCAAACTGGAGGCCGGTCTGGGCGGGGTCGAGGTGGCGCGGCTGTATTGCGCGGCGGCGGACGACCTTCTGTCGTCGCTCTGGCGGCTGGCGACCGAAACCCTCTATCCGGCGCCCAATCCGACCGAGGGTGAGAAGCTGGCCCTTGTCGCGGTCGGCGGCTACGGCCGCGGCGTCCTGGCCCCCTTTTCCGATCTGGACATCCTGTTCCTGCGGCCCTGGAAGTCCAGCGGACGCAGCGAACAGGTCACGGAGTTCATGCTCTATGTCCTGTGGGACCTGGGGCTGAAGGTGGGTGCGGCGTCGCGTTCCATCGACGACTGCCTGAAGCTGGGCCGCGACGACATGACCGTACGCACCGCCCTTCTGGAAGCGCGCTTTCTGGTCGGTGACGAAGACCTGGCCGAAGGGATGATGACCCGTTTCCGGGAACAGGTGTCCAAGGCGGACCCGCGGCCCTTCATCGCCGCCAAGCTGGAAGAGCGGAATCAGCGCCAGATCAAGGCCGGGGCCGTTCGCTACAAGGTCGAGCCCAACGTCAAGGACGGCAAGGGCGGCCTTCGGGACCTGAACACCCTGTTCTGGATCGCCCGGTCGCTGGACCCGGCCAGCCCCCTGGGGGCCTCGGTGCTGGAGGCCCTGCTGACCGCGCGCGAACGACGCAGCTTCGAGGAGGCGTTCGACTTCCTGTGGCGGGTCCGGGCCCATCTCCACCTGACCGCAGGGCGGGCCGAGGAAAAACTGACCTTTGATCTTCAGCCCGAGGTGGCGCGGCGCATGGGCTGGCGTGGGCGCGGCGACGAACCGGCGGTCGAGCGGTTCATGCGACGATACTTCCTGGTCGCGCGTGACGTCGGGGCCCTGACCCGTGCCATGAGCGCCCAGCTGGAGGCTCGCCAGCAGAAACACACCCTCAGCCTGTCGCGCCTGATGCCCAATCGCCGTCGCCGTCTGAACGTCGAGGGGTTCGTCGTCGAGGAGGGACGGCTGTCCACCACCGGCCCTGACGTCTTCGCCCAGGACCCGACGCGGCTCTTGACCCTGTTCGTCCTGGCCGACCGGCACGATCTGGACCTTCATCCCGAGGCCTTTTCGGCCGTCAGCCGGTCGCTGTCGCTGGTGACACCGGCACTGCGCCGCAATCCGGTGGCCGCCCAGGCCTTCCTCGATGTTCTGGCGCGCGGACAGCGGCCTTATCGCGTCCTCACCCTGATGAACGAGACCGGGCTGCTGGGCCGTTTCCTGCCCGAGTGGGGACGCATCGTCGGCCAGACCCAGTTCAACATGTACCACGCCTATACGGTCGACGAGCACACGCTCCAGGCTGTCGGCATCATCAACGACATCATGCGGGGCAAGCTGCAGGAGGATCATCCCCTGGCCACCGAGATCGTCCACCGGATCGCGGATCCGGAGGTGCTGATGCTGGCCATGCTGCTGCACGACGTGGGCAAGGGCGGCAACCGGGGCCAGTTGGAGGACGGGGCCATATCCGCGCGCCGGGCCTGCGAGCGTCTGGGCATCGACAGCCGCCGGATCGAGCTGGTGGTCTGGCTGGTGCGACATCATCTGGCGCTCAGCGACTATGCCCAGAAACGCGACGTCACCGATCCCGACACCATCAGTGCCTTTGCGGCCCTGGTCGGCGACCCGGAGCGCTTGCGGATGCTGCTGGTCCTGACCGCCGCCGACATCCGGGCGGTGGGGCCGGGCGTGTGGAACAGCTGGAAGGGGTCGCTGATGCGCGACCTCTATGGCCGGGTCGATGCCCTGTTCCGGGGCGAGGCCCTTGCCGGTCCCGGACCGCTGGAGGCAGCCCCCGACCTCATGGACCGCGCTCGCCGGACGGGTGCCGCCGCCCAGGCCTTGAAGCCTGATGGCCCCGAGACCCAGGCGGCCACCCGGATCGTGGTCGCGGCCTCGGACCGACCCGGTCTGTTCGCTGACCTGGCTACGGTTCTGGCCGCCGAGGGGGCCGATGTCGTGGGAGCCCGCGTCGCCACTGCGCCTGATGGCATGGCGCTGGATCTGTTCGAGGTTCAGGATGGGGCAGGCCTGCCCTATGGCCAGGCCGAACCGCGGCGCCTGTCCCGTCTGGTTCAGGCGCTGGAGAATGCCGCCCTGGGCCGGGACGCCCCCGCCGTCCCCGTCGATCGCCCGATCAGTGCCCGCCGCGCCGCCTTTGAAGTCAGGCCGGTCGTCATGATCGACACGGGGGCCAGCGAAGGGGCAACGGTGATCGAGGTCTCCGGGGCCGACCGGCCCGGACTGCTGGCCGATCTCGCCCGCACCCTGGCCACGCACGGCATCTCGGTCCGCTCGGCCCATGTGGCCAGTTTTGGAGCACGAGCCGTCGATGCCTTCTATGTGACGGACGACGGCGGCTCGCCTCTGGTCGAGAGCGTCGCGTCCACGGTCGCCTTGCGCGCGGCCCTGGAGTCGGTGCTGGACCAGGCGCCGGTGTTACCGGCGGGACGGCGGATCGTGCCCGTCCGCGCCTCGACCCGCGACGTGTCGGAGCTGTCGGCATCATCCGTGCGCCGCAAGCCCACACCCCTTGTGCGGCAGGGATCGCCCGACTAGAGCCCACAGGCCCCTTTCTGGAACCTCGCCGATGAGCCTTGCGCGCAATACCCTGGTCCAGGCGACCCTGACCCTGGGCAGCCGCATCCTGGGATTTGCCCGCGACATGGCCCTGGCGGCACGGTTCGGTCAGGGCCCGCTGATGGACGTGTTCGCCACGGCCCTGATGCTGCCCAACCTGTTCCGACGACTGTTCGCCGAAGGCGCCTTCGCCCAGGCCTTTGTGCCCGTCTATGGCGGGGTGCGCGAGCGAGAGGGCGAAGAGGCGGCCACCGCGACGGCGTCCGAGGCCCTGGCCTTCATGGCGGCCGTGGTCGTGGGGTTCTGCATCGCCTTGCAGATCGCCATGCCCTGGATCATGCCCTGGCTGCTGTCGGCCTATCGCGACGATGACGGCATCATGCGCGTGGCCGTGATCGCCACCCAGCTGGCCATGCCCTATCTGGCCTTCATGACCATCGCCTCCCTGCTGTCGGGGGTGCTCAACACGGGCGGGAAATTCGCCCTGACCGCCGGGGTGCCGGTGCTGCTGAACATCTGCACCCTGGTGCCCCTGCTGGCCCCCCTGGTCTGGCCGGAGATCGACCCGACCCTGACGCTGCTGGCGGTCACAGTGGCGGTGACCGTCTCGGGCGCAGCGCAGGCGGGCCTGCTTTGGTGGGGCGTCCGAAAGCTGGGCATCCGGCTACGGCTGCATCTGCCGCGCCTGACCCCGGCGGTGAAGCGGGCCCTGGCCCTGGCTGTGCCGGGAGCCCTGGCCGGCGGAGCGATGCAGATCAACTCCGTCGTCAGCCAGGTCCTGACCGGATCGGATGAGGGGGCCCGCTCGGTCCTCTACAATGCCGACCGACTGTATCAGCTGCCGCTGGGCCTGGTTGGGGTCGCGATCGGCCTGGCCCTGGTGCCGCGCCTGACGCGCGCCTTCGTCTCCGGCGATCACGAGGGCGGCCGCCGGACCCTGGATGACGGCCTGACCCTGGCCATGGCCTTCACCCTGCCCGCGGCCATGGCCCTGCTGGTCATTCCCTTCTTCATCATCGACGCCACGGTGACGCGCGGAGCCTTCACCAGCGAGGACGCGGCCCGCACCGCCGATGCCCTGCGCCAGTTCGCCTGGGGCGTGCCGGCCTTCGTTCTGGCCAAGGTTCTGACCCCACCCTTCTTCGCCCGCGAGGACACCCGCCGCCCCATGATCTATGCGATGAGCTCGGTCGCACTGAACGTCACCGTCGGGGCCGGGCTGTTCTTCATCCTGTCGGCGCGAGGCCAGGACGGGGTGCTGGGCCTGGCGGCGGCGACCAGTCTGGCGGCCTGGGCCAATGTCATCCTGCTGGCTGGAACCCTGATGCGCGAGCGGGCCTGGCGACCGTCACCCGCCTTCGTGTCGCGCATGGCCCGAGTGATTGCCGCAAGCCTGGGCATGGGGGCGGTGCTGTTCGTTGCGGGCCTGAACTATGAGCGGCTCAGCGCCCTGCTGCTGGCCAAGGAGGCTGCGGTAGTCGCCGTCTGCGGCGTTGGGGCCCTTGTCTATGCCGTGCTGGTCGTGCTTTTCCGCGCGGCGAGCCCCGCCGAACTGAAGGCGGCCCTGCGCCGCGAACCGGGGGCTGCGGCTCCGACTGGACTGGACTGATGACTGAAGACGTTTCCTCCGCCTATGCCGGCCCGCGCCGCATCCTTTCGGGCATCCAGGCCTCGGGGGCCCTGCACCTGGGCAACTATCTGGGCGCGCTGAAGCGGTTCACCGCCCTGCAGGACCAGGGCGCGCCCTGCTTCCTGTTCGTCGCCGACCTGCATGCCATAACCGTCTGGCAGGACCCGGCCCTGCTGGCTGCCCAGACGCGAGAGATCGCCGCCGCCTATCTGGCCAGTGGCCTGGACCCGGCCCGTTCGGTGATCTTTCCCCAGTCGGCGGTGCGGGCCCATTCCGAACTGGCCTGGATCCTGAACTGCACGGCCCGCCTGGGCTGGCTGGACCGGATGACCCAGTTCAAGGAAAAGTCGGGCAAGCACAAGGAACGCTCCAGCGTCGGCCTCTACACCTATCCGGTGCTGCAGGCGGCCGACATCCTGCTCTACAAGGCGACCGAGGTGCCGACGGGCGAGGACCAGAAACAGCACCTCGAACTGACCCGCGACATCGCCGGCAAGTTCAACACCGACTTCGGTGTGCCCGGCTTCTTCCCCCTGCCCGAGCCCCTGACCCAGGGGCCGGCCCCGCGCGTGATGAGCCTGCGGGACGGCTCGGCCAAGATGAGCAAGTCCGACCCGTCGGACCAGTCGCGCATCAATCTGACGGACGATGCCGACACCATCGTCTCCAAGATCAAGAAGGCGCGAACCGATCCCGAGCCCCTGCCCGAGACGCTGGACGGCCTGGCCGAGCGGGCCGAGGCGCGCAACCTGGTGACCCTCTATGCCGCCCTGGCCGACATCAGCCGCGAGGCCGTGCTGGAACAGTTCGGCGGACAGGGTTTCGGAGCGTTCAAGCCGGCTCTGGCCGAGCTGGCCGTCCAGTCGCTGGCCCCGGTCACTGCCGAAATGCGCCGCCTGATGGCCGCCCCCGACGAGATCGACCGCGTGCTGAAGGACGGGGCCGAGCGGGCGGCCGCCGTCGCCGATCCGGTGGTGGATGACGTCAAACGGATCGTGGGATTCTGGAGGGGATGATGCTGGAACTGATGCTGGCGCTGGCCGCCGAACCCGCCACTCAGGAGGCCCCGGCTCAGGCCTCGCCCCTGGTGGTGGTGAACACCGCCTTCATGGTGTCGGGCCTCAGTGCCCCCTTCACCGGCCATATTCGCGTCGTCGTCCAGAATACGGGGACCGAGCCGGACCAGTTGCTGGCCGTCACGACACCCCTGGGTCAGACGCTGGAGTTCCGCACCGACGGAAACATGTTCAGCAAAGCCGAGCCGGTCGCCCTGCCGATCACCCTGCCACCGCCTGTTGATGGCGAGCCGTCCTATCTGCCGCTGGTGGTCAATGTGCTCGGGCTTGAGAACGGCAGCTACTGGGCCACGGGGACCGAGGTCACCTTGCGCTTCGCTCGTGCGGGCGAGATGACCATGACGCTGCCGCAGACGTCTCCCGCGCCGCCACCTCCGCGCTGAGGCTTCAGGCCGTGAGGGCCGGGGCCGTGTCTTCCAGCAGGCGGCGGAACCGGTCCAGGGCCTGACGGGTCAGCTCGGGGTCGTGCCGCATCGGCGGGGCGTTCATCGGCTCGTCAAAGGAATGGGTGCCCTCGGCGATCCAGGATTCGACCTCGGCGCCGCAGGATCGCAGCATGGCATTGACCCGCTCGGCGTTCGAGACGGTGGTCAGGTGATCGCGCCGGGCCGTGACGGCCAGGATGCGCGGGCAATGCCGCCACGGGCGCATCCGGTTCGGCGCGGCAATCCCGACATAGGGATAGCAGAGATAGGCCGCCTTGATCCCCGACAGATCGCAGCGCTCCGCATCCAACACCCCCATGGCCCCGCGCGGGGCGGGGTCGGCGCTCATCGCCTCCATGATCGACCAGCCGCCATGGCTCCATCCGGCCACGGCGAGGCGCGAGGCATCGACATCGGCCCGGCGTGAGACACCCTCGATGGTGGCCAGGACATCGCCCGCCCGTTCCCAGCCTCGCAGCGCAATCCCCGAACAGACAGCCCCCAGGGCGAACATCCGGCTCCAGCCGCGCGGCGCGTAGGAATCGACGATCACAGCCCGCCAGCCCGCCGCCACTGCCGCCTGGGCATACAGGGGCAGGTGATCCCGCAGCCCTCCGCAACCGTGGAACAGCAGCACCGCCGGGCGCGGCCGATCATCATCGGGCCCGAAAACCTGGGCGAAGGGTTCCAGCCGGGCCCAGCGAGCGCTCAAGGTGTCCATACGGCTCGGCTTTCCTGATGGCGTCAGCGCGTTGCGCCGGGCTTCCACAATACGTCACCGCTGCCGCCCGCATTGGCCCGGCGCGAGGCGACGAACAGATGATCCGACAGACGGTTCAAATAACGCAAGGCGTCGGGATTGATCGCTGCTCCGCCCTCGATCAGCCGCACCGCCTCCCGCTCGGCCCGGCGACAGACGGTCCGCGCCAGATGCAGATGGGCCGCCAGGGCCGAACCGCCGGGCAGGATGAAGCTGTCCAATGCCTTGAGGCTTTCGTTCATCCAGTCGATCTCGGCCTCCAGTCGGTCGACCTGCGAGGCCACGATCCTCAGCGCCTCCCAGGTCGGGGCCGGGTCATGCGGCGTGGCCAGGTCTGCCCCCAGGTCGAACAGCTCGTTCTGGATACGGCCCAGCATGGCGTCGATGCGGTCATTCTGGCCTGAATGCAGCCGGGCGATGCCGATGACGGCATTCAGCTCGTCCACCGCGCCGTAAGCCTCGACCCGGGCATCGCTCTTGGACACCTCTGCGCCAGAGGCCAGGCGCGTCGCCCCGTCATCGCCGGTGCGGGTATAGATCTTGTTCAGGGTGACCATGGGCTCAGCCCCCCTGGGTGGATTTCCACCACATACCGGCGACCAGCAGCACGATCGCCACGGCCTGCAGGCCGACGCGCAGTCGCATCAGCTTGTTGGAATTGGTCCGGGCATAGTCGCCGCCGCGATACAGCGAATAGATGCCAAACCCCAATGTCACGGCGACCGCCAGAATGGCGAGGATGACCAGTATGTCGAAAACGTTTCCCATGGCCGCAAACTAGGCCCCGCCGGACCCGGACGCCAGAGCGACGAATTGGCTCGCCAGCTAAGCCGTTGGTCATCAGTTGGTGGCACGGTGCTGGTCTCGAGGGGATCGATGACCGACCGCACTATCCGTAACCTGGCCCATCTGCGGCGCTCGGCCTCCACCGCGCGCGTGCTGAACCTGCTGAAGGTGTCGCAGGACCATGGGTCCGATCCGGACTGGGCGGCCCGGCCCATGTTCCGAACGCCAGCCCTGAATCGGTCGCTGATCATCAAGCACCGCCTTCGTCGCAACGAGATCGACCTGTTGCGAAGCCGTCGTCAGGTCGCAACCAAGGTGGTGGTTCCGATCGACATGGCCGAGCTGAAGAGCGGCGGCCGCTATGTCTTCGTCGACCAGCACGGCTTCGAGCGGGTGATGCGCGAGGCCTTCGGCCTGCATCCCGACGATCCGGACATGGCCACCCTGCGTCTGATGGACGGGGTGCCCTCGCTGGATCCCTTCCTGCTGCGTGAGCAGTTGCGGCGGGGCGGGGTCGACCCGGCCCCCTGTTACTTCGCCATCAGCGACGCAGACCTGCAACGCATGTCCGCCTTTGTCCAACGCGAGATTCAGCCCCTGGTCGCCCTCAGCGCCCAGACTTTTGGCGATGTGGCCATCGAGCAGTCCGTGCGCCGGATGGCGTCCAAGATCCTGTCCAATGCGCCGGGCGACCGCATGGAGGCCCTGGGCGTGACCCTGCGGCTGGAGCCGGACGAGTATCAGGAGGGCGTCTTCTGCTGGAAGGGCTTCCTCTACTACAAATGGCTGCTGACCACCCTGCTGTTCGAGGCGGCGGTCGTGGCCGATGCGGTCTGGAACGTCCGTCCCTCTGGCCCCGTCGACAAGGCGGCCCGCGAATATCTGGACCGCGGGCGCAGCGTGTTGCGGCACCGGATCGGGCGGGCCTGCGACGCGGTGGGAGAGACCCTGCGGATCTATGACGATGCCTATACCGCCCTGACGATCGACGGGCAGCCGATGCTGTTCCGGGATTTCCTGCTGCGCGCACCGGACATGTTCACGACCCTGGGCGAACAGCTGGGAGCCATCCAGCACATCGTCAGCTTCTGGCGTTTCCGCTTCAGCCCCGGCGCAGCCCAGGTCTCGACCGAAGAGCTGATCGACATCTTCATGGATTTCGAGACGGGTCTGAGAGGCCGAGACGAGGCGATGATCGACTACGCCAGCGTCGCGGCCTGACGGGCGCGATCGAGGTTCACCGCAAGGCTCCGTCCCCCTTCTCCCCAGAAGGGAGAAGGGGGAGGTCTGGTCATTCCTCGGGCGTGGTCTCGGCCGGGGCTTCGGCCACCTCGGTCCCGGCGGGCGTGACGATGATGCCGGCTGGCGCGGCGGCCAGTTGGCTCAGGTCGCCCCCGGCGCGCAGCACGTCGAACGCCCGCTCCAGCTGATAGTCCTTGTCCTCGGGCCAGTCCTCGCCGGGCGCTTCGACCGGGGTGTGCGGACCGCGCCGCTCGGCCCCGATCGAGGCATCCAGCGCCGTGGCATAGGCGGCTTCGGAATAGGTGAAGTTGGACCGGGAGACGATCCGCGCCTCCTCGACCGAGCGCGAGACCTCCAGGTCCGGCTCGATGCCGATCTTCTGGATAGAGCTGCCAGAGGGGGTGTAGTAGCGCGCCGTGGTGATCGACAGGGCTCCGTCCGCGCCATTGCGCAGCGGAATGACCGTCTGGACCGATCCCTTGCCGAAGCTGGTCAGGCCGACGACCGTGGCCCGCTCGTGATCCTTCAGCGCGCCCGCCACGATCTCGGACGCCGAGGCCGAGCCATAGTTGATCAGCACCACCAGAGGCAGGCCGTCGATCAGGTCGCCGGGCCGGGCCGAATAGCGCTCGATCTGCTCGGGGCGACGTCCACGCTGGCTGACGATTTCGCCGCGTTCCAGGAAGGCGTCGGACACCGCGACCGAGGCGGTCAGCAGCCCGCCACCGTTGTTGCGCAGGTCCAGCACATAGCCCTTCAGCGCCGGGTTCTCGGTCTTCAGCCGGGTGATGGTCTCGGTCAGTTCCCGGCCGGTGTTCTCGTTGAAGGTGGCGATGCGGATGTAGCCAAAGTCGCCTTCGACCCGGCCGGTGACCGACTCCACCTTGATGATCTCGCGGGTCAGGGTGACCTCCAGCGGATCGGAGCCGTCGCGCAGGAAGGTGAC
This sequence comes from Brevundimonas vitisensis, assembly GCF_016656965.1. Classification (NCBI taxonomy): domain Bacteria; kingdom Pseudomonadati; phylum Pseudomonadota; class Alphaproteobacteria; order Caulobacterales; family Caulobacteraceae; genus Brevundimonas; species Brevundimonas vitis. The sequence goes on from NZ_CP067977.1 coordinate 1,684,550, forward strand.
CGAAACGCTGGTGCCGGTGGCCCCGCGCAGCTTGTCAGACACCTCCGACACCGTCAGGCCGGCCGCGTTCTGGCCGTCGATGACCGAGATCACGTCGCCGGGCATGACGCCCGCGCGCGCGGCCGGACCGCCATCCATGGGCGAGATGACCTTCACCAGACCACCCTCGGAACTGATGGTCAGGCCCACGCCCGAATACTGGCCTTCGGTCCGCTCGCGCAGATCGCCGAAGCCGTCCGGCGGCAGATAGTTCGAGTGCGGATCCAGGGCCGTCATCATGCCCTGCAGCGCCGCCTCGATCAGCTTCTTGTTGTCGACCGGCACCACATAGGCCTGTTCGACCATGGCCAGAACGTCGCCGAACAGCTCCAGCATCCGGAAGGTTTCGTTGCGGGGGGTCTGGCTGGCCACGGCCGCGGCGCTGCCTCCCAGAACCAGGGCGGCGCATCCGACGAGAAGCAGTTTACGCATTCGGTCTCTTTCAGTGGGGCCTGGAGTGTGGGAGGCGGCCCCGGAAGGTTCAAGATGTCGTCTCAAGTTGACGGGGCGCTCGCGACCAAATCGTGGCGCGACCACCGTTACCGGATAAAATCAGCGTCATCGGCCCCTGCATAGCGATTTCGCCGATCAGCGGAGCCAGGGGGAGGGATCGACGGGGCGCTCGTCGCGGCGCAGCTCGATATAGATGTCGCCCGAGGCACCAGCGGTGCCCAGCGTCTGGCCATCACCGACCCGATCGCCAGTCGCCACCGAGACGCTGGCCAGACCCGCCAGAACCACCTGCCAGCCCGGGCCAAGATCCAGGATGACCACCCTGCCCCAGCCCTCCAATGCTCCGGCATGGACCACGCGTGCCGCTGCCGGTGCACGGACCGGACCGCCGGTCGCCGCCCAGCGCCATCCCCGGCTGGATCCGCCGAACCGCTGGATCGGAGCCCCGGCCACGGGGCGCGTCAGACGACTGCGGCCGCCAGGCAGGCGGGTCGCGGTTCGTGCCGTTTCGCGATCCGGGACCGGCACGGTACCGCCCAGAGCCAACAGGCGCCGCTCCAGCACGGCTGCGGCGCGCTCGGCCTCGGTCGCCTCGGCGTCCAGCACGGTTCGCAGGTCCGACTTGCGGGCGATCTGGCCTTCAAGTTCGGCGCGCTGGTCGCCCTGATCGCTTTCGGTGGTGAACAGGCGCTCGCTGCCAAGGACGGCCAGGCGGCGGACACGGCCCAGCTCGGCCTGCCGTCCGGTCAGCCCCTCGCCCTGGGCCTGAAGCGCCGGGGCCATCGCGGTCATCAAAATGGCGGCACGCACCGTGTCCACCGCCCTGTCCGCAGGCACCAGAAGCGGCGGAGGCGGCCGCCGGGTCATCATCTGCAAGGCCCCCAGCAGGCGCGAGTGACGCGCCCGGGCCCGCGACAGCTGCGCCACCAGCACTGCCTCGCGGGCGCTGAGTTCACGCAGACGGTCGCGTTGCAGCGACAGCTGGCGATCCTCGCCCGACATCTCGCGGCGCAGGCCACTGAGGCGGCGTTCCAGATCAGCAACCTCTGCCTCTGCCTCTGCCGCGTCGGCCCGCAATCGCCGTGCCCTTGCCGCCTCGTCGCGATACTCGGCCTGAAGGCGCGCGATTTCGTCAGGCGCGTTGCCGACGGCCCCCAAGGCGGGTGCGGCGATCAGCAGGCCGATGGCGGCGAGGGTGGACAGATGTCGCAACAGGGGCTCCTTGCAGGCCAAGGCATAGCGCCACGATCGTAACGGCGCATTAAGCCTGTCCGCCGATCCTGCCGGGCATGGACAGGCGCGCGCTCCTTGGACTTTCCGGCTCAACCGCCAGCGGCCCCGGCGAGGCGGCCCAGGCCAGCTATATCCGCTTTCCCACTGTCACCTCCACGGTCGTCCGTCGCGACGGACGGCGCGGCGTCATGTCGGTCGAGACCGGGATCGACGTTGCGGACGCTGCCCTGCGGACCCGCGCCAACCAGTCCGCGCCCCGGCTGAGAGCCGCCTATAGCGAGGTTGTGCAACGCGCCGCCGGAGCCTTGCCGCCCGGTGCACCGCCCAATATCGATCGTCTGTCGCAGCAGTTGCAGGCCGCGACCGACGCGGTGCTGGGCCGGGCCGGCGCACGGGTTCTGCTCGGCACGGTCATGGTGGTCTGACGCCGGTCGGTGCCAGCGTCAGGCGCTGGCGTCAGTCCTTTGTCGGATCAGCCTGGTCTGCGTCGCCATAGGTCAAGGCCAGAAAGACGTCTTCCAGGTCCGGGTCCTCGGTCGTGATATCGGCGATGGTCACGCCCGCCGCGCGCACGGCGGCCAGCACCTGTTCCACCGATGACTGCCCCTTGCGATAGGTGACGGCAAAGGCCCCGTTCGGGCGGGCCAGCGCCTCGAACCCGTTCAGGTCAGGCAGGCCGTCCAGCGGGTGCTCGGGCGTCACCACCACATTGCGGGTGTCCAGGCGGCGCAGCAGTTGCGGCGTCGGCTCGCAGGCGACCACCCGGCCCCGGTTCATGATGGCGATGCTGTCGCAAAGCTCCTGCGCCTCCTCCAGATAGTGGGTGGTCAGCAGGATGGTCACGCCCAGGGCATTGATCCGCCGGACATAGGCCCAAAGCTGGCGGCGCAGTTCCACGTCCACCCCGGCGGTCGGCTCGTCCAGGATCAGGATCGGCGGATTGTGGACCAGGGCCTTGGCCACCATCAGCCGCCGCTTCATCCCGCCCGACAGGGCCCGCACATAGGCATCGGCCTTGTCCGACAGACCGACGGCCGCCAGCAGTTCGTCCGAGCGGCGCGCGTTGGCCGGCACGCCATAGAATCCCGCCTGAACCTCCAGCGCCTCACGCGGGGTGAAGAAGACGTCGGCGGTGATCTCCTGAGGTACCACCCCAAGGGCGGCGCGTGCGTCGCGCGGCCGCTTGTCGATGTCGCGGCCCCAGATCAGAACCTCGCCTTCCGACTTGTTGACCACGCCCGCCAGGATGTTGATCAGCGTCGACTTGCCGGCCCCATTGGGACCCAGCAGGCCGAAGATCGAACCGCGCGGAATGGTCAGATCAACCCCGTCCAGAGCCGTCTTCGGGGCCGCCTTCTTGGAAGCCGCATAGGTCTTGCGCAGGCCCCGGATGGCGATGGCGTCATCGGGCAGGGCATCGGTCTGGGTCATGGAGAGGTCCGGCGAGCAGGGTGGCGTCTAGTTAGGGCGGCGGCATCGCTTCGCCAAGCCGGGCGGCAAAAGGGACACTCGCATGTGTCAAAGACGCTTGACTAATCCCGGCCATATGTCTAGCGTGCTTGTCATAGTGACAATCACACTTGACGGAGACCGGGCATGAGCCGGATCAAGATCATCGGTTGGACCGCCATGGCGGTCTGCGTCATCGGCTATGCGGGCATGGCGGCCTTCATCGTCCTGGGTAAGATGGAGCATCTGCCCCTGACCCAGGCCATGATCCTGGCCGGGGTTTCCGCCGTGGTGGGCGAGATCGGCCTGTGGGTCGGTGCCGGCTGCCTGGGCCTGTCGCTGTTCAAGAAGCGCAAAGCCCTGTTTGACCGCCTGTTCCGGCGCAATGCGACCCCGGCACCCGAGGCCTGAACCGACCGGGTGCTTCCCAAGCGGATGGCGAGGCATTAGGAACGCGGCGACAGGCTCACCTGCAGGATCCGCCATGCCGCCCCGCCATCCCGATACTCTGGTTCCGCCGCCCGAAGACGTCGTCGTGTCATCCAAGCGCGTGGCCTGTGATGGCGGCAGCCGCACCCTGGGCGCGACTCTCGGACATCCGCTGGTCTATCTGGACATGGGCGAGGATGATTTCGTCGAGTGCGGCTATTGCGATCGCCGCTTCGTGCTGTCGGCCGACCCCCACGCCGAGAACGAATACCTCGACCCTGCCGCCCGTCCGCCAGAGGCGCACTGAACCCGTCCCTGGCATCGCAACCTTCGGCCGAGCGTGGCCGTTGGGGGTGGATGAAGGCACCCTCTCTCAAAGTTCTGGTCCTGACGGCCGCTGCGACCCTGACCCTGTCCGCCTGCGCGGCCCTGCAGCAAGGTCCGGTCGGCAACAGCGCCGTGCCGGCCCCGGCCCGCACCGTCGATCTCGGACGCTATGCCGGCACCTGGTACGAAATCGGGCGCTATGAGGCGGGTTTCCAGCGCGGATGCGAGGGCGTCACGGCCACCTATACCCAGCGCGAAGATGGCCTGATCGGTGTGGTCAACACCTGTCGCCAGGACGGGCTCGACGGCGAACTGCGATCCGTCGAGGGCCGGGCCAAGGTCGTAGAAGGCAGCGGAAACGCCAAGCTGAAGGTGTCCTTCTTCGGCCCCTTCTATTTCGGCAACTACTGGATCCTCGACCATGCCGAGGACTATTCCTGGTCGATCGTGGGCGAAGGATCGGGCCGATACCTCTGGCTGCTCAGCCGCACCCCTCAGCCCAGCGACGCGGTCCGTCAGACGATCCTGAACCGCGCCCAGGCGCTGGGCTATGACCTGACCCTGCTGCGGCCGACGCAACAGCCCCGCTAGGCTTCAATAGCCCTGGGTGCGGGCCAGCCGTTCGGTGTGAAATCCGGCGTCGCCCAAAAGCTCGTTCAGGACACGCACCCGCTTCATGAACAGCCCGACGTCGTATTCGTCGGTCATGCCGACGCCGCCGTGCATCTGCACCGCCTCCTGAACCGCCAGTTCGGCGACGCGTCCGGCCTTGGCCTTGGCGATCGAGACGGCCAGGGGCGCGGTCTCATGGCCCGCATCCAGCCGCTGCAGCGCGCCCAGCACCGCCGCCCGCGCCAGTTCGATCTCCGTGAACAGATGGGCCGCCCGGTGTTGCAGGGCCTGAAACTCGCCGATCAGCTTGCCGAACTGTTTGCGGGTGCGCAGGTATTCCAGCGTGGTCTGAAACGCCTGATCGCCAGCCCCCGTCAGGGAGGCTGCGGCACAGGCCCGGCCCAGGTTCAGCGCGGCCTCCAACGGGCCTTCGCCCCCGTCCACGGCACCGATCACCGCATCGGCATCGACCTGAACGTCGGTCAGGGTGACACGCGCGGCATTGTGGGCATCCACCATGATGGTCCGCTCGATCTCTATGCCCGGCGTCTTCGGATCGACCAGGAACAGGGTCAGGCCGTTCTCTGTCAGCGCCACCACAATCAGGGCATCGGCAATGTGGCCGTCCAGCACGAAACCCTTGGCCCCGTTCAGAACAAAGCCATTGCCCGATCGCTGTGCCGTCGTCGTGATCTTGGACGGGGCGTGTTTGGCCCCCTCATCGACCGCCAAGGCAACGATCGCCTCGCCCGCCGCGATGCGCGGCAGCCAGGCGGCCTGCTGCTCCGGCGATCCGGCCTCGATCAGCACCCGCGCCGACAGCACGCCCGAGCCCATGAAGGGACTGGGCGTCAGGGTCCGGCCGAGGGCCTCGGCCATCACGCCCGCCTCGACCGCCCCCAGGCCCGATCCGCCGTGGGCCTCGGGAATGATCACGCCGGCAAACCCCATCTCGCCAAAGGCCCGCCACAGATCGCGCGAGACCCCGTCCGCGTCGCGGCTGTCGCGCAGGTGGCGAAGATGGGCAATCGGGGCGTTCTCGCTCAGGAAGCCGTCGGCGGCCTCCTTCAGCATGGTCTGTTCTTCGGTCAGGATCAGGGGCATCTGGGTTCTTCCACGCCGTCATCCTCGGACTTGATCCGAGGATCGGATGTTGAGTGGGCCGTGCGTCATCTTGGTCGCACGAGCGGCGGACCGTCCGGCCCTCGAATCAAGTCCGAGGGTGACGATGATGAGTTGGCGGCCCTACGCCCCCGGCAGTTGCAGTATGTGTTTGGCGATGATGTTCAGCTGGACCTCGCTGGTCCCGCCCTCGATCGAATTGGCTTTGGTCCGCAGCCAGTCCCGCGCGGCGGTGCCGTTGCGGGAGCGATCGCTTTCCCATTCCAAGGCATCCGAACCGCCAGCCGCCATCGACAGCTCGTGGCGGCGCTTGTTCAGCTCCGAGCCATAGTATTTCAGCATGGAGGCGATGGCCGGGCTGACCTGCCGAGCCTTCACCTGATCCCCGACCCGCTCCATCGACAGCTGGAAGGCGGCCAGATCGACCTCCAGCTCCGCAATCTTGGCGCGCAGGATCGGGTCGTCCAGGCGTCCGTCGTCATCGGTGCCGACGCTGTCGGCGGCGACCTGACCCATGGGCCGTCCCCCGCCGATCATGCCCATGCCGCCGATCATGGTCCGCTCATGCGCCAACAGGGCCTTGGCCACGTCCCAGCCCCGGTTCAGCGTCCCGACCAGGTTTGCCTTCTCCACCCGCACATCGTCGAAGAAGGTCTCGCAGAAGGGGGATTTGCCGCTGATCAGGGTGATGGGCCGCGTGGTCACGCCCGGCGTGGCCATATCAAACAGCACGAATGAGATACCCAGATGCTTGGGCGCCTCCGGATCGGTCCGCACCAGGCAGAAAATCCAGTCCGCCTTGTCGGCATAGCTGGTCCAGACCTTCTGGCCGTTGACGATCCAGTGGTCGCCCCGATCCTCGGCGCGGGTCTGGATCCCGGCCAGGTCCGATCCGGCCCCGGGCTCGGAATAGCCCTGACACCAGCGAATCTCGCCGCGCACGATCTCGGGCAGGAAGCGCTTCTTCTGTTCTTCGGTGCCGAACTGCAGCAGGGCCGGGCCCAGCATCCAGATGCCGAAGGACGACAGCGGCATCTGGGCGTCGATGCGCCGCATTTCCGAGGCCAGCACCTTGGCCTCCTCGCGGCTCAGGCCCCCACCACCGTATTCGGTCGGCCATTCCGGGGCGGTCCAGCCGCGCGCGCCCATCACCTCCATCCACTGCTTGTGGGCCGGGGTCTTGAAGGTGGGATTGCGACCGCCCCAGACGCGGTCCTCCTCATTGTCCAACGGCCCGCGGCACTCGGCCGGGCAGTTTGCCTCCAGCCAGGCCCGCGTCTCGGCGCGGAAGGTGTCCAGATCGGTCATGTCGCGTGTCTCCGCGTTTCCTCTGACGCGAAGATTAGCAGGGTTTTTCGGTGACGTAGCGTCAGCCCTTCGTCGGCAGGAAGGGCGAAAAAGTGATGACGGTGAAGGTGTCGCGGATGTGCGGGCGCGTCTGCACCGACCGGGTCACGAAGGTGCCGATGTCCATGTCCTTGGGCAGCTGGAATTTGGCCAGCAGGTCATATTGTCCCGAGGTGGAATAGACCTCGGACACATGCTCGACATTGTCGACCATATCCGCGGCCACGTCGTTGGCGTGCCCCAGCTCGCATTTGATGAAGACAAAGATGGCGGTCATCATGGCGGCGGTCCTTCCGAGGTTCGGAGGGTGTGTAGCGGATGGATTCGTGACAGGCGAGATCGACCTCCAGGCCCCCGACGCGGAAAGCCAGTACAACAACCGCGCCCGCGTGCCGGACCATCCGGTCGTCATGGACCGGTGGAAGGCTCTGGCTCTGGCCGCCCGCGCTGCCCATCCGCCCGAGACCCTGGCCTATGGTCCCGGCCCGCGCGAGGTGATGGACATTTTCGATGCCGGACCTGGCACCCCCATCGCGGTCTTCCTGCACGGCGGCTACTGGCAGGCCCTGGACAAGGATTGGTTCACCGGCATCGCCCCCGCCTTCATCCGGCACGGCGTCAGCCTGGCGGTTCCCTCATACGACTTGGCCCCCACAGTCCGCCTCGGCACCATACTGAAACAGGTCCGCGTCGCCATGGACGTGATGCGCGACCGAAATGGCGGCCAGCGGCCGGTCGTCTTCGGCCATTCCGCCGGCGGTCATATGGCGGCCTGCATGCTGTCAGAGGCCCGGGCCGGGGCCGCTGTCGCCATCAGCGGCCTCTTTGACCTGCGCCCCTTGATCGGGACCTCGCTGAACACCGCACTCGACCTCGACGAGAACGAGGCCGCGGCCCTGTCGCCGGTCTTCTGGCCCATCCCCAACGGCTCGACGCCGGGCGGCACGGTGCTGGACTGCATCGTCGGCGGCGAGGAAAGCGCCGAGTTCCTGCGCCAGTCCCGCATGATGGCCGACCACTGGGCCAACAACGGCGTCGAAACCCGCTATCAGGCCCTGCCCGGCCTGAACCATTTCACCGTCCTGGACCCGCTGTTCGATGCCGACAGTGCCCTGGTGCGGCGGATCGTCGATCTGGCGAAACAATAAGTTCCGTCCGGCACCGCGAAAGCCGGGCCCCGGTCCTTTCGTTTCGCGCGGTCGCCGGGATAAACAGAGCCCCGATACCGGTGACCGCCGCCACCGGAGCGGAGATTGAAATGCGCCACGACCGCCTCGCCGTTCTCACTGCCCTTCAGGCCCAGGGCGTGGCCCCCGTCTTTTATCATGCCGATCCAGAGGTCTGCCTGAACGTCATCCGGGCCTGTTCGCGCGGCGGTGCCAAGGCGATCGAGTTCACCAACCGGGGCGACTTCGCCGTCGACCTGTTCGGCGACATTGCGCGCGAGCTGCAGCGCACCGACCCCGACATCATCCTGGGCATCGGCTCGGTCGTCGATGCGGGCACGGCCAGCCTGTATCTGAACCGGGGGGCGCGCTTCATCGTCAGCCCGTGCCTGGTCCCCGACGTGGCCCGCGTCTGCAACCGCCGCATGACCGCCTATTTCCCCGGCTGCGGCTCCGTCACAGAGATCGGTCAGGCCCAGGAGCTGGGCTGCGAGATCGTCAAACTGTTCCCGGGGGCCAGCGTCGGCGGGCCGGACTTCGTAAAGGCGGTGCTGGGCCCCATGCCCTGGACCAAGATCATGCCCACCGGCGGCGTCGATCCGGACGAGGCCTCCATCGCCAAATGGTTCGGTGCCGGCATCGTGGCCGCGGGCATGGGGTCGAAGCTGATCACCGACGCCGCCGTCAAATCCGGCGACTGGTCCGGTATCGAGGCCCAGGTGCGGGCGACGGTTCAGGCCATCCAGGCCTTCCGCGCCGCCTGACTTACAGGACCTTCAGCCCCACCCCGGCTTCGCCGCCCGGCAGGCTGACGGACAGTTCCAGAGCCTCGCCCTCGGTGTTCAGTCCGGCGGCCGCCTGTTCCACGCGCGTGCGCACCTCGACGAAAGGCAGGGTGCTGCGGACGTCGATGAGCAGACCCTTGGCCCCGGTGTCCCGCGCGGTGGTGCGGGCGATCCACACAGCCTCGACCCCCGGTCCGGCCAGACGCGGTTTCAGCCGGTCGATCAGCACCTTGGGCTCACGCTCTGGGACGCTCAGGTCCAATCCGGCCGGCGTGCGCGTGCCCGGCCGCGCATCGCCAATCCCCTTCAGGATGGCAGCGATATCGCGGGGCCCCAGGATCAGCCCACCCGGTGCGCCGGGGTTCAGCGCCAGCGTCCCCTCGGCCATGATCTGCAGGGCATGCAGGCCGCGCATGGCCATGGGCTGCTCGTCGCCGAACACCACCTTGACCCGCTCCAGCGAGGTGAACAGCGCCGTCGCCTCGCGGCCATCCGACAGCCGGATGCCCTTCAGGCTGAACGGCCGCTCGATGCCCAGGGTCTGGCCCTCGGGAGGCACGCCGTCGCTGGGCACGACATAGAGTTCGGCCCCCATCAGTGCCAGTTCGAACGCCGACTGTTTCGTCGGATCGGCCAGCGCCTGAGCCAGGGCCTGTTCCAGGGGGTTGGGGCTGGCGGTCGTCATGGCACTATCCTCGTTCGTCTGCTGGGTGCCGGTTCTTGCCCGCTTTTGACGTTTCTACCAGCCCGTTGTTCCTGGGCGGACCGGTCGACTGACCGCCTTCGGCGTCTGCGAAGCCGCCTGTCGCAACCTCGACCGCTGAAACGCTTGGGGGAATGCGCGAAGCACGGATCGCGACAGGGCGCGAAGATATGCCCCAGGCAGCACTCTGCCGACCCGTCCACAACGGCAAAACGCCCGGACTGCCAGGAGGGGGGAGGGTCGGCAGACCGGGCGTCTCGCTTGGAGGAAGCATCGGCCCGCCGAAATCCTTGCTGGACATATCCAGGAGGGGCTGGGGGGGCTGTTCAGGATCCGGGACGCGTCCGAACTCCGACAGGCCGATGGTGTTTTTCTCGCCGTCCAAGGCGGCGGGCGATGGACCGAAACGGGGCCATTTCGTGTCGGAGTGTTTTTGTTGCGCTATCGCGCTTCGCGCTACTTGAGCGCGTCGTCGGAACTGCTCGCCGAATCAAGGGCTGGCGTCCGGCGCGGGGCGGCATATCTTCCAGGGCATGAGCCTGGATGCCCCCGCCGACAGTCCGCAAGGTCCCGTCTTCTTTGACCGGCGCGAGCTGGACCCGATTCTGCGGGTCTATGGGCGGATGGTGGCGGCGGGCGAGTGGCGCGACTATGCCATGCTGCCGGGCAAGGACGCCGCCGAGTTCGCCGTCTTCCGCCGCAGCGGCGACGCCCCTGCCTATCGTATCGAGAAACGCCCGGCCCTGCAGACCCGACAGGGGCAGTGGTCGGTCATCGGCGAGGGTGGCCAGATCCTGAAGCGCGGCCGCGACCTGGCCCAGGTGCTGCGCGTGTTCGACGCCCGCCGGTTCAATGTCGTGGACTGACCGCGCGCTCTAAGAACTGAAACTTAGCTGATCGACGAAGTTTCTGCTTGCGCATTTGGGCGTCGCTGAAATACTTAGCGACATGACTAAGCATTACCCCGATCTGTCGCTCCTGTTCCATGCCCTGGCGGACCCCACCCGACGCGCCACGCTCGGGCGGCTGGCGGAAACGCCAATGCCGATCACAGCACTGGCAGAGCCGACGGGCCTCAGCCTGCCCACGGTCATGCGCCACATATCGGTGCTGGAAGAAGCGGGGCTGATCACCTCTTCGAAAGACGGACGCATCCGCACCTGCACGCTGGTTCCCGGTGCCTTGGCCCCTGCCCGGCACTGGATGGACGACCATCGCACGCTCTGGGAGGCCCGCCTCGACCGGCTGGACGCCTTTGTCATGAACACCCTGAAGGAAGAAGACCGATGACCCATGCGACACCGTCAATGACGGGCGACAGGCCGGCCGCGCGGTTCGCCACCCTGACCTTCCAGCGCGACATCCAGGCCCCGCCGTCCGTGGTCTGGCAGGCCTGGTCCGACCCGGTCGCGAGAGCGGTCTGGGCCGCGCCGACACCGGAGGTCACCGTGGAATTCCTCGAAGCGGACACCCGCGTCGGGGGGCGTGAAATCTCGCTCTGCAAGGTCGAGGGGCAGCCGACGATCCGCTGCGAGAATGGCTGGCTGGTGCTGCAATCCCCGGAGCTCAGCGTGAGTTCCGAAGTCATCTCCTGCGAAGATCGCATCCAGTCCGCAGCCTTGGTCACCGCCGAAATCCGGCCCAGCGACGCGGGCAGCCGCCTCGAGGTGACGGTGCAACTCTCGTCCTTGTCGGAAGACATGGAGGGCGGTTATCGCCAGGGCTTTGGAGCGGGTCTGGACAATCTGGTCGGCACGGCCGAGCGGACCATGATCCTGCAACGCCGGATCGAGGCCCCCGTGGCGGCCGTGTGGGGAGCCTGGGTCAATCCCGAGACTCTGCCGCAGTGGTGGGGCCCCGACGGGTTCACCTGTCGCACCGACAGGATCGACCTGCGCTCAGGCGGCGAATGGGTATTCGACATGATCGGCCCTGACGGCACGGTCTTTCCGAACCACCACCTGTATCGCGAGATCACGCCCCGGCAGCGGCTCAGCTATGCCCTGCTCTGGGGCGAGAACGGACCCAAGCACGCCGACGCCTGGGCCCGGTTCGAAGAGGTCGATGGGGCGACCCTGGTCACCCTGGGGATGGTGTTCAACACTGGGGCGGAGTTCCAGGACGCCAAAGGCTTCGGCGCGATCGAGCTGGGCCACCAGACCCTGGCCAAGCTGGAGGCGTTCATCGCGAGACCATGACCCGCAAGGAAAAGGCCCCGATGTTTCCACCGGGGCCTTCTTGTCGTCGGTCGTGGGGCCGGTCTTTATTCCCGGTTGCCCATGAAGGCGAGCAGGAATTGGAACAGGTTCACGAAGTTGATGAACAGGCCCAGGGCACCAAATCCAGTGGCCACGGCCAGACCGGTCTGGTCGCCGCCCAGGGCATAGTAGGTCATCTTCAGGCGCTGGGTGTCATAGGCGATCAGACCCGAGAAGATCAGCACGCCCGCGCCCATGATGATCAGGTACAGCGTACCCGAACCCAGGAACATGTTGACCACCGAGGCGATGATCAGGCCGATCACGGCCATGATCAGGAAGGTGCCGATCGGGCTGAGGTCGCGCTTGGTCGTATAGCCGAACAGGCTGAGACCGCCGAAGGCCGCCGCCGTCACGAAGAAGGTCGAGGCGATCGAAGCATCGGTATAGCGCAGGAACAGCAGACCCATGCCCGCACCGATGGTGGCGACGACCGCCCAGTACAGCAGGTTCACGCCGCGGGCGGACGGGTTCTTCATGAAGAACATCGAGCCGAACAGCAGGACCAGGGGTGAGAACTGCACCACCATGCCCAGCACGGTCAGCCCGACCCGGCCATCGACGGTGCGGGTGAAGAACAGCTCGGTCACCGCCGGGACATTGCCGGTCACATAGGCCAGCACGCCGGCGACGGCGAGGCCGAGGGCCAGCTTGTTGTAGACGCCCAGCATGAAGGCGCGCAGGCCCGCGTCCACGGCCATGTCGGCGCGCGTCGGCATCGGCCGGGCATATCCATTGTTGAAGTCGCTCATCGCGATTTCTTTCTCCCAAAAAGCCGGGGTTGCCCCGGTCTGGCGTCAAATATCGGGGCGACAAGCCCGTTACGCAAGGAAAACCGGACTTCCGGCGATCGGTTGCCGGCGCTACCTTCGGTCGCATGATCCGCTTATTCACCGCCATCGATATGCCGGACGACGTGGCAGAAACCCTGGCGCGCCGGCAGTCCGGCCTGCCCGGCGCACGCTGGCGGGGACGCGAGCACCTGCATCTGACCCTGGCCTTCTACGGCGAGATCGACGAACGGCGGGCGGACGATCTGGTGGCCGAGCTGGAGCGGGCGGCGACGGGCGGACCGTTCGCGATCGAGCTGCAAGGGGTCGGCGAATTCGGCGACTCGCACCGCAGCCGCTCTCTTTGGGCCGGGGTTGCAGCAAACGAGCGGCTGGGTGTGCTGGCGGGTCGCTGCCGGTCGGCAGGGGAACGGGCGGGGGTGGTGATGGAGCGGCGCACCTATCGGCCCCATGTCACCCTGGCCTATCTCAAGCCCCAGGCAGACCCGGATCGGATCGGGGCCTGGATGGCCGGGCACAATCTGCTGCATTCGCCGCCGATCCGTGTCGATCGGTTCGGCCTGTATTCCAGCGTCGTGACCGACGACGGCGGCGTCTATACCCTGGAACGGGAGTATCTGCTGTGACCGACGGCCCTGTGCTGCATACCGCGCGACTGATGCTGCGCCCCACGGCGATGGAGGATTTTCCGCGCTGGGCCGAGCTGATGGCCGACACCGAGGCGTCGCGCTTCATCGGCGGGCCCCAGAATGCCGAAGCGGCCTGGCGCGGCTTCATGACCATGGCCGGGGCCTGGAGCATGACCGGCGTGGCGATGTTCTCGGTGATCGAGCGCGACAGCGGCCGGTGGATGGGCCGTATCGGGCCGTGGCAGCCGCTGGGCTGGCCAGGCACCGAGGTCGGGTGGGGCCTGCACCCCGACGCCCAGGGCCAGGGCTATGGCCTGGAAGCGGCTAAGGCGACGCTGGACTATGCCTTCGATGTCCTGGGGTGGACCGAGGTGATCCACTGCATTGATCCCGAGAACACGCCGTCACAGCGACTGGCCGAGCGGCTGGGGTCGACCAACCAGGGGCCCACCCGCCTGCCCGCCCCTTTCGACACGGTGAGAGTGGACCGCTGGGGCCAGACCCGGGCGCAATGGCAGGGCCGGGCGCGGTGAAGGCAACCGCCGGGCCCTCCGGCGCGTATCTGATCGCACGACCGACGATATCGTCCCCGATCCAGGAGCCCGCATGACCCCGATCCGCATGAGCGCCGTCGCCACCGCCTTCGGCCTGGCCCTGGTGGCCGGGCCTGCCGCCGCCCAGGCGACCAATGTGAATCTTGGCCAGTTCGACGGCCGCTGGTTCGAGGTGGTCCGCAGCCACAACGACGTGCAGAAGGACTGCAGCCGGGCCCAGATTGACTTCAACCCCACCAACCGGGCCGACCGCTACGGCATCGTGGTGACCTGCACCCGCCGCGCCGACGGCGTGGTCGAGACCCTGCGGGCCAATGCCCGGGTCACCGACACGACCACCAATGCCAAATTTCGTTTCAGCCTGACCGGTCTGCTCAGCTTCGGCGGCCTGGCGGGCCAGAACTACTGGGTCTGGGACCATGCGCCGGACTACAGCTGGGCCATCATGGGCCTGCCGAACAAGTCGGACTGGTGGATCTGGCACCGCAGCCAGAGCCCGTCCGAAGCCACCCGCACCCAACTGATCGGCCGCGCCCGCGCCCTGGGCTTCAACACCGGCAATGTGGTGCACACGGGCCGGTGATCCCGCTTGATGGCGTATGCGTATTTGACAAACCCGTCAGTTATGCCGCCTCCGCCAGCCTCCCGCCGCTGGCCTCTCGTATGGCCTGATACAGCCTGACCGCTGCATCTTCTGACACGATCTTGGCGAGAACGTTCAGACCGTCGTCGGCCTCATCGCGCTCATAGAGGAAGTAGCCGAGGCCGTTTCCGGGGCGGCCTTCGCCGCTCGCCAGTTCCTCATTCGTCAGTGGGCTGATGCAAAGAGAACGGCGATTCCCGAGAGCCATGCTAAAGTAGTAATCGCTCATAGATTCTCACCCGAGGTTGATAACATGGCTCCGATCCCTCCGCCGAAGCCCCAGAAGTTCCACAAAGACCCGCGCATCTCGGTAAACAAGCTCGCTGAATATCTTGCCACGAATAAGGCCTCAAGGCGAGAGAGAATACTGCGAGATTCCAAGTTTCCGCCAACCTTCCAAGTGATCCGATACGAGCCTACACTGGAGCTTGCAAAGCGCTTCCTTGTTGGGAAAGTGCCGAATACGCAGAGTTTACAGGTCGCGATTTCCGAATACGAAGCGACACTGGTGAATGGCGACTTCGAGGAACGCATGAAGAAGTCGAACGTGGAGGCCATGAAGCTCTTTCTAGGTCTCGCCCCGACGCTCGATTTCCACGAGGCGACCCTGACCATGGGTGAGCACGCTCCCAAAAAGCTCCCGATAGCCGACGTCGCGGTGAGCGTCCGGCCGGATGTGCTGGTAACCATGAGCAAGAAGGGTGCCAAGCAGAGCGGGGCCATAAAGCTCAACATCTCCAAGGGCTCGCCTCACACGAAGGACTCGGCGGAATATGCCGGGGCGCTTCTTCGGCACTACCTCGTCAGTCAGGGTGGCGACGACTGCGACTATCGCTGCTGCTTCACGCTGGACATCTTCTCGAAGAAGCTCGTCGAAGCACCAAAGGCGATCACCAATCGGCTGAAAGATGCCGAGGCTGCGTGCGCTGAAATCGCGCGGCAATGGGACTCAATCAAGGCCGCCTAAAGCGAGGCTTCTCGAACCAGAACCAAGTGCGGAAGATGAACACCAGCCAGCCGCCGACTATAAGCATCACGACGACCTTGGCGGGATCGCGGTCTAGCAGTCGCCACACCACCCAGAAGGCGGGAGCGGCCAGCGCGAGAACATAGAGCCGACCCCACGACGGACGGACCCATCGCCAGATATCAGTTTCCATCCGATGCCGCTTCTGGCTCCGGTGCAGCCTTCTCAGGTTTCGGAGCCCTGACTATCCGCCGAAGGTTGGCCTCAAAGACCTCTTCGTTCTCGTGCGCGCCGATCTCGCGGGCCAGGTCCCGGAATTTGTCAGCCTGGGGCCTCGGCTCGCTCATTGGTAAACCCCCCTTATGCCCGCTTGCTGACGCATCTTCTGGCTTACGTCCCATTGCGCGCCTCCCAGCGATCCCAGCGACACGTTGCTGTTCATCAACCTCGCCACGGTGCGTGTCTTGATGGTGGCAGGCTTGGCGTTCTCGAAGACCACCATAGGGATGACGCCTGTCAGCCCTTGGCGCTCCATTTCTTGCCACAGAACGAACGCCTCAAGGGCCTTTACTTCGGTCGTTCCTGCGTAAATCGCGAGCGTGGCGTCGGGCCCGCGCACCACCACGTCAGCAACGTAGTCGCTGAGGGTCGCCATGGGGGATGCGTCGCGTTCGACGACCGCCATGCCTTGGAAGGTCGCTTCGACGAACTCTTGAAGATCCACTTTGAAGGTGTCCCGCACAACGGTTCGAGACATCATCCTCAGGTCGCCCAAGCGCACCATGAGCGCCATGAATTTGAGGAAGTAAGCGGGCATCTGCTCTTCGGACAGATAGTCCGTGTGGATCAGTATTTCGCTCTCGTCGTAGTGGCATCCATACTCGCTAAGCAGGCGATGAAACTCCGCGCCCCTGACCTCATTGTCGAGCGAGAAACCTTCCTCCTGAAGCTCGGCCATCGTAGCCCCGTCATCCTCAAAACGGTATCGGCTGGAGAAATCGGGATCACGGCGCGCGTATAGCGCCACAGCGTCACCATCTGGGTTGCGGAAGGGGGTGCGGATTGCAAACCCCATCGGAACCTCGCGCATGGCAAGGCCGTCGCAGAATGTTCCGCACACGTCCTTGAGGAGGTTCATAACAGGCTGCCCTTCTGGTCGAAGCCATAACGCTTCGCGGCAATATCGAACGCAGTCGCTTCGGTGACGTTAAATACCGCGCTGGCGTCAATCGCGGTCGGCCTCTTCCTCTTCCCCGCTCGCACCGTGCCAGCGACAACGGAATTTAGGGGCTTTGTAGTAAAATGGCAATGCCAACCGGGTTCTGACGAGTGAAACTCATGCTCGCACAGAACGATCATATCGCCCCCTTCTTCGACGCCTAGCTTAGCGCGAAATATTTCCTTGCTCTCGTTAAGCACAATTTTAACGCGAATACGCCGACCTAGCGCCGTGAACCTTACAATGCGCCAGCTATACGCGCGCCCAAACTTGTAGGCACTCTCCTTCACCTTTGATTGGGGAAAGGCATGACGAGGGATATGGCCGTATTGCCACTTTCCCAAGTCAAAGGCGGATTTTTCCGCCTTGATGATGTCTTTAAGTCGCATGGCCCCTCGCGAAGCGCATAGAGCCTCGCTGAGGGGCACAAGGTCAACCGCGCGTTCGCCAGCGAGCGCCGTGCCACTTGCCGTTAGGCGACGGCTTCGGCCCGCAAGTCAGTTGACCGATAGGTGAGGCGCTTGCCGACGACGCCCAGCACGGCGCGCATGGTGCGTTCCTGATCTTCACAGCCCAGCGCCGAACGGTTGGAATAGCGGAAATCGAACTCTGCCAGATAGCGGTGCAGGTGCTTCTTGGAGCAGTGCTGATAGACGCCTTTCATGCCGCGTTTGAAGATCGAGAAGAAGCCCTCGACCGTGTTGGTGTGGACGCGCGGGTCCAGCTTGAAGACATACTCGCCTTTGCTGTGATTGACGCGCGAGTGGGCGGCGAGCGTCTTGCCAGCGCGGCGATAGAAGGTCGCTTCGTCGGTCATCAGGTGCGCTTCGGTGGCCATGTTGGCCGCGACGATCAGGCCGATCTGGTTGGTGTTGACGTCGTTCATGACGAACGAGCGCGAACGACCCGTGCTGCGTTCGACGAGGCTCAGAACCTTCATCTTGTGCGCGCCGCCCGAAGTGACCGGGGTATTGGGCTCGCGACCGATGTAGGTTTCATCAGCCTCGACCATGCCGCCGTCCATACCGAAGGGCGAGAGGTCGCCAGAGCGCATGGCTTCGCGGATGCGGTGGGCCAGGAACCACGCGGTGTTGTATTGGACCTCAAGGGTGCGCTGGAGCTGGAGGGCCGAAACGCCCTTCTTGCTGCTGCACATCAGATAGATCGCCTGTAGCCACTTATGCAGGGGCAGGTGGCTTTCCTCAAAGATCGTGCCCTTGCGGACGGTGAACTGGCCACGGCAAGCGCCGCACTTCTTCAGGCCATGACGGATCACGCCTTCCGGGTTCTTCTTGGAGGGCTTGGAGCGCACCGCCTTGAGGGCATAGGACCGACCGACAACGCCGCAGTGCGGGCACGAGGCCTCGCCGCCCCAGATGATGCCTTCGACGAACGCGAAAGCGGCGGCTTCATCGTGAAAATAGGGCTTGGACAGAACGGACACGGCGGGTTTCTCCTTACCCGCTCAATATCGCCTAGCTGGATGGGTTTGTCAAATACGGATACGCCCGCTTGATCCGTGAACACAAGCGGAACATAAGTCGAGGATGGCTGCTGCCGTCCATCTGGAACTTGTCTTTTCCCGGCCCGAAACCACCCAGGCGGTGACGCGGGGGGCGGCGCGGCTGTTGCTGGACATGGGCTATGCGCCGCTGATGGAGGTCTGCCTGCCCAATGGGCGCAGGGCCGACGTCATGGCCCTGGGTCCGCGCGGCGACATCGTCATCTGCGAGGTGAAGTCGGGGCTGGACGATTATCGCGTCGACCGGAAATGGGGCGAATACGGCCCCTTCTGCGATGCCTTCTATTTCGCGGTCGCGCCGGAGTTTCCGGTCGACGTCCTGCCGGACCAGCCCGGCCTGATCGTCGCCGACGGGTTCGGCGGGGCGGTTGTGCGCGAAGCCCCGGTTGAGGCCCTGTCCCCCGCCCGCCGCAAGGCGCTGACCATCGCCTTCGGCCGTCTGGGGGCCATGCGGTCGATGCGGCTTTAGGCGCGCCCTAGCGCGGGGCGCGTTTGGCCAGGATGCGTTGCAAGGTGCGGCGGTGCATGCCCAGGCGGCGAGCGGTTTCCGAGACATTGTGGTCGCACAGCTCATAGACGCGCTGGATATGTTCCCAGCGCACCCGGTCGGCGCTCATCGGGTTGTCCGGCGGCTCGGGGGCCTCGCCGGTCATCAGCAGGGCCTTGACCACGTCGTCGGCGTCGGCGGGTTTCTGCAGATAGTCCACGGCCCCGGCCTTGACCGCCGCCACCGCCGTGGCGATCGCGCCATATCCGGTCAGCATCACGATACGGGCGTCCTCGCGCCGCTCGCGCACGGCCTCGACAATCTTCAGGCCGTTGCCGTCCTCCAGCCGCATGTCCAGCACGGCAAAGGCGGGCACGACCGTCTTCAGGGCTTCCAGCGCCTCGGCGATGGAGGCCGCCAGGGTGACCTGGAACCCCCGCGCTTCCAGCGCGCGGCCCAGACGGGTGCGCAGGGCATTGTCGTCGTCCAGCAGCAGCAGCGACCGGTCGGTAAGCGCAGCAATTCGGGCTTCGGTGTCGGGCATCGTCATGGTCTCCTTGGCGATCAAGTCGTCATGTCCCGGGGTAAGGTCAAGGTTCACCCACCCCCCTGCGACACTTCGAGCGCCGGGCGAGGCCAGCGGATGCTGACACGGGCCCCGCGCGGCTGCCCCCTGCCGCCGTCGCCCGTCCCCACGGTGACCTTGCCCCCGGTCCGTTCCAACAGGGTGCGGGCAATGAAAAAGCCCAGGCCCATGCCCCCCTGGCTGGGCGCGATGGGGGTCGGATCAGGGGCCGAGGCGGTCTTGCCCCTGCGCCGAGGTTTGGCGGCCCCGGCGGCGGCGGCGGCGATCTGGGCCGCAAGGGCGCGCCGCGCCTTGCCCTGCGGACGGCTGGTCACATAGGGCTCGCCCAGGCGCGGCAGGATTTCGGACGAAAAGCCGGGCCCGTCGTCCACCACCTCGATCTCGATCCAGCCCGCATCGACCAGTGCGGCCACGCGGACGCGGGATCCGGCGAAATCGGCCGCATTCTCAACGAGGGTGGACAGGCCATGGATGACCTCAGGCAGGCGGCGCACACGGGGAACCGGCTCACCCGACGCCGTCCGGACCCGGGTTTCGAACGCCAGGTCAAAACCTCGATGCGGCTCGACCACCTCGTCCAGCAGGGTCTTCAGCGCGACGTCGGCATAGAGGGCGTCGCCCTCCTCTGGCTCCTGGGACAGACGTTTCAGGATGTCGCGGCAGCGCTCGGCCTGTTGCAGGATCAGGGCGGCGTCCTCGGCTTCCGGCCCGCCCTTGGCCGAGGCGCGCAGCATTTCGCGAGCCACCACCTGGATGGTGGCCAGAGGCGTGCCCAGCTCATGCGCCGCCGCCGCCGCCAGCCCTCCCAGGGCCGCCAGCCTCTGCTCGCGTTGCAGCACATCCTGGGTGGTGGCCAAGGCCAGCTCCAGCTTTTCGGCGTCCGCCGCAACCCGCCAGGCATAGGCGGCGGTGAAGACAACGCCCGTCACCAGGGCCAAGCCGATGCCGAACCGATAGAGCGGCGGCAGGTTCAGGTCTGCGCCCTGGGCCCAGGGCAGCGGCAGAGCCAGATAGAACAGCGCCGCCGTCGCCAGCAGAGCCAACACCCCCAGAGCCACCGCCTGACGTCCCGGCAGGGAGGCCGCCGCCACCGTAACCGGGGCGACCAGCAGCAGGCAGAAGGGATTTTCCAATCCGCCCGTCAGACCCAGAAGCATCGCCAGCTGCAGGATATCGAAGCCCAGATGCGCGGCGGTCTGGCTGCCGTCCGACAGGCCGCCATCGGTACGCTTCATCCGCGCCGTGGCCTGGAGATTCATCAGGACGCTGGCGGCGATCACCGCCAGACAGGGCCACAGCGGCAGATCGAAATGAAGGAAGCCGACCGCCACCACGACCGTCGCGCTCTGACCCGCCACCGCCAGCCATCGCAGGACGATCAGGGTCCGCAGCGACAGACCGCGACCACGGCGGGGCAGATTTCGCCAACCGGCCAGGGGCCCAGGGCCAGGATCCAGCCCGGCACCTTGCGACGATTGCGACGATGGATCGGCTTCATTCGGGATCACACGCCCTCTATAGACCCGTCTGGTCCTTCCTTGTGATGATTTCGGAGATTCGCGATGCCGCGTCGCACCGTCCTGCTGTTCGCGGGAGCCTGTATCGCCATCGCCGCCGCCCTGGCCGTGGTGACCATGGTGGTCGTGACAGGCCGCGAACAGGCCGCTCAGTCCCTGCCGGCGTCCAGCGAGACCGGGCAGCCCATGGTCGGAGGCCCCTTCCAGCTGGTGGACCAGAACGGTCGTACCGTGGATCAGACGATGCTGGAGGGGCGCTGGAGCCTGGTCTTCTTCGGCTTCACCTACTGCCCCGACTTCTGCCCCACCACCTTGGCCACCCTGGCCGCGACCCAGGCGCAGCTGGGGGCCGACGCGGAAAAAATGCAGATCGTCTTCATCAGCGTGGATCCCGAGCGGGACACGCCGCAGGCGCTCAAGGACTATTTGTCATCGGACGGCTTCCCGAAGGGTGTCATCGGCCTGACCGGCACGCCTGAACAGGTGGCCGCAGCCGCCAAAGCCTATCGCGCCTATTTCCAGAAGGTCGGAGAGGGCGACGCCTATACGATGAACCATTCCCTGACGGTCTATCTGATGGGCCCGGACGGTCAGTTCCGAAGCGCAATCGCCCACGACCTGGGCCCCGACCGGTCGGCCGAACTGATCCGCAGGGCCATGGCCAGAGGCTAAGACCCAGCCTGATCTGCCGCCTCAGGTGTCGGCGGTGGGGGACGCCATGCTTTTCATCAGGTCCAGCGCCAGCTTCTGCTTGGCCACGGGAAGCTGCGGGGCCAGCTTGGCGATCTCGATCGTATAACGGGTCGCCGGAAAATCATGATCGAAGCCGCTGCCGGCCTCTTCGGCCATGCCGGGCTGTGTGGTCGCCAGGCCCTCAAAGAAATAGGCCACGTCCACCTTGAAGAAGCGGGCGATGTCCCAGAGTTTCGACGCCGAAATCCGGTTGGAGCCTTTTTCGTACTTCTGGATCTGCTGGAAGGTCAGGCCCAGCGCGCGGCCGAGGTCGCTCTGATTGAAGCCCAGGCTGATCCGTCTCTCACAGACCCTGCGACCGACATGGCGGTCCACCGGATGGGGTCCGTCCTCGCCTTTGCCTCTGGCCATCGTTCGACACGTCCCTTCAATAAGCACAGATTGATGTGCGCCCTCGCACAGCAGCTGTCTGCCAAAAGTTGAAAACTCAGCACATTATCGTCAGGGAGAAGAGCACGACGATTATGGCCGTTTTCGCATGGCGACCCGCAGAATAATCCTGTTCTGGCCGAATGCCAGAGCTTAGGTATTCAGGCGGAAGCGCCAGCCGGGCAGCGCGGTGGCGGCCGCGACCGCCAACACCAGACCCAGCCAGAACAGAGCGTCGCCGAACCGGCCATACAGGGTCACGGCTGCGGGCCTGGGCAGGCGCGCGTCGATGACCCCGCTTTCACCCGCGTCGATCCGTTTGTCCCCCACCACGCGCCCCCAGGGATCGATCATGGCCGACACCCCGGTCGGTGTGGCCCGAGCCAGCGGCAGACCGGTCTCGATCGCGCGATAGGCCGCCAGATTGAGGTGCTGCAGCGGTCCGGACGTCTTCCCGAACCAGGCGTCGTTCGAGACATTGGCGATCCACTCCGGCCGCCCCACGCCGCCCGGTGTGAAACCGGGATAGAGGCTCTCGTAGCAGATCAGCGGCTGGACCCGGGGTGCACCCGGCAGATCGATCGGCGCGGGTCGCGGACCGGCGCTGAAATCGGATGGAACGTGCACCAGGCTGCGGATGCCCAGGACACTCATCAACTGACCTGCCGGCAGATACTCGCCGAAGGGCACCAGCCGATGCTTGTCATAGACGGCCGCAATACGCAGGCCCTGTGCGCCTTCGCTGTGCAGGGCGATCAGGCTGTTGAAATAGCGCGCGCCTTCAGGGGCGGAGGCGTCGTCCTGTCCCCGGCTGAGCCCGGCCAGCAGGGTTTGGCCCGGCTGGAGCGCTCGAGCGATGGCCATGCCTTCTTCAGCGCCCGGCGCGAACACGCGATTGAAGGTATTGGGCAGCGCGCCCTCGGGCCACAGGATGACGTCAGGCACCACCGCGCCGGGTCGGGCCGTCAGATTCACATAGCGGTCGACGATGCCGAAATAGGCTTCGGGCGTCCATTTGGACTGCTGGTCCACATCGGCCTGGACGATCCGGACGACAGTATCGGTGTAGGTCACCTTGGCGCGGTCCAGCCGCACCGTGCCCCCGACGACCAGCGCCAGCAGAGCCAGCCCGCCCGCCACCGCAGCACCGATGCGCGCCTTGCGCGGACCCGGCCCGGCCAGAGGCCCGAACGCCGACGCCGCCACGACGGTATAGAGGCTCAGCCCATAGACACCGGCCACGGCCGCAAACTGTGACGCCGCCGATCCCGCCGCCCAGCCTGCACCGGCCGGATTCCAAGGGAAGCCGGTCAGCACATGGCCACGCACCCACTCCATCAGACAGAAAAGGGCGGCGAACAGCAGGATTCGACGCACGCCGGTCGGGGTGAACCGGCGGTAAAGCGCTGTGGCCACGCCCCAGAACAGCCCCAGACCTGCGGGCAGCAGGCTGGCTGCGAACGGTGCCATCCAGGCTTGATCGGGATTGACGAAGAAGGCCTCGGCCACCCACCAGCAGCCGATGAAGAAATAGGCGAACCCGGCTAGCCATCCGACCCAGAACCCGCCTTTTACGGTTTCCGACCGCTCGGCCAGCAGCATCAGAAGGGGATAGCCGACCAGTCCGGGCAGAAGGCCGAACGGTGGATGAACCAGGGCCGTTGCCACCCCCGCCAACAGGGCAAGAGCAATCCTCAGCAGCCGCCCACCGAGTGCCTTCCGGTCAGGGCGGACATGGGGCTGTGTCAGGATATCATCGGTCATTCTGGAACCTGTAGGGATCCGAAACCCCGATCCCAGCAAGAATCGTGCGCTCCGCAGATTCCATGGCCTCGGCCTCGGCCTCGTCCTCATGGTCGTGACCCAGGATGTGCAGCACGCCGTGGACGACCAGATGGCTCAGATGATCGGCCAGGGTCTTGCCCTGCGCCACCGCCTCGTCACGGCAGGTCTCGAACGCCAGCACCAGATCGCCCCGGTGCGGGAAGGCGCTGTCGGCGGCGGGAAAGGACAGGACATTGGTGGGCCGATCGCGGTCGCGAAAACGAGCATTCAACTCGCGCACAGCAGCGTCGTCCGTGAGCAGGACAACGACATCACCGGCCTCTGTTCCCAAGGCGGCCTGAGCTGCGCGGGTGACGATGTGGTCCACCTGAGCGACAGCCTGGTCCCAGTCGCCTGCCTCGACCTCGATCTCGATCATCGGCGCTCTGGCGCTTCGGTATCGGCGTCATAGGCGCGCACGATCCGTTCGACCATGGCGTGGCGGACGACGTCCTGGGCTTCGAACGCCATGATACCGACCCCCTCGACATCCTTGAGGATCCGCAGAGCGTGAGCCAGGCCGGAATCGCGCGCATTGACCAGATCGATCTGCGACGGGTCGCCGGTCACAACCATCCTGGCACCTTCACCCAGGCGGGTCAGGACCATCTTCATCTGCAGCCGCGTCAGGTTCTGGGCTTCGTCCGCGATGATGAAGGCATGGCTGAGGGTCCGTCCGCGCATGAAGGCGATGGGCGCAGCCTCGATCTCGCCCTTGTCGCGACGGCGGCGCACGTCGTCGGGCCCCAAGATGTCGTTCAATGCCTCCCAGATCGGAGCCAGATAGGGATCGACCTTTTCGTTCAGATCACCAGGAAGGAAGCCCAGCTTCTCGCCCGCCTCCACCGCCGGGCGGGTGATGACCAGCCGATCCACCGCGCCCTTGCGCAGCAGGGACGCTCCATAGGCAGCGGCCAGGAAGGTCTTGCCCGTCCCTGCCGGGCCGACGCCGAACGTCAGCTCGCACCGGGCCAGGGCCTCGACATAGCGGGCCTGGGCATTGGTCTTGGGCACGATGGCCCCGCGTCGCCCGATGGGCAGGGCCATGCCGTCGGCCGCAGCTCCGCCCGAGCGGACGGTGCCCAGGGCCGTGCGGACGTCCGCCTCGTTCAGCTCCGCCCCCTGCGCCGCCCGCTTGGCCAGGGTTTCGATGACCTTGCGCGCACCGGCACGATCCTTGGCCGAGCCATTGATCGACAGCCCGCCGCCGGGAGCCTCGATCAGCACCTTGAAGGCGTTTTCCAACAGGGCGACATGGCGGCTGTGCGGGCCGATGACCGCGCGCGCGACGACGTCGTCCAGGGCCAGGAATTCGGTTTCACGCGACATAGTTTTCGAGGGTCTCTATCGCTCCGCCCGCAGGGCGTCGCCGGATGAGGGACGAACTCCCTGGAGGACCGGACGATCCACACCAGAGGCCGACAGGGTGCCCGAGAGGCTGTTCTGGGCCCCCGACAGGATCTGGACCGGCACGATCCGGCCGATCAGGTGATCGGCGTCCTCGACATGGACCGACTGCAGATAGGGCGAGCGGCCGATGGCCTGACGCCCGTGGCGGCCGACCTTTTCGAACAGGACATCCAGCGTGCGTCCCGCCTGGGCCGCATTGAAGGCCACCTGCTGTTCGGTGAGCAGGGCCTGGAGCGCGTGCAGGCGTGCCCGGCTGACATCGTCCGGCACTTGGGTGCCCATGGTCGAGGCCGGGGTTCCAGGGCGCGGCGAATACATGAAGGAGAAGGCCGAGGCATAACCGACCGTTCGGACCAGATCGAGGGTGTCCTCGAAATCCCGATCCGTCTCGCTCGGAAAGCCGACGATGAAATCGCCCGAGATCGCCATATCCGGACGCGCCTCACGGATGCGGCCGATCAGGTCGATGTATTTGGCGCGACCATGCTTTCTGTTCATCAACCGCAGGATCCGGTCGGAGCCCGACTGAACCGGCAGATGCAGATAGGGCATCAGGGCGTCCAGCTCCGCATGGGCAGCGATCAAATCGTCCGACATGTCGTTGGGGTGACTGGTCGTGTAGCGAATGCGGTCGAGGCCGGGGATGTCCGCCAGGGCCCGCGCCAGCTGCGCCAGGGTCGAAGGCGAACCGTCCGGGCCGATGCCGTCATAGGCATTGACGTTCTGGCCCAGCAGGGTGACTTCGCGCACGCCCTGATCGGCCAGGCGACGCGCCTCGGTGACGATGTCGGCCACCGGCCGCGACCACTCCGCACCGCGGGTATAGGGCACCACGCAGAAGCTGCAGAATTTGTCGCAACCTTCCTGAACCGTCAGGAAGGCCGTGACGCCCGTCGTCACGCGCGGGGCGCTGAGCGCGTCGAACTTCGCATCCGGCGCAAAGTCAGCCCCGATCCGCTCGCCACGTGCCCGCGCCGTGCGGGTCAGCAACTCGGGCAGCTGATGATAGGCCTGCGGGCCGACGACCAGATCCACGGCCGGCTGGCGGCGCATGATCTCTTCGCCTTCAGCCTGGGCCACGCAGCCGGCCACCGCAATGGTCATGGCGCCGTCGCCGGATGCGGCCTTGTCCAGCTTCATCAGCCGCAGCTTGCCCAGTTCCGAATAGACCTTCTCGGCGGCCTTCTCGCGGATGTGGCAGGTGTTCAGAATGACAAAATCAGCCCCTTCAGGCGTATCGGTCGGGGCATAGCCCAGCGGGCGCAGGACATCGGCCATGCGCTCGGAGTCATAGACGTTCATCTGGCACCCGTAGGTCTTGATGAACAGCCGTTTGGTCGCTGGGGTGTCGGCCGTCTCGACCGCAGGGGAAACGAGGGTTTCGGTCATGCGCGGCTGTCTTAGCGCGCAAACCGCCTCATTAAAACTCCCGCCAGCTGTCGCCCGGATCACGGTCGCCCGGATCGATCCGTTGCTGGCCCCAGGCGAAGATCATCAGGAAATTGTGCCGGCGGATGCGGAACTCGCCTGTCATCGGCACCACGGCCCCCAGAGGCGCCCCGGTCTTGGCGTCGTAGAGAAAGCCCGAAAACTCGGCCACCCCGACCCGGTCGCGGCGGCTGTAGATCGACAGCTCGGGCACTGAAACGACGTTGAAGCTGTCGTTGATCGGCACCCGGACCTCGGGGATGCCAAAAACGCGGCGCATCTGCTCGATGGACAGCGCCCCGGCGCGAACCTCGAAGATCACATCGGCGTCGGCGCGGTTGCTGGCCAGGGCATGACCCGCCGCAGACAGGGCTCCGCGAATGGCGCTGACGGCATAGGCGGCGTTTTCGGCCCGGAAATAGGCGTCGTCGACGAAGATGCGCGATGTCTTGGGGACCGGCACGGTCAGGCCTTCGACGGCCTCATCTGCCGCGCGGGCAACCAGCAGCTGTTCCGTGGCCGTGCGCGAAGGATAGGTTTCGGAGGTGGAGGCGCAGGCCGTGGCCAGCAGTCCCATCAGCATCACGGCGGCAACGCGCATGGCTACCAGGTCCCGGTATTGGGCATGGAAATCCAGGGCTCGGCCGGCGACAGAGGCTCGCCCTCCTGCAGCAGTTCGATCGAGATGCCGTCCGGCGAACGGACAAAGGCCATGCGGCCGTCGCGCGGCGGACGGTTGATGACCACGCCACCGTCCATCAGCCGCTGGCAGGCCGCATGGATGTCGTCGACCTTGTAGGCCAGATGACCGAAGTTGCGGCCGCCATCATAGGGTTCGGGATCCCAGTTGAAGGTCAGTTCGACCTCGGGCGACCGTTCAGCCGCAGACCGGTCCAGATCCTTCGGAGCCGCCAGAAACACCAGGGTATAGCGCCCGGCCTCATTTTCCAGACGACGGACCTCCTGAAGTCCCAGCAGGTCCACATAGAACCGCAGGGAGGCGTCCAGGTCGGTCACGCGGACCATGGTGTGCAGATAACGCATGCTCGGGTCCGTCCGGGGAGAGATGGCGGGCAGGGGCGATATAGCCGCTGAAGGGGTCAATAATCAGTCAAATCGCGTAACGCGCGATCATTGGTCCTCGTCGAACCGCCGGGCGATCAGATCCGTCAGCGCCTTGATCGCGGGTTCCGCATCCGGACCGGCGGCGGAAATCTCGATGCCGCAGCCCTTGCCGGCCCCCAGCATCAGCAGCCCCATGATCGAGCGCGCATCCACGGTCACGCCGTCGCGAGTGACGTGGATTTCAGCGTCGAAGCTGGACGCCAGCTTCACGAATTTCGCCGAGGCACGGGCGTGCAGTCCCCGGCTGTTGCAGATGTCGGCGGTCGCCACGATGGGGGACGGGCCCGCGCTCATTTCTCACCTGCCAGCAGCCAGGACGCGACGGAAATGTATTTGCGGCCCGCATCCTGGGCATGGGCGACACAGGTCTCCAGCGGCTCGCGGACCCGGACGCTGGCCAGCTTGATCAGCATGGGCAGGTTCAGCCCGGCAATCACCTCGGCGTGGGTCTGTTCCATCACCGAAATCGCCAGGTTGGAGGGCGTGCCGCCGAACATGTCGGTCAGCAGTATGACGCCGTCGCCATCGTTCACCGCCGCGGCCGCATCGACAATGTCGCGCCGCCGGCGTTCCATATCGTCTTCCGGCCCGATGCAGATGGCCGCGACCCCGCGCTGCGGGCCGACCACATGCTCCATGGCCGCCAGAAATTCGGTGGCCAGGCCCCCGTGGGTGACAATCACCAGCCCGATCATGAAGGCTTCACCAAAGTCAGCGCCCCCCAGCGGCTTGCGTCCGATACGCGCGCAAGCCGCGTCCGATAACCCAAAGCGGAGCCCGGTTAAAGCCGGACGATGGCCGATGTCGCGATTTCGACTGCCGAGGCGGGCCGCGGATCGAGCTGAATGAAGGGCAGGGATATCCCCGCAACGGTCCGGAACTGGGGTTCGGGCAAGCGCTCGGCTGTGATGGACGACAGCTCGATCAGCAGTGCCAGCCGGACCAGACCAAGTGTCGGTGCCGGGACGATGCCCACCCCTCGGGCCTCGATCTGGCCTGCGATACTGTGCGGGACCGTCGCATAGGCCGAGCCGCCGGAGGCCCAGACATGGGTGTAGTCGTCGGCGACCAGCCGCCAGCCACGGGCGATCAACCGCAGGGCCAGGTCGCTTTTGCCCGCCCCGGACGGCCCGGTGATCATAAGGCCGCGCCAACCGTCCAGGCCACGGTAGGCAACGGTGGTGCCATGCAGGGCCTGTGTCGTCATGCGCGCCGTCCCGGCAGGGGCAGGTTGATCTCGAACCGCGCGCCCTGGACCGTGTCGTCTTCGGCCTTGCGATTGACGGCCCAGACCTTGCCGCCATGGGCCTCCACGATCTGACGCACGATCGACAGGCCAAGGCCGGAGTTGGCCCCGAAGGCGGTTCCCTTGGGCCGGGAGGTATAGAATCGCTCGAACACCGTCTCCAGGTTTTCGGACGGGATACCGGGGCCGTCGTCCTCGACCACGATACGCAGTGGCCGGTCCGGATCGGCCGCATCGCGACTGAGCGCCACACGCACCTCACTGTCCGCCGGACTGAACGAACGGGCATTGTCGATCAGATTGCGGACGACCTGACCCAAGGGGCCGTCTCGGCCCAGCACGCGCGTGGCTTCCGCCGGCAGCGGCGCCAATCGCACCGCAGGCTCGCCCGGCTTCAGCGTGGTCTGATAGACGCCCACAATCTCGGTCAGCAATCGGCCCATATCGACCGCCCGGGGCCGGTCGCGCGACAGCTCGGCATCCAGCCGCGAGGCGTTGGAGATATCGGTAATCAGGCGATCCAGTCGGCGTACATCGGCCTGCAGCAGGGCCGTCAGGCGTTCTCTCTGGCTCTTGTCCTTGACCAGATCCAGGGTCTCCAGCGCAGAGCGGATGGAGGTCAGGGGGTTTTTGATCTCGTGGCTGACGTCGGCAGCGAACCGCTCGATCGCATCCATCCGGTCGGACAGGGCCAGGGTCATGGTCTCGAGCGAACGAGCCAGATCGCCGATTTCATCCTTGCGATCTTCAAGGTCGGGCAGAGAGATGGCGCGCGCGCGCTGCATCCGCACCTGATCGGCCGCAGCCGAAAGCCGCATCACCGGCCGCGCCACGAAGACATGCAGCAACAGCGACGAAAAGAGCGAGACAGCCAGGGCCACCAGGGCGAAGGGGACCAGGGCCCGGCGCTGGGCCGACAGGATGGCATCGACATCGCCCGCTTCCAGCGTCAGCACCCCCAGAACCTGGCGGACGTGACGCACCGGGATGGACACCGACACCACCCGCTCGCCCGCCTCCGACAGACGCACGCCGGCCTGGGGCGTGCCGGCCAGGGCCGCCTCGACCTCGGCGGCCAGTTGGGCGCGGGCACGTTCGGACCGGGCAGCCTCCTTGGCCTCGGCTTCCGGCTGGACGGGTTCAGGCGGCGTACCGGCCGGCAGGGCGGGCGGGAGATTGCTGCCGCCGATCGTCTCGGACACGACATAGCTGTCGACCACCAGCACGCCGTCGATGTCGTAAAGGCGGGCGCGCTGACCCTGGGGAATGAAATTGTCCCTCAGCCACTGAGCGGCCGCCAGCCCGTCCAACACCGGAACGGGCTCGCCTTCCGTGATCCCCAGCTCGCCCAGCACATTCGACAGCAGCTCGGCCTGGACGGTCAGGGATTCCTGGCGGGCCTCCACGAGGCCGCGATCCCATTCGTTGAGCGCCAGCGCCCCACCGAACAGGATCATCAGACTGAGCAGGTTCAGCGCCAGGATCAGCCCGCCGAGTCGGGAGCCCCCGAAGCGGAACAGGCGGCCCCGGCGTTTGCCCTCACCCCGAAGGGGCTCGGACGGCGCCGTGGCCTCAGCTTTCGCGGTAACGATATCCGACGCCATACAGGGTCTCGATCGCGTCGAACTCGGGATCGACCACCCGGAACTTCTTTCGCATCCGTTTGACGTGGCTGTCGATGGTCCGATCGTCGACATAGACCTGATCGTCGTAAGCGGCGTCCATCAGATTGTCGCGGCTCTTCACGAAGCCGGGCCGCTGGGCCAGGGCCTGGAGCAGCAGGAACTCGGTCACGGTCAGCTTGACCGCCTTGCCGTCCCAGGTGGACTCGTGACGCGCAGGGTCCATGGTCAGCTTGCCGCGCTTGATGGCCTTGGTCGAGTTGTCGGCCGAGGCTTCGGCCTCACCGCCATCGACACCCGAACGGCGCAGCAGCGCCTTGACCCGCTCGATCAGCAGCCGCTGGCTGAAGGGTTTGGTGATGTAGTCGTCGGCCCCCAGGTTGAAGCCCAGGATTTCGTCGATCTCTTCGTCCTTGGACGTCAGCATGATCACCGGGATCTGGGAGGTCTGGCGCAGGCGGCGCAGCACCTCCATGCCATCCATGCGGGGCATCTTGACGTCCAGGATCGTCAGATCGGGAGGTGACTGTTCCAGCGCCTCCAGGCCGGTGGCCCCGTCATGATAGGCGGTGACCTTGTGGCCATGGCTCTCCAGCGCCAGGGAGACGGAGGCAACGATATTCTCGTCGTCGTCGACCAGGGTGATGTTGGCCAAGGGGCTCTCCTCATTCACGGCCTATCGGAGGCCAGCCGGCTGAACGTACGATGTCCGAACGCGTGACAAGCGTAACCGTTCTTATGGAATCGCGGTCACAATACGACCGCGCACCCATCATCGCCATATGGGGCGTGAAACGCCGTCTTAAAGCCTGTGGTGCCATCCTGCGCGCTTGTACAGCGTTGAAGGCGTCATGGCCGGTCCCGTCCACTACGAAGTCTATATCCGCAAGACGGCTCCCGCGCCCTGGTCCCTGCTGATGGCGACGGAGGACCGGACCGTTGCGACCCAGACCGCCGAAGACATGCTGCGCGACGACCGCGCCGCTGCCGTGCGCGTGACCAAGGAGACCCTGGACACCGCCACCATGGAGTTCACCAGCCTGACCCTGCTGACCAAGGGTGCGCCAGAGATCAAGCGCAAGCGGGTGGTGGCGGACGACCATGTCGGGCCCCAGTGCAATGCACCCGCCGACCTCTATGCCCCCCATGCCCGCGAGCTGATCGGACGGGTGCTGGAAGACTGGCTGGCCCGCCAGGGGGCAACGCCGTTCGAACTGCTGCACCGCCCCGATCTGGCCGAGCGGCTGGAGGCCTCGGGCGTGGAGCTTCAGCATGCGATGCAGAAGGTGGCCATTCCCGAGAGCCAGGCCGTGGGCCAGCCCGTGCACGAGCTGCTTCGCCACTATCAGAAACTGGCGGACCAGACGATCGAGCGGCTGATCGGCGCGGGGCGTCGTCAGGCTTTCCCCAGTCTCGACAATGTGTCGCTGGCCGACCTTGCGCATCGCTTGGTCGGCGTACCCGATCGTGCCTTCGTCATGGGGGGTGTGGTGTCGGGGGCCCTGGCCGGATTGAAGGGGGCTCGTGCGCGTCTGGAGCGGCTGATGGCCCTGGCCGACCGCGCACCGATGGACGGCGCACCCCGCGCCATCGTCATGGTCGCCATAGAGCAGATTCTGTCCGAACTGCTGTCCAGCCGCACCGCCCTGGCCGACATCCTTGGGCCATCCCTGGATCAGGGGGCCAGTCTGGCCGCCGTCGTCCGCATGGTCGCCCCGCGCGAGATCGACGCCATGATCGCCGAGGATACGCGCCTGCGGCTGCAGATCCCGCCCGTTGACGGACCGGCCGTGCGCCTGGGCGCGCGGATGGAGGCAGGCGAGTTCCCGATGCTGGCCTCGGTTCTGGCGCGGATGGTCCTGCGCGAGCTGATGTCGCCGCGCCGTCTGCGGCCTCGCGATGCGGCCGGCGAGATCGAGATTCTGCGGACCCTGGCCCTGGCCCTGACGGCAACGGCGGGGCGTCTCCTGACCCTGGAAGAGGTCCAGACCGCCTTCGCCGAACGGTCCAAGAGCCTGATCACTGCCGACTTCGTCGCCTCCTATGTGGCCGGGTGCGAGACCGTGATGTGCGAGGCCGAGCGTCTGACCCGACTGTGCGAAAACGTCACCGGCACCGGAAACAAGCGTTCGGCCGCGCGCTGGCTGGTCGCCTGCGTCACCTCCCTGCGGTTCGAGACCGAACTGCGTCAGTCGGCACAGCCTGTGCCCCAGCGGCTGATCGTTCTGGCCGGCCTGCAGCGCACCGCAGCCGGAGCCGGGTTGTCGGAAGCCGACTTTGCTCAGGTTTCGGCCGCCATCGGTCATGTCGGCGGCGTCATCGAAGGCGAGAGCCGGATCATCGGCCAGATCGTGCGTGCCGCCGTCCCGGTGCCGCAGAAGCTGCAAGCCCTTCTGCGGCTGGCAGCGGGCGAGACGGCGCCTGTGGGTCCGGTGACCGAGCGTGCGCGCGCCGAAGCGGTTCGTCTGATGCGGGCGCCCGAAACGCGTGCCGCCCTGTCCGCTACGCCGGAAGCGATGGGGCCGCTGAAGCCGCTCATCAAGGCGGCGGGCCTGGCGGCCTAGATTGATTAGACGTTCAACGCCTCTCGCATCTTAACCTCTGAATCACCGTCATTCCGGGGCGCTCGCAGAGCGAACCCGGAACCCAGGAGGGCAGCTAGGGCATTGGAAGGCGCTTCAAAGTCCGCGAGGCGGTCCTGGGTTCCGGGTTCTCGGCTGCGCCAAGCCCCGGAATGACGGAACAAAAGTGATTCAGAGAACCTGCTCGACCCGGGTCACCTCGGGCACATAGTGGCGCATCATCTGCTCGACCCCGGCCTTCAGCGTGGCAGACGAGGACGGGCAGCCGGCACAGGCACCGCGCATCCGCAGCGACAGAACGCCTGACGCCTCGTCGAAGGCATCAAACAGGATGTCGCCGCCATCCTGGGCGACGGCCGGGCGGATCCGGCTATCCAGCAGGGCCTTGATCTCGACGACGATCTCGCTGTCGTCTCCCCCACCGGCGTGGCCGTCCGCAGACCCGGCCGTCCCGCGCATCAGAGGCTCGCCCGAGACGAAATGGTCCATGATGGCCGCCAGGATCGGGGCCTTCATCTGCACCCACTCCGGGCCCTGGGCCACGCGGGTCACCGAGATGTGGTCGGAGCCATAGAAGACGCCCTCCACCCCCTCCAGCTGAAACAGAGTCTCGGCCAGGGCAGACGCAGTGGCTTCGTCGATCGAGCGGAACTCGATGGGCCCCTCGGGCGCGACGTCCCGACCGGGCAGGAATTTCAGGACGTTCGGGTTCGGGGTTGGTTCGGTCTGGATGAACATGGGGCCCAGATGCGCCTTGCAGACCCCAGCTTCAAGACCTCGGGCCTTTCCGTTCGCCACCGGCGGCGAGGGGCCTAGGCCAGATCCTCGATGTCCTTCTCGGTCAGCTCGCCCGGAACGATCGTGACGGGCAGTTTGCGCCCGGTGAAGGCCGCGCCCTGTTTCAGAACGGCTGAGACCAGGGGACCGGGTGCGCGGCCCCCGCCAGCCGAGGCCAGGACCAGGATCTTGATCTCGGGGTCCTCGCCAACGACCTTGCGGATGGCAGCCTGAGGCTCGCCCTGTTCGATCAGGAAAAGCGGCGAAGCTCCCGACCGCTCGGCCGCCTCCTGCCCCAGCCGCTGCAGCAGGGCTTCGGCCTCGGTGCGCAGTTCACGTTCGATGTCGTCACGGGCTCCGGACCAGTGAGCATCCAGTCCGCGAGGAATGACCCGCAGCAGGGCCACCCGCCCGCCGGTCGATCGCGCCCGCCGCGCCGCGTAGCGCAGCGCCGCCTCGAACTCGGGACTGTCGTCCGCGATCACCAGGAACTTACGCGGCATGGGCGGGCCTCCGTTTGCCTGCCGCGGCGGCTGCGGCCCTCGTCATCCCACGGCCGCCGCAACATCGCGGATCGTGCTGTTGGCAATGGTCAGCTTGGCGAAGGTCCAACCCAGGCCAGAAGCCTCGATCTCGTCGACCGAGGCGCGAACGCCCTCGACCAGGGCCTGCTTCGGGCCGATCCAGGCGTCGACCGCCGCCTCGGCCGTCGCCTCGTCCCGGCCGACCGAAGCATCCGTCGCCCGCGCCACGGCACGAGTCAGCATCATCTGCTCCGACATCAGATCCCGGATCAGGCGACGCACCGCCAGACGGTCGAAATGGTCCAGAGAGGGCACCTGACCCGCCGCCGCGCGAAGCCGGTCGAAGTCGAAGGCCGCGCCAACCTGATGATACAACCGGGCCATTTCGGGCGCACCCCAGCCGGCCTCGCGGGCCAGATCGCCAATGTCCGCCGTGGCCACCATGGGCCGCAGCAGGGCGACGGTCGCCGCCAGTTCAGCCGGAGCCCCAAGGTCGGTAAAGGCAGCCACCCTCGCCTCCAGACGCCCTTGTTCGAACCGGGAAAGGACGTCGCCTCCGGCCTGGCGCAGGGTGTCGGCCGTCGGACGATAGGTGGCGATCAGTCCCCCGACCGAGGTGCCCTGCTGCGCCGCGCGCCGCGCCAGCCAGGAGGTCTGGCGACGCAGGACCGTGGCGATCTCGCCATAAAGGGCCATCTGGGCCTCTGCCGTGATCTTCAGGTCCAGGCCCGAGACCGCATCCCAGGCCTCGTCCAGTCTGAAGACGCGCCTTGCCGCCTCGAAGGCGACGACCATGGCCGCCGTGTCGCACTCCGCGCTCTGCTTCAGCCGGTCGGGGAAGGTCGCCCCGGCCATGTTGACGATCTCATTGGCCATGACGGTCGAGACGATCTCGCGCCGCAGCCGGTGCCGCTTCATGTCCTCCTGGAAGCGCGCCAGCGGCTCCGGGAAATAGCGGACGAGCGTCTCTTCGAAGAAGGGATCGTCCGGGGCTGTCGAGGCGACGATTTCGTCGAACAGCTCGATCTTGGAGTAGGCCGTCAGAACGGCGAGCTCCGGCCGGGTCAGGGCCGCGCCCGTCGCCCGCATTTCGGCGAGGCGGGTATCGTCGGGCAGACCCTCGACCTTGCGGTCCAGTTTGCCCCGCGCGCCCAGCGCCTGCATGAAGCGAACCTGGGCATCCAGTCCGCCCGGACCCTCGGCCTCCTGCAGGCTGATGGCCAAGGTCTGGTCATAGTTGTGCACCAGCACCTTCAGCCCGACCTCGTCCGTCATCGAGGCCAGCAGGGCGTCGCGATCCTCAGCCTTCAGATTTCCTGAGGCGATCGCCGTCCCGGTCAGGATCTTGATGTTGACCTCATGGTCGGAGCTGTCGACCCCGGCGGAGTTGTCGATGGCGTCGGTGTTGATCCGGCCGCCGGCCTGGGCAAAGGCGATGCGCCCGGCCTGGGTCAGACCGAGGTTGGCTCCCTCCCCGACAACCTTGACCCTCAGCTCGCCTGCATCGACGCGGATGGCGTCATTGGCCTTGTCGCCAACCTGCAGATCGCTTTCGTGGGGGGCCTTCACATAGGTGCCGATGCCGCCGAGATACAGCAACTCGGCCGGGGCCTTCAGTATGGCCTTCATCAGGCTGGCGGGATCCAGGACGTCGTCGCTGATGTCCAGCGCCGCCTTGATTTCGGGCGACAGCTGGATCGACTTGGCGCTGCGCGAAAAGACGCCTCCGCCCGCCGAGATCAGGCGGGTGTCATAGTCGGCCCAGGACGAGCGCGGCAGCTTGAACATCCGATCCCGCTCGATCCAGCTGGTGGCCGGATCGGGATTGGGGTCGATGAAGATGTCGCGGTGGTCGAAGGCGGCGACCAGACGGATCGCCTTGGACAGCAGCATGCCGTTGCCGAAGACGTCGCCGCTCATGTCGCCGACGCCGACGACGGTGAAGGGCTCGGTCTGAATGTCCTTGCCCGCCTCGCGGAAGTGGCGCTTGACCGCCTCCCAGGCACCGCGGGCCGTGATGCCCATGACCTTGTGGTCATAACCGACCGACCCGCCCGAGGCGAAAGCATCGTCCAGCCAGAAGCCATAGTCGCGCGACACCCCGTTGGCGATGTCCGAGAAGGTGGCCGTGCCCTTGTCCGCCGCCACGACCAGATAGGGGTCGTCCCCCTCCCAGGCGATGACATTGGCCGGGTGAATGACCGATCCATCGGCGGCCAGGTTGTCGGTGATGTCCAACAGACCCGACAGGAAGGTCTTGTAGGCGCGGATGGCTTCGGCCTGCTGGGCGTCGCGGTCGCCGCCCGAGCGCACGATGGCGGGCAGACCCTTGGGATAGAAGCCCCCCTTGGAACCGACCGGCACGATCACCGCATTCTTGACCTGCTGCGCCTTGACCAGGCCCAGCACCTCGGTGCGGAAGTCGTCGCGGCGGTCGGACCAGCGAAGGCCGCCGCGCGCCACCGGGCCGAAGCGCAGATGCACCCCCTCGATATGCGGGGCCCACACGAAAATCTCGCGATAGGGCTTGGGCAGGGGCAGGTCGTCCAGCTCGCGCGAGGCGATCTTGATCGAGATGTGGGGCTTGGGCTCGCCATCGGGCCCGGTTTGATAGAAGTTGGTCCGCTTGATCGCCTGCACCAGCAGGGACAGGCGGCGCAGGGCCCGGTCGTGATCCAGGCTCTTCACCTCCTGGAGCAGGGCGTTGATCTTCTCGACCAGTTCCGCCGCATGGGCTTCACGCTCGGCCTGGGCCGGTCCCACCGGATCGAACTTGCAGGCAAACAGCGACAGGATCGCCCGCGCCACGGCCGGATAGTCGCGAAGCGCCTCCTCCTGCACCGCCTGGCTGGGGTCCAGTCCGGTCTGCTGGCGATAGCGGGCCAGGGTGCGGATCAGGGCGGCCTGGCGCCAGTCGACACCCAGCTCAAGGACCATGCGGTTGAAACCGTCGCTCTCGGTCCGGCCCGTCCAGACGGCGGACACCGCAGCCTCGAACGTCTCCTTGACGTCGGCAAAATTCAGGTCTGCGCCGCGCGGGTCTTCCAGCAGGAATTCGTGCACATGGATGGGCTGCCCCCCGGTCGGCGTGACGGCATGGCCCCATTCCTCAAGCGTCTTCAGCCCCATGTCCGCCAGGATCGGCAGGACATCGGACAGAGGCACGGCGGCCCCACGGCGATACAGCTTGAAGCGGAACTGCAGCGGCGTGTCTGACCGTGTGCGGAACGCCCGCACGGCAACCGGTTCGCCCCCGTCCAGCAGGCCGCTGTCGTTCAGCCGGTCGAACTGGGTCAAATCCTCGACGGCC
Organism: Brevundimonas vitisensis; assembly: GCF_016656965.1. NCBI lineage: Bacteria > Pseudomonadati > Pseudomonadota > Alphaproteobacteria > Caulobacterales > Caulobacteraceae > Brevundimonas > Brevundimonas vitis. The sequence goes on from NZ_CP067977.1 coordinate 1,722,358, forward strand.
TCGGCCGCCTCGTAGCGATCCCGGTAGCCGGCCCCGAAGGCCTCGGCCCAGCGGGCGCTCAGCGGCCCGACCTGAGTCTCCTCGATGTCGGCGGCGCGCACAGCGCTTTCGAACCGTTCGACCCAGCCGCGTCCGGCCTCGGCCACTTCCGCTTCCAGAGCGGCATGGTCGGGACAGGGATGCTCGCCCGGCGTAACCCCGATGATGTAGTGGATGCGCACCAGCGGCGCATCCGACAGCTGCGGATACCAGGCCGACAGACGGCCACCCCAGGCCCGCGCCAGAATCCGCCCGATCCGCTCGCGCACCGAGGCGTCGAACCGCTCGCGCGGAATAAAGGTCAGGACCGAGACGAACCGGTCGAAGGGGTCCCGACGCGAGAAGATGCGGATCCGCGGCCGATCGTACAGATGCAGGATGCCCGAAGCGATGCGCAGCAGTTCGTCCTCGCTGATCTGGAACAGCTCGTCGCGAGGATAATTCTCGAGAATATTCTTGAGGCGCTTGTGGTTGTGGCTTCCGGCTGCCTTGCCCGCGCGGGCCAGGGCATTGGCGACCTTGCGCCGGACCAGCGGCACTTCGCCGGCCGCCCGGTCATAGGCTTCGGCCGTGAACAGGCCGACAAAGCGGGTCTCGCCCGAGGCCCGGCCATCCGGGCCGTAACGTTTGACCCCCACATAGTCCATATAGGCACGGCGATGGACGCGGGACCGGATGTTGGCCTTGGCCACCGTCACCGGTTCCGACAGGTCCAGCTGCCGCTTCATCGACTTGGTCAGAACGGCCGGTTCATTGGCGCGCCGCAGGACGGTGCGTTCCGGATCGCGCAGCACCCCCAGCCCCTCACCCGACAGGCTGAGCGGGGCTTCGGCTTCGTAATCTCCGTCACCGGTGCGCGGATAGTCATAGTCGCGGGCGCCCAGGAAGACGAAATGGTCGGCATTCAGCCAAGCCAGGAAGGCGATCGTTTCCTCGACCGTGGCCGCGTCGATCGGCGGAGGCGAGGTCCGCAACTGGGCGATCGAGCGGGTCATCAGGGCGTTCATCGCCTCGTGATCGCTGACCGAGGTTCCCACGTCAGCCAGGGTCGCGGCCAGACCCTCGCCCAGTTCGTCGCGCCGCTCCTGCGACAGAGGATCGGCCACGATCACGATGACGGACGTCCGGCCCCCGCCCATCTCGACCACCGGGTGGAACATGCCGCGCGCCGTGACGCCGCGCTCGGCCAACTCGCCCATGACACTGTCGACCAGGAAGGGGCGGTCGTCCTGAATGATCTGGATCAGGTCATAGGCCGCGCGTCGCCCGCCCGAACCGGTCAGCGGGCCGATGCTGATTCGCGCCGCTTCGCCGTGGGCCCGGCCTTCGCCCGCCTTCCAGGCAGTAGCCAGGACCGCCGCCAGATCAGCGCCGTCGATTTCCGGGGTTTCATCGGCGACGTAGTCTTCAAGCGCCTGGGTCAGGAAATCCGTCTGGACCGCGTCCGGGCCGCCGCTGCGACCGAGCGCTGTGGCAAACGCCCGCCCCAGCGCCTCCAGCGTGATCGGCTGAGGGATCGGGGCATGGGCTTCGCCGGACATGGGCAGGGTCTCTGGGTGGCGCGGCTTGGCACCGCTGTCTCAAGCGCGATGGTTAGGCCGTCACAAGCGTCTCGGGAAGCCGGAAAACGTCGAAGGCCGGACCCGGTCGCCCGGTTCCGGCCTTCCTTCCTTCGATGGGCGAGCCCGTTCGAAAGGTTTAGAAGCTGACGTTCATGCCGATGCGGAAGGCGTGAATGTCATAGTTGTCGTTGCTGCGACGCAGGTCCGTACCAGCCGTGTTCGGCGGCAGGATGAAGGGGTTGGTCGCAGGGGCCGTGCCCGGTCCGACGCGGATCACATAGGGATCGGCTTCCAGGCTGGTGTACAGATACTCGCCCACCAGGCTCAGGTTCGGAGCCAGTTTCCACTCCATGCCGGCACCGGCCTGATAACCGTCGGCATCGTCTTCATCCGTGCGAGCGGTGAAGGTGTTGGCACCGTTGGTGGTGTAGAAGCTGTTGTTGACCTTGGCATAGGCGGCGCCGCCCGTTCCATAGACCAGCACCGGACCGAAGGCGTAGCCGAGACGGGCGCGCAGGGCGGCCATGTGCTCGATTTCGCTGGTGATGATGTAGGAGGCCGGGGTGGTGCTGAACGAGGTCACGCTGTCCTCGGACTTCACGGCGCTGATTTCAGCGACGCCACCGACGACGAAGTTGCCGAACTGCCAGTCCCAACCGGCGCGAACGCCGCCTTCGACGCCGTTGCTGTCGGAATCACAGCCACCGGCGGCGCTGTTGCTCAGGCCCACGCCGTCGCAGGAACCGGGGCTGAAGGCGCTGTTGTTGGTGCCGTTCAGGACGACAGTGTCGTCGAACTGGCCATCGAAATCGCGGTCGAAGATCAGACGCTCGTCTTCTTCCTCGCCGGTTTCCAGATAGCCGCCGTAGACGCCGACGTACGGGCCGGACCAGTCCTGGGCCAGGACGGGCGAAGCGCCCGCGACGACCAGGAGCGCCAGCGACGCCGCAGAAATCATTGTTTTCATCAGTCTGTTCCTCTGCCCCGCTGGGGAGCGTTTCGAAAAGTGCCCTACCAGCGGCGAGAACGTGGGCTCGGCTTGACTGTTCCAGACCGGTTGGCGGTTTTAAGGAGCCCGGGCTTCGCACGCGCCGACTGTGGCAAATTCACACCACCGGCCCCCGCCGTCGTCGGAGCCACAAAAGAACAAGGCCGCCGAACTTTCGTCCGGCGGCCTGCTTGGGTCGGTACAGGAGGGGGGAGTGCACCGACCTCACATCGTCGCGGCCAGGAGGGGAGGGGTGCCGCGCCGACAGGATGGAAATGGGCCCTGCGCCAAAAGGTTCAAGGGCCTTCAGCCCTGCTCGGACGCTTCCGACTGCGGCGCCTTGACGCGGGGCTTTCGGGACGACTTCGCGGCGGGCTCATCGGCATAGGGTTCGCCGTCGCCGGACATCAGGATGGCCACCCAACGGCTTCCCTTGAACTCCGCCAGGATGGCCATGGCCATCACCGCCAGCGGTGTGGACAGGAACATGCCCACCACGCCCCACAGCTGACCCCATAGCGCCAGCGACAGCAGGACCACGACGGGGTCGATGTTCTGGTTCTCACCCTGCATGCGCGGCTGGATGAAGTTGCCGACGATGAACAGAATGGCCTGAAGCCCGCCCAGCAGGATCAGCGCGGGCCAATAGCTTTCGAACTGCACCAGGGCGAACAGGGGCGGTGCCAGCCCCGCGACCGCGCCGCCCAGAACCGGGATGAAACCGACGATGAAGATGACGAAGGTCCAGAACTCGGCATTCTGGAGACCGACGGCCCGCATGAGCGCCCAGGCGGCCGCGCAGATCATGATGCCGGTAACGGTCTGGACCCAGAGATAGCCCTCCACGCCGGACCGGACCCGCCGGAACACCTCGACCGCCTCGTCACGGGCCGCGCGGCGGGGAAACATGGAGACGATCTTGCGCTGAAACCCCGACTGGGCCGCCAGAAGGAATCCCAGATAGACCAGCACGAAGAAAGCCCCGCCAAGGACGCTCTGCACCTGTGTCGCGGCCTGGGCCAGATAGGGGCGGACATCAAGCTGCGCGATCAGGTCCGAGGCCGTTGGAGCCTGTTCCTGCAGTCCGAACAGGGCGGCACCATCCTGGATGATCCGATCGATGCGCGGGCCGATATTGGCCGACACTCCCGACGCCTCGCCGAAGAACCCCAGGGCACCGTTGGCAATGATGGCGATGGCCCCGAAGAACGCCAGGACGACCGCGACGAGGGCGGCAATCCCCGCAATGTGGGACGGCACCTTCAATCGTTCCTGGATCGAGCGTTTCACGCCGTCGATCATGATCAGCAGGAACAGCGCCATGGCCAGAGGCGTGAGTATCCCCCGCAGCCAGAACAGCGCGGCCCCGCACGCAACGCAGGCCAGCAACACCAGCGCATTGCGCGAGACGGTCGAGGTGGGAACGGCGATGGCGTCTTTCATCCGGCGACTTGTCGGTGCGGCGCGATGCCGCGTCAATGGTCTATCCAGCCCCTCCGGCACCGTGTTCGGGGATGGCATGCCACGCACAGAATGCTAGGAGGCGGCCACCGCGCCCCTCCCCCTTTGCCGCCTTCGCCGGAACATACCGCCATGCCCGCTGCTCCTGATTTTCCGCCCGCGCCCGACGCCGTCCGCCCGGTCCGTGCCCTGATCTCCCTGTCGGACAAGACCGGGCTGGAACAGGCGGCGCGGGCGATGCATGACGCTGGGGTCGAACTGGTTTCGACCGGCGGCACGCGCGCGGCGATCGCCGGTTTTGGCCTGCCGGTTAAGGACGTGGCCGATCTGACCGGTTTTCCCGAAATGATGGACGGGCGGGTCAAGACCCTGCATCCGGTGGTGCATGGCGGGCTGCTGGGCGTGCGCGACGCTGCCGATCATGCCTTGGCCATGACCACCCACGGCATCGGTCCGATCGATATCGTCTGGGTCGATCTCTATCCGTTCGAATCCACCGTGGCCTCTGGCGGTGGTTTCGATGCAGTGGTCGAGAACATCGACATCGGTGGGCCGGCGATGATCCGCTCGGGCTCCAAGAACCACGGCTATGTCGCGGTCGCGGTGGATGGCGAATCCATCGGCTGGATCGTCGAGGCGCTGAAAGCCGACGGCACGACCTCACTGGCCCTGCGCAAGCGGCTGGCGGCGCGCGCCTTCGCCCGGACCGCCGCCTATGACGCTGCGGTCTCCGGCTGGTTCGCCGGCCAAGTCGAAGACCCCGCCCCGGCCCGCCGGTCCATTGCCGGAACGCTGGCCCAGACCCTGCGCTATGGCGAGAACCCGCATCAGACCGGCAGCTTCTATCGCACGGGAGAGGCCCGTCCCGGCGTCGCCCATGCCCAGCAGATCCAGGGCAAGGAACTGGGCTATAACAACATCGCCGATGCCGACGCCGCCTATGAGCTGGTCGCCGAATTCGACGCCCCGGCCTGCGTCATCGTCAAACACGCCAACCCCTGCGGCGTGGCGGTCGGTGCGGACCTGTCCCAGGCCTATGCCCGCGCCCTGGAATGCGACGCCGTTTCCGCCTTTGGCGGGGTGATCGCCGTCAACCGTCCGCTGAACGGAGCCGATGCGCGCGCCATCACCGACATCTTCACCGAGGTCGTCATCGCCCCGGGGGCCGACGAGGAGGCCCGTCAGGTTTTTGCCGCCAAGAAGAACCTGCGTCTTCTGATCACCGACGGCCTGCCCGATCCGTTGGCGGCGGGCGAAGTCTTCCGCTCGGTCGCGGGCGGCTTCCTAGTGCAGGGGCGCGACCGCAGTCGGATCACGGCAGCGGACCTGAAGATCGTCACGCGCCGCCAGCCCACGCCGCAGGAGATCGAGGACATGCTGTTCGCCTTCACTGTGGCCAAGCACGTCAAGTCCAACGCCATCGTCTATGCCAAGGACGGCCAGACTGCCGGGATCGGCGCGGGCCAGATGAACCGCCGCGACTCGGCCCGCATTGCCGCCATCCGCGCCCGCGAGGCCGGAGAGGCGAAAGGCCTGGCCCATTCCCTGGCGCAGGGGTCCGCCTGTGCGTCCGAGGCTTTCTTCCCGTTTGCCGACGGCCTGATCGAGGCGGCCGCCGCCGGAGCCACCGCGGTGATCCAGCCGGGCGGCTCGATGCGCGATGCCGAGGTCATTGCCGCCGCCGACGAAGCGGGTCTGGCCATGGCCTTCACCGGCGTCCGCGTCTTCCGGCATTAAACCTAAGAGGGGGCGCTATGCTCGCGACGCGGTCGCTCGCGACTTGAGCGCGAGGTCGGCTGCTGCGGTTTCGCGCGGCTTGGCCACAGGGTATCGGCGCTCAAGCAGCGAGGCTCCGCGAGCCGAGCGTAGCGCCCGCTTCTTGCGAAGGCGTAGCGCCCCTCCTTAAAATTCGGAGATCGCGCCGGGGCGTCGCGAGCGGGACTTCAGCCACATCACGCCCAGAAGGTCCGAGATCGAGGCGCGCAGGCGGCCCCAGTTGGTATATTTCGACCGGCCGGTCTCGCGGTGCCGGTGGCCCACGTCGACATAGAGGTTCTGATACCCCTCGCGGATCATCAGCGCGGGCAGATAGCGGTGCAGGTGATCGAAATAGGGCAGGCGCAGGAAGACGTCGCGGCGGAAGGCCTTCAGCCCGCAGCCGGTATCGTCCGCGTCATCGCCCAGCAGCCGCCGCCGAATACGGTTGGCCCAGCGCGAGGCCCAGCGCTTGGCCTCCGAATCCATCCGGCTGGCACGCCGCCCGCCGACCATCCCCACCGTCGAAGGCGAGGCCGACAGCAGATCGATCAGGGCGGGACCATCGGCGGGCGGATTCTGGCCGTCGCCGTCCAGGGTCAGGATCAGCGCCCCACGCGCGGCCAGGACCCCGGTTCTCACGGCGCGGCTCTGACCGGCATTCGAGCCGTGGCTAAGCACCCGCAACATCGGCAGTTCCGCCTGCAGGGCGCGGAGCTCGGCCAGGGTCGTGTCCCGGCTGGCGTCATCGACGAAGATCATCTCATAGGACCGGCCGGAAAAGGCGTCCGCGATCTCGCGCGCCAGGGCAGCGGCGGCACCCGCCTCGTCATGGACGGGGACGACAACGGAGATATCAGGGCTGGCTGCTTGGCTCATGGGCGGGTCTGTAACGGGTTTTTCGACGATGCGGGAGGGCGCCACGGCCACGCTGCGAGGCCGCTGACGTTCCGGCAGCGACCATGTTAGGAAGGTCCCATGACAAGACCCGACTTCGACCTGTGGATCGCCGGATGGCGTGGCCCCCTGCTGGCGGCCCTGGTGGCCCTGATTGCAGGCCTGCCCAGCCTCCTGCTGCTGCCGCCGCTGGACCGCGACGAAAGCCGCTATGCCCAGGCGACCTCCCAGATGCTGGAGAGCGGCGACTATGTCGACATCCGCTTCCAGGAGGACCCCCGCTGGAAGAAGCCGATCGGAATCTACTGGATGCAGGCGGCCGCCGTGGCCGTGACGTCCTCGGTCGAGGCGCGCGACATCGCCCCCTATCGCATCCCGTCGATCCTGGGGGCCATGCTTGCCGCTGCCGCTGTCGCCTGGGCCGGAGCCGCCCTGTTCGGCCGGCGGGCAGGCTTCCTGGCCGGGGCCATGCTGGGCGCAACCTTCCTGCTGTCCTCAGAAGCCGGGATTGCCAAGACGGATGCCATGCTGTGCGGGTCGGTGACCCTGGCCATGGCGGCGCTGGCGCGTATCTATATGGCGCACCGGGCAGGTGAAGCGCCGATCCGCCCCTATAAATTTGCCTTCTGGCTGGGGCTGGGCCTTTCGATCCTGATCAAGGGGCCGATCAGCCTGATCGTCGTGGTGCCCGCCATGATTGCCCTGTCGGCCTGGGACCGCGACATCGGCTGGCTGAAGCGGCTGGGCTGGGGCTGGGGCCTGCCACTGGTGGCGCTGATCGTGGGCCCCTGGGCCATTGCCATCACCATCGCCACCGACGGCGGATTCTGGCGTGAGGCGATCGGCGGCGATCTGGCCCCCAAGGTCACCGGCGCCGCCGAAAGTCACGGCGGTTTTCCGGGCATGTATCTGGTGCTGTCGCCCCTGCTGCTGTTTCCCGCCACCCTGATGCTGCCGGCCGCCCTGTCGACCGCCTGGCACAGGCGCGCCGAGCCTGCGGTGAGGTTTCTGGTCTGCTGGCTGGTTCCGGCCTGGCTGATCTTCGAGATCGCCCCGACCAAGCTGTGGCACTATACCCTGCCGACCTTCGGGGCCTTGGCCCTGTTGGCGGCGGCGGCCCTTATGCAGCCGATCGGCCGGGTGTCGCGGATCACCGGCGCGGTTCTGGCGGTCTTTGCCGCCACCCTGATCATCGGCATCACAATCTATGGCCTGACCGAGTTCGGCACCTCGACGGCTCAGACCTGGGCGACCCTCACCATCGTGTCGGCGGCGGCGGCGGCGGCGGTCGGGGCCTTCCTCCTGCTGAACAGGGAGGCGGTGACCGCGATCCTGGCGTCCCTGATCATGGGAATCATCGCCCATGCCGCCCTGGCCGGAACGATCCGCCAGCTGCGCCCGCTGTCGATCGCCCCGCAACTGGTCAAAACCCTGGAGCAGGCCGGCCTTGACCCCAGCCAGGGCCGTGTGCCGGGACCGATCGCCATCACCACCTTCCATGAGCCGAGCTTTGTCTTCCTGACCGGGCGTGACACGCAGCTGACCGATGCGGCAGGGGCCGCGCGGGCCCTGGCCCAGGGACGACCGGTCATCGTGGAAGCGCGCGACGCAGAGGCGTTCCGGGCGGCGTCTTCGGATCTGGGCGTCATGGGCCGTGCGGTCGGCACGGTGACGGGCCAGAACTATTCCAGCGGCGATGACGTCAGCCTGACCGTCTATGCCCCACCGGGGACCCGGACCGGCACCGGGACCTCCGAATGACCGCCGCAAAGGGCCGTCGCCCCATCCAGATCGTCGAAGTCGGCCCCCGTGACGGGCTTCAGAACGAAAAAACGGTGCTGGATCCAGCCGTGCGGGCCGATTTCGTAAGTCGGCTGGAGGCGGCAGGCGCGCGCCGGATCGAGGCGGTCAGCTTCGTGCATCCGAAATATGTGCCCCAGATGGCCGGGGCCGAAGAGGTGATGGCGGCCCTGCCCCCGGCGCCGGGCCACAGCCGGATCGGCCTGGTCCTGAACGGCAGGGGCTATGATCGCGCCCTGGGAACCGGCGTGGACGAGGTCAATGTGGCCCTGAGCGCCACCGACGGCTTCGGCCTGAAAAATCAGGGCCTGTCGGTCGATCAGCAGGTTGGCATGCTGGCCGACATCCTGGCGGGCCGCGCCAATGCCCCGTCGGAGCGCGGGGGTTCGCCCTCGCTGTCGGCCACAATCAGCTGCGTCTGGGGTTGCCCCTTCGACGGCGAGGTCGGCACCGATCAGGTCGCTGATCTGGTCGGTCGCATTGCGGCTCTCGGCGTCGCCGAGATCGCTCTGGCCGATACCATCGGCGTCGGCGATCCCTGGAGCGTGACCCAAAAGATCGAGGCCGCCCGCGCCGCTGCGCCGGAGGCCGTCCTGCGCCTGCATTTTCACGACACCCGCAACACGGGCCTGGCCAATGCCTATGCGGCGGTGGAGGCGGGGGTCGATGTGCTGGACGCCTCGGTCGGCGGCATCGGCGGGTGTCCCTTTGCGCCGGGCGCAACCGGCAATATCGCCACCGAAGACCTGGTCTATATGTTGGAGCGGGCCGGCTTCCCGACCGGTTACGATCTGGACGCCCTGATCGAGACCGCGCGCTGGATCGGCCAGGCCATCGGCCGTCCGACCCCCAGCGCCCTCAGCCGCGCAGGGCCCTGGCCGGTCTAGCCGCCCTCGGCGATCACGCGGACGATACGTGCCGAAGACGGGCGGCCGGCATAGCCGGCGTCGGCATCGATGGTGATCCGCAGCGTGCCCTGCGAAAAGGAGACGGAGGGGCGCCCCTCGTCGCTGACCAGGATGCGCCGCACCTGGGCCACCTCGCGGCGCAGGGTGGCCGACCGCGCCATGCGGGCAATGGCGTCGACGGCCGTGCTCAGGGCATCGGCAGCCACGGCCTCGGACCCCGGTTCGATATCCACATCGACCACAACCAGACGCCCCAGGGCCCGGCTGGCGCGATCACTCTGGCGGACGATGAAATTCCACAGCTGAACCGCCGTCAGGGTCGGGGGCAACAGAGACGGAGCCGACCCGGCCGATGCGACCGGCGTGCCCTGGGGGGCGCGGGTGGTGAAGACCGTCATTCCGCCGTCGGGGGTGACCCGCAGCACCTGATCGCCCGCGTCATTGCGATAGATGACGTCGCCGCGCGGCGCCGGACTGGGCCGCAGGACCCAGACCTCGGCCCCCTGCTCGAACCGCATCAGGGTGCGCTGGCCGGACCGGTCCAGAACGAAGGCCTGGCCGGTCTCGGAGATATAGCGCCCCGGTCCGGGCTGGGCCGGCAATGATGGCCGATTACGCAGGCCCCGGCTCTGTTCCGCCTGGGCATTGCTGCGGATCTGGGCGGCCGCTGTAGAGGGCACGGCCTGGGCCACAAGCATGGTCACCACCATGGCGAACAGCGCCATGGCGGGCAGGACCGACCTGTCCGTCGTTCTGACCCTGACCGTCGAATTCATGGTGTCAGCGTTGCGCGTCCACCTCGGCGGATTTTGGGCAAGGATGGCTCAGCCGACCAGATACTGACCGCCGTTCAGCGACAGGGTGCAACCTGTGACATATCCAGCACGCTCGCCACACAGCCAGGCGGTCATGTCGGCGATCTCTTCGCCCTTGCCTAGGCGGCCGACCGGGATCTGGGCAACGATGCTGGCCAGGACCTTTTCATCCATGGCACCGACCATTTCGGTGTCGATATAGCCCGGCGCGATACAGTTGACGGTGACGCCCTTGCGCGCATTCTCCAGGGCGAGGGCCTTGGTGAAGCCGATCATTCCGGCCTTGGCGGCAGAATAGTTGGTTTGGCCCACCTGGCCCTTCTGGCCGTTGATCGAGGAGATGTTGACGATCCGGCCAAAGCCCCGATCACGCATCCCGTTGATGACCTGGCGGGTCATGTTGAAGACGCTGTCCATGTTGACGCGGATGACGTCCGACCATTGATCGGCGCTCATCTTGTGAAAGAAGCCGTCGCGGGTGATGCCGGCGTTGTTGATCAGAACGTCGATGGGGCCCAGCTGCGCCTCGACCTCGGCCACCGCACGGGCACAGTCGTCATAGGAGGCGACATTGCCCTTCACCACCATGACGCCCAGTTCGCGCGCTGTGGCTTCCGCCGCCTCGACATTGCCGGAGTATCCGGCTGCCACCTGCATGCCGTCTTCCTTGAGACGCTGCACAATGGCCCTGCCGATGCCGCGAGTGCCGCCGGTGACGAATGCGGTTCTAGCCATATGCGTTTCCTTGTCCCTGACGACCGCATCTCTGAGCGCACGACCTGTCCGAAAGACGTTCTAGCGGGCAAGCCGTCGCCCGAGAAGACACAAGGGGCGACAGCCTGCCAGGGCTGACCGCATTGCGAGGGTCAAGCGCATCGTCTATCCCGCCCGTGAGGGCTGCGTCGTCGCGCAGCCTGACGTCGCCTCGTCCCGTTGGAGCCCGCAATGGCTGAGATTTCGCCCGGTCTGGTCACCGTCTTCGGAGGGTCCGGTTTCGTCGGCACCCAGGTGGTCCGCGCACTGGCCCGTCGGGGCTGGCGGGTGAGGGTGGCCGTGCGCCGCCCGAGCCTGGCCTTCGATCTGCGCCCCCTGGGCGATGTCGGCCAGATTCAGCCGATCCGTTGCGACGTCACGGACAAGGACCAGGTCGCTGCCGCCCTCGTCGGCGCCGATGCTGCCGTCAATCTGGTTGGCATCCTGTTCGAGACGCCGTCGCGCAAATTCCAGGCCCTGCATGTCGAGGGGGCCCGCACCGTGGCCCAGGCCTGCGCCGATGCCGGGGTGACGCGCCTTGTTCAGATGTCCGCGATCGGAGCCGATACCGAAGCGGCCGGTCTGTATGGCCGCACCAAGGGTCAGGCCGAGGCGGCCGTCCGCGCCGTGCGTCCCGACGCCGTGATCCTGCGCCCCTCGATCGTGTTCGGCGCCGGCGACGGCTTTCTGAACCGGTTTGCCGAAATGGCCTCGTTTGCGCCGGCCCTGCCCCTGATCGGTGGCGGGCAGACGAAATTCCAGCCCGTCTATGTCGGTGACGTCGCCGAGGCGGTCGCCCGCGCGGTGATCCGGCGCGACGCTGCCGGTCGCACCTTTGAACTGGGCGGCCCGGCCGTAATGACCTTCGAAGAAGTCCTGCAGCTGATTCTGCGCGAGACTCATCGCCAGCGCCTGTTGCTGCCCCTGCCCTTCTTCGCCGCACGCGCGATCGGGTCTCTGGCCCAGCTGACGGCGGTCATCGGCATCCCCCCGGTCCTGACGCAGGATCAGGTGGTCATGCTGCAAACCGACAATGTCGTCGCCCTGGGCGCAGAGGGGCTGGCCGCCCTGGACATCCAGCCCACCGGGATCGAAGCCATCGCTCCGTCCTACCTGTGGCGCTATCGCCGTGGCGGCCAGTTCGCCGAAAAGCCGGTCTCGCTCACAGCCTAGCGAGCCGGCCGGCCTCCTAGTACAGCCACATACCCAGCAGGCCGACTGTGCCCACGACGATGCGCCAGAAGGCGAAGGGGGCAAAGCCGTAGCGCCCGACGAAGTCCACCAGGGCCCGCACGACGAACAGGCCGCTGACGAAGGACACCACAAAGCCGATGGCGATCAGGCCCATGACGTCGCCGGTGATCAGTTCGCGGCTCTCCCAGAAGTCCAGGCTGAAGGCCGCAACCATGGTCGGAATGGCCAGGAAGAACGAGAACTCGGCCGCTGCACGCTTGTCGACACCCAGCAGCAGACCGCCGACGATGGTCGCCCCACTGCGCGACACGCCGGGCACGATCGACAGGCACTGAAACAGGCCGACGCCCAGCGCCGTCTTCCAAGAGAATTTCATCGCATCATACTCACGCGGCACCGGGGCCCAACGCTCCAGAGCGATCAGGGCAAAACCGCCGATGATCAGGGTGATGCAGACGATTGTGGTGTTGAACAGCACATCCTTGATGAAGCCGTGGAACAGCAGGCCCACGATCGCGGAAGGGATGAAGGCCAGCAGCACCGAGATGGCGAAGCGCCGGGCGGCCGGATCCTTGCCGGGCAGGCCCAGAAGGACCTTCCACAGCCTTTGGAAATAGAGGGCCACCACCGCCAGGATGGCTCCCAGCTGGATCATGACGATAAAGGTGTCCCAAGGCTCGTCGCCCAGGCCGAGGGCCTGTTTGGTCAAGAGCAGGTGACCGGTCGAGGAGACAGGGATGAACTCGGTCAGCCCCTCGACAAGGCCCAGTATGATCGCCGCCAGCCAGTCCGCCATGAAATCCCCGATCGCTGCCCGGCCGATCAGTTCGCGCCAGGTTCAGGACCCACATAGCGCAGCCGGGCCCGGATAGGCGAGCCATCGATGGCCTGATCCAGAGCATGGGCCAGAAGACCGGTCAGCCGCCCGATCATCAGCAGGTCCGACGCCCCCTCGCGGGGCAGATCCAGGCGGCGGGCCACCAGGGCCAGGGCCATGGCCAGATCGGGTTCGTGACCGCTGACGTCCCGCCCCTGATGCAGCACCGTCGCCAGATCAGTCGGCAGGTCGGTAGCACCCAGCAGCGCCGCTGCGCGGGGGTCTCCTTCGGGCCAGTCGGCTGAACCGAAGCCGGGGACCCTGCCCTCGGCCTCGAAGCGGCGACGCACGGCCGCGGCAGGGTCGCGCCGCGCCTCGAACAGCCAGGCCGAGACCGAGCCCACCTCCATCGCCAGTCGAGACCCGGCCACGGTGGTGATCCCGGCCAGGGCGGCACCCGCCATCGGTGCGCCGCCGCTGGCTGCCGCCCGGCTTGCCAGCACGGCGGCGTCCAGTTCGTGATCGGCAGACAGAACCAGGGCCCGGCGGATCAGATGGGCGTCGCGCTCCAGCACCTTCCAGCCGCGAGCGAGACGCTGATGGAAATGCAGGCGGGGGCCGGGACCGGCGACCGCATCCACCGCTTCGTTCAGGACTGATGCGGCCTCGTGGCGAAGCTCATCCGCCGCCCGGCTGGTCGACACGGCGTCTTCCTGGGCCCGCCGGCCGAGGGCCGCATACAGGCGCGCGCGGGCCGAGCCCCCGGTTACCGCATCCACCCGTGGCTTAAGCCCCGGAAAGGGATTGGCTTCCCGCAGATGCCAGAGGCGGCGCGCGACCTCTTCGACCGTCGCGTTCTGAGACAGCTGGGCGGCGTCCAGTCCCCGATAGAACAGTCGCCCGCCGGCCACCACGGACACCGACGACAGAATGCTCGCCTCGCCCCTGGCCGCTGCGCCCTGAGCCGGCACCAGGACCAGGCTGTCGCCCCCCGCTGCGGAGCCCTGTCCAGAGGCCATTCGGGCGATGTCATCGACGGCATACAGGCTGCGCCGGGGGTCGGTGGGATCGGGCCGGGCCGCAATCCGGCCCCGGCTGACATAGGCGTAGAGGGTCTGGGGCTTGACGCCCAGGCGCGACAGCGCCTCGCCTCGTCCGATCCAGCGCCCTTCGGCGTCCATGTCCCGTCCCATCGATTGAATGTCGGTGTGATCTACCCGCGGACCATGCGGCGGTTTGATGACCATAAAGCTAAGGTTAACGCATCGAACCGCGTTTTGCAGCCTGGCATTGGCAAGGGTGTCGCTTTCGGCGACAAGGCGGAATGACCGCTCCCTCCTCCTCGGGCAATACAGATCAGGCACGGATCGACGCCCAGCTGACCGTGCGCCGGGTGACCGGCCTGTCGGTCGGAGTGGCCGTCGTCCTGATCGCCCTCAAGGCCTTTGCGCTGGGGGCTTCCGGCTCGGTATCGATCCTGGCCACCCTGGCGGATTCCGGGCTGGACCTGATCGCGTCCCTGGCCACCTTCTATGCCGTGCGCTGGGCCGCCGCCCCGCCCGACGAGGCGCATCGCTATGGCCATGGAAAGGCGGAGGCTCTGGCCGCTCTCGTCCAGGCCGGACTGGTGTTCGCCTCGGCCCTGTTCATCGGCTGGGCCGCAGTGAACCGCATACTGGACCCGCGCCCGGTCACCGCCGGCAGCTGGAGCGTGGGCGTCATGCTGATCTCCATGGCCCTGACCGGCTGGCTGGTGTGGATGCAGACCCGTGCCGTCAAGGCCAGCGGGTCCATCGCCGTGGCGGGCGACCGCGCCCACTATGCGGCGGACATGGCGGCCAATCTGGTCGCGCTGATCGGCGTCGCATCGGGAGCCTTCCTGAACGCGCCCGGCCTGGACGCGGCGGCCGGTCTGGTCGTGGCGGTCTGGCTGTTCTGGGGGGCGGCAGGCATGCTGCGGGTCGCAGCCCAGCAACTGCTGGATCGCGCCGCGCCGGACGAAGACCGGATTGCCGTCACCACCGCCGTTCTGGCCGATCCCCGCATATCCGGCGTTCATCAGTTGCGAACCCGCCGGGCCGGGCCGATCCTGATGGTCCAGATGCATGTAGATCTGGAACCCAGCCTGACCCTGATCCAGGCCCACGACATCGTGGTGGAGGCCGAACGCCGCGTTCTGGCCGTTCGGCCGGGAGCCGACATCATTATTCACCCGGACCCGCGCGGCCGGGCCGAAACCCACACAGCGGCCCCGGACAACGCTCCGGCCACCGGATCCTCGGCGGTACCGCCCAGCCCGTCGGCGACGCCCTCCAAGGGTCCCTGGTCCTGAACGAACCCTGGGCCGCGCGGTAAACGCCGGATTAACGGCCTGGGGTGCAGGACTGCGCCATGGCCGAGACGCTGCTGTATCATTTTGCCTTCGACCCCGCGTCGCGTGCCGCGCGCCTGGCGCTGGGCGAAGCCCGGATCGAATGGACCGAGACTGCGGTCCGGCCCTGGGAAGCGGACTGCCCGGTGCGTGACCTGAACCCGTCGGGCATGCCTCCCGTGCTGCAGACAACCCATCAGGGCCGTGCCCTGACCTTGTGCGAGATCGCGTCGATCCTGGGCTGGATCGAGGACCGGACCAAGGACGCCGTCCTGTTGCCGGGCGATGCCGCCGAACGCGCAGAGGCCCGCCGCCTGGTGGCCTGGTTCGAGCGACGCTTCACCGACGAAGTCGACGCTGTCCTGCTGCATGAGCGGATGGAAAAGCCGCTTCTGCGACTGGGACCACCCGAGGCCCGGGCCCTGCGCGAGGGACGCGAGGCCCTGAAGGCGCACCTGGCTCTTCTGGAGTCTCTGGCCGCCGCACGCGACTGGCTGGCGGGGCGTCGTCTCAGTCAAGCGGACCTGGTGGCGGCTGCCCATCTGTCGATCCTGGACTATTTCGGCGAGGTGCCGTGGGCGTCCTGGCCGTCGCTGAAGACCTGGTACATGAAGATCAAGTCCCGGCCCTGTTTCCGGCCCCTGCTGGCGGACCGCTTTCCGGGCGTGGCGGCCGTAGCCTGGTACGCCGATCTGGATTTCTGAGCCGATCGCGTCCAGACCGCCTGCCATGGCCGTCGATCCCCGTCCCTCCATTCGCGAACGCGCCCTGGCCCTGGGCTTTGACGCCTGCCAGTTCGCCTCGGCGGCCGAGCCGTGGAATGCCGGAGAGCGGCTGGCCCATTTCGTCCAGGCCGGGCGTCACGGGGAGATGGGCTGGATGGAAACCACCCTGGCCCGCCGCGCCCACCCCACGGCCATGTGGGATGGAGCCAGGACGGCGATTGTCCTGGGCATGAACTATGGCCCCGAGACCGATCCCCTGCCGCAGATGGCTGACGTGGGTGCAGGCTATCTGTCGGTCTATGCGCGGGGCGACGACTATCACGAGGTCATCAAGGGCCGCCTGAAGACCCTGGCCGGCCAGGTCGCCGCCTTGACGGGGCAGGACGTCAAGGTCTTCGTCGACACCGCCCCCCTGATGGAGAAGCCGCTGGCCCAGCGGGCCGGCCTGGGCTGGCAGGGCAAGCACACCAATCTGCTGTCGCGCCGCCACGGCAACTGGCTGTTCCTGGGCGTCATCCTGACCGCGGCAGAGCTGGAGGTCGACGCCGCCGAGATCGACCATTGCGGCTCCTGCACCGCCTGTCTGACCGCCTGTCCCACCAATGCCTTTCCGGCCCCCTATCAGCTGGATGCGCGGCGCTGCCTGTCCTACCTGACCATAGAGTTCGCTGGCCCATGGCCGGTCGAGTTCCGCACCGCGACCGGCAGCCGGATCTATGGCTGCGACGACTGTCTGGCCGTCTGCCCCTGGAACAAATTCGCCAGCACGGCCCGCGAGGGACGATTGATGGCCCGCGCCGCTCTCGTTTCGCCGCGGCTTTCGGACCTGGCTGCCCTGGATGACGCCGCCTTTCGCACTCTTTTCGCCAAAAACCCCGTCAAGCGGATCGGCCGGGACCGGTTCGTGCGGAACGTCCTTTATGCGATCGGAAACAGCGCCGATCCGAACCTGATCGCTGCGGCACAGGCCCGGCTCGGCGACGAGTCAGCCTTGGTCCGGGGCGCGGCCGTCTGGGCCCTGTCGCGCCTGGCCGATACCGCCCGGTTCCTCGCTTGGCGCAACGAGGCGATGAATCACGAAACCGATCCTGGTGTGTTGGCGGAATGGGACGGAACGGCCCCCTGATATCCCGGGCTTTCCGCAGACCCGCGTTCTTGCTATGTTCCCGTCACAACTGGAGGGAGATAGCCGTGGCCGAAGAGATCGTCTTCTATACCAATCCGATGTCGCGAGGCCGGATCGTCCGGTGGATGCTGGAGGAAGTCGGCCAACCGTATCGGGCCGTCGTCCTGGACTATGGCACCACGATGAAGGCCCCCGACTATCTGGCGCTGAACCCCATGGGCAAGGTGCCGACGATCACCCATGGCGAAGTGACCGTCAGCGAATGCGCGGCGATCTGTGCCTATCTGGCCGACGCCTTCCCTCAGGCGGGCCTGGCGCCGGCGCTGGATGACCCGATGCGCGGGCCCTATCTGCGCTGGATGTTCTTTGCCGCGGGGCCGGTCGAGGCTGCGGTCACGGCCAGATCGCTGGGTCTGCTTGCCCCTGCCGACAAGGCGGGCATGGTCGGTTACGGCACCTTCGACACCGTGATCGATACCCTGGAGACCGCCGTGAGCGGCGGCCCCTATATCCTTGGCGAGAGGTTCAGCGCCGCCGATGTCTATGTCGGCAGTCAGATCGCCTGGGGGCTGCAGTTCAAATCCATCCCCGAACGCCCGGCCTTTGCCCCCTATGCCGCCCGGATCACCGCGCGCGAGGCTGCGGTCCGTGCGCGTGCCCTGGATGATGCGCTGATTTCCGCAGCCTAAGAAAAAGGCCCCGCTGTTTCCAGCGGGGCCCGTTTCATTCGATCGCTGGATCAGCGACGGCTGCGACCACGGTCGCCGCCACGCTCGCCGTCCCGCTTGGGACGGCCACCGCCACCGGTATCCTCGGCCAGAGGCGGCTCGCCGCGTTCGGCCCGTTCGGCGTTGATCTTGTCCGTCAGGTCTTCACCCGTGGTCTGATCGACGACCTTCATCGACAGCTTGGTCTTGCCGCGATCGTCCATGCCCAGGAACTTGACCTTGACCTCCTGGCCCTCGCTCAGGACGTCGGCCGGGTTGGCGACGCGTTCCAGAGCGATCTGGCTGACGTGGACCAAGCCGTCCTTGGCCCCGAAGAAGTTCACGAAGGCGCCGAAGTCGACGACCTTCACGACCTTGCCGGAATAGATCATGCCGGGCTCGGGCTCGGACACGATGGACTGGATCCAGGTCTTGGCGGCGTCGATCTTTTCCTGCTCCGAAGCGGCGATCTTGACCGTGCCGTCGTCCTCGATGTTGATCTTGGCGCCGGTCTTTTCGACGATCTCGCGGATCACCTTGCCGCCGGTGCCGATCACTTCGCGGATCTTGTCGACCGGAACCTTGATGGACTCGATCTTGGGCGCGAACTCGCCCAGCTCGGTCCGGGCGCCGTCGATGGCCTTGTCCATCTCGTCCAGGATGTGCAGGCGACCGGCCGACGCCTGGGCGATGGCCTTCTTCATGATCTCTTCGGTGATACCGGCGACCTTGATGTCCATCTGAAGGCTGGTGATGCCGTCACGGGTGCCGGCGACCTTGAAGTCCATGTCGCCCAGGTGGTCTTCGTCACCCAGGATGTCCGACAGGATAGCGAACTCACCCGACGGCTCCAGGATCAGGCCCATGGCGATGCCCGACACGGGCTTCTTCAGCGGCACGCCCGCATCCATCAGCGCCAGCGACGAACCGCAGACCGTGGCCATGGAGGACGAGCCGTTGGACTCGGTGATCTCCGACACCAGACGGATCGTGTAGGGGAAGTCCTCGTTCGAAGGCAGCATCGGGCGGATCGCCCGCCAGGCCAGCTTGCCGTGACCGATTTCCCGGCGACCAGCACCGCCCATCCGTCCGGTCTCGCCGACCGAATAGGGAGGGAAGTTGTAGTGCAGCAGGAACTTCTCTTTGTACGTCCCGGTCAGGGCGTCGATGTACTGCTCGTCCTCGCCGGTGCCCAGGGTGGCGACGACGATCGCCTGGGTTTCGCCGCGGGTGAACAGGGCCGAGCCGTGGGTGCGCGGGAAGATGCCGACTTCCGAAACGATGTCGCGGACCTTGTCCAGAGCGCGGCCATCGACACGGTGGCCGTTGTCGATGATGTCGCGACGCAGGACGTGGGCTTCGCATTCCTTGAAGGCGGTCGAGAACTTGGCCGGCTCGACGCCGTCCGGATTCTCGTCGGTCTTCACCAGGGCTTCGGCGGCCTTCTTCTTGGCGGCGCCGACGGCGTTGTGGCGGTCATGCTTGGCCGTGTGGGTGTAGGCGGCCTTGATGTCCTCGCCGACCAGGTTCTGGATCGCGGTGACGACGTCGGAGTGGTCCTCGGCCTGGAAGTCGAACGGCTCCTTGGCGGCGTGCTCGGCCAGTTCGATGATGGCGTCGATGACCGGCTGCATGCCCTTGTGGGCGAACATCAGGGCGTCGAGGAAGGTCTGTTCCGACAGTTCCTTGGCTTCGGATTCCACCATCATCAGGGCGTCGGCGGTGCCGGCGACGACCAGATCCAGGTCGGACTCGGTCAACTGGTCGATGGTCGGGTTCAGCACCAGCTCATTGTTGATGTAGCCGACGCGGGCGGCCGCGATCGGGCCCATGAAGGGCACGCCCGAGATCGTCAGGGCCGCCGAGGTGGCGACCATGGCCAGGACGTCGGGGTCGTTCTCCAGATCGTGCTGCAGCACGGTGACGACCACCTGGGTCTCGTTCTTGAAGCCCTTGACGAACAGGGGGCGGATCGGGCGGTCGATCAGGCGGGAAACCAGGGTTTCCTTTTCGGTCGGACGGCCTTCACGCTTGAAGTAACCGCCCGGGATCTTGCCGGCGGCAAAGGTCTTTTCTTGGTAGTTGACGGTCAGGGGGAAGAAATCCAGACCCGGCTTGGGCGCACGGCCGTAAACGACAGTGGCCAGGACCACGGTCTCGCCATAGGTCGCCAGCACGGCACCGTCGGCCTGGCGGGCAATGCGGCCCGTCTCCAGTGTCAGCGGGCGTCCGGCCCATTCGATCGTCTTGCGTTTGATGTCGAACATATTTCGTCTTTCGTATCCCGGCGGGCGTATTCCCGGCGGGGTCCCATCAGTGGGGGCGGATGCGTCGGGCGTTCAGTCCTTCGATCCATGAACCGGCCGCCCCATGGCGATCGGTTCGGGAGTAAAAGAGGACCGCTGTGGCCCTCGCGTCTTCGATAGTGTGAACCGGCTTTGCAGCTTTGCTGACGCTTTGCCGCTCGGGTCCTGCGCCGTACGTCCGGCGGCGCACCGGTGGTCGTTAGGTATGGAAAGAGGCGCGGACATGGCCCGCGCCTCGGAATCCTAGTCCTGGACAGCGCTTAGCGACGCAGGCCCAGCTTGGTGATCAGTGCAGTGTACCGCTCGCGATCGACCTTGTTGAGGTGGTCCAGAAGGCGACGGCGCTGCGAAACCATCTTGAGCAGACCGCGACGCGAATGGTTGTCCTTCTTGTGGGTCTTGAAGTGCTCGGTCAGGTTGGCGATGCGTTCCGACAGGATCGCGACCTGAACCTCGGCCGAGCCGGTGTCGCCCGCGGAACGGGCGTTCTCAGTGATGACTTCCTGCTTGCGTTCAGCAGTAATCGACATCGTGGTTCTCCAGTATCAGAGATTGAAAATGCGGTCGGGTTCTAGCCGTCCGGCCCGCAACTGACCGAGAGCGACGAGCGTCTGACCCTGAAAAACCGAAACGGTTCTGGAGCCGTCGGCAAGACGACCCTTGAGCGTTTCGACCTGTCTGGGGAGCAGAACGATCGGCCGTCCCTGCCGAAGCGAGAAGGCGTCTTGATCCGTCACGGCCAGCTCCGGGATGTCGTCCAGGGCGGTCGCCACGGGAAGCAAGCCTTCCAAGGCGGCGTTCCTATGCACCAGATCGGCGAGAATATCCAGTGTTACGGCATTCTGCGTCGAAAACGGCCCGACCGCCTCGCGCCGCAGGGCCGAAACATGCCCCTCCGCGCCCAGCATGATCGCCAGATCGCGGGCAAGGGAGCGGACATAGACACCCTTGCCGGTGCGAATGGTCAGTTCGACGTGATCGGCATCGGGTGTGGCCGTGACGGCGGCCTCATGGATGGTTACGCGGCGGCTGGCCAGTTCGAACTCGGCCCCTTCACGGGCCAGGTCATAGGCCCGTTGTCCGTCCACCTTGATGGCGCTGAACCGGGGCGGGGTCTGATCGATCTCGCCTACGAAGCTCGGAAGGGCTGCGCGAACGGCCTCTGGCGAGGGCCGGACGTCGGATCTGGCAACGATCTGCCCCTCGCGATCCACACTGTCGGTCGAGACGCCCCAGTTTATGGTGAAGCGATAGACCTTCTGCGCCTCCATCAGATAGGGCACCGTCTTGGTCGCCTCGCCCAGGGCGATGGGCAGGATGCCGCTGGCCAGGGGGTCCAGCGTGCCCGCATGTCCCGCCTTCTGGGCATTGAACAGACGCCGGACACGCGACACGGCATCGGTCGATCCCAGCTCGAACGGCTTGTCCAGACAGACCCAGCCGTTGACGACGTCACCCGATTTTCGCCGTCCCACTAGGCGCGGCCCTGGGGTTCGGTTGCCCCGCCATCGTCCAGATCGTCATCAAGCGGAGCCGCATCGACATCAGCCCGCACCCGGGGATCGTCCAGCAGGCGGTTCAGACGTTCGGCCGCGACGAAGCTCTCGTCGTGGCGGAAGCGCAGATCGGGAGTGAAGCGCATGTCGATGTGCCGCCCCAGCGCACCGCGCAGGAACTTGGCATGAGTATTGAGCGCCTTGATGATCTCGGACTCGTGGCCCGCGACCGGCGCGGTTTCGACGCCCGCGCCCAGGGGTTCGACGAAGCAGGTGGCGTGTTTCAGGTCAGGCGACAGACGCACCTCGCTTACCGTGATCGAGACACCGGTCAGGGCCGGGTCGTGAATCTCGTTCTCGCGCATCACCTCCACCAGCGCATGGCGGATCATTTCCGCGGCACGCAGCTGGCGCTGGCTGACCTCGCCGGCCCCGCCCTTGCCTTTGGAGGATTTGGGTTTGCGATTGCTCATGGGAGGTGATCCTTCACGCATCCGGGGATCGGACCCGGTCGGAAATCAAGGCCAGAACCTTAAAAGAGGCCAGCCAGACAGGAGGGGCGGTCTAGTCGCGCCGCGTCGCCGTGTCCAGTTGGACGCTTTCTTGGCCCGCAGCGCGCGTGACCGTCGCCATGACCTCGCCCGAGGTCACCGTCCGCATGGGCCGGATCGACAAGCCCGCCGCGTTCAGGACACGCGCCGTCCAGTTGTTGCACAGATATCCGATCCAGAAATGCTCGCGACTGGCGAAGAAACGCGCATCGTCACCGGGCCGGGCCGTCACGACCACAGCCCGGCCATCGGTAAGCGCCAGCGACTGCTCGATCCGGCGCGCCATGGCAGCGAACCCCGCAGGTGACAGTGTCAGCGACGCCCGGCCGTCCTCGGCGGACAGCAGCGCCGGATCCCGCTGTGCCGGGTCGAGCATGACGACCGAGGCATTGCCGGGCCGGAAAAAGGCGCGCAGCCCGTCCGGCAACCGCTGCTGAATCGGGGTCTGTTCGACATAGAATTTGGCATCGCCCCAGCCGATCAGGATCCAGTCACCCGCCGGCAGGGTGGCCACGGCATCGGCAAGCGGCCCGGACTGAGCCAGGAGGGCGGCCCGCGGGACGGCGAGGTCGGTGTGGAAGCCGTTGTCGAGAATATGGACCGTGACCCCGCCCTGGCGCGCCGGATAGAGGCTCGGGTCCCCCTCTCGCGCCCAGGTCCAGGTCGCCGCGACGGCTGCCAGGGCTGTGACCGCCAACAGAGGCAGCAGCAGGGTGGAGGATCGGCGGCCGCTCATTGTCCCTCGAAACGATAGTGCCCGCACAGGGTGCCTTCGGCGTCGGTCGTACCGGGTGCCGGGCCGGGACGGAACAGCATCACATCCATCTGACGGCCCCGCGGCAGCAGGGCAATCCAGCCGGGAGCCTCATCCGAACAGGCCGGCGTGGCCGCCACCGCGCTCTGACCCTTGGCCGGCACGACCCGGCGCAACTCCACCTGATCGGTGGGTGCGGCACCCAGCGGGGCGACGAAGGCTTCACGGCCATAGGCGATGCGATGGGGCTGAGTCTTCAGCACACCGGCCTTCTCGAAGCGGACCTCGGCAGCCACCAGGTCCAGCGTCCCGATTGTTTCGGCGGCGTCGCCCACCGGCTCGAACCGGCCGATCAGCACGACCCCTCGCGAAGCGGGGGCCGGGGGCACCTCCGCCCTCGTCAGCAGGACCTTTGCCCGGCCAACACCGTCGCGGACGACATGATAGGCGCGCTCTGCGCCCCTCTCGTCGAAGGCCAGCAGAAGCAGGACAAGGCACAACGTCCCCAGAAAGGCGGCGGCACGCTTCATGACGGACAGACCGGGCGGCGGGGAGCAGGCATGCCCCTATCGTAACGCCGTCCTGTGACAGCGCGAATTCTATCGCTCGGAAAGGGAAGGTTCCTCCGGCGCGCCCAGGCCGTTCGGCGGCCCGGCCCATTCGCCGCGATAGCTATAGCTGAGCTGGACGCAGTGCCGGAATGTGCCGTCCGCCCATCGGCCCACGGCCTGCATGACCACGGGCCGACCCTGACGGACCCGGCCCAGCACCAGCCAGGCCTCGTCCGAGCCCGGACACAGCGCCCGCGACAAGCCGCGCCCGTCCCCCTGGGCGACGATCGAATAGACGGCGGTTTCGGTGGATCCGGCGGGCAGGGCCCGGCGGACACCGTCGGGGCCACCCCGGCGCATCTCTGCCGATCCGCGTGCCGAGGTGGAAAACAGGGTTTCGACCCTGACCGCGCCGAACAGTCCCCGCTGAACCCGCAAGGTCACGCCGCGCGTCAGGGCCTGGGTCACGCGGTCGGCGGCGTCATAGGCCCACAGGCGTGTCTCGGCCACGGCCGGCGTGGCGGTCAGGAGAGCGGCAAGGAAGACGGCGAGGGTGCGGGTCATGAACAACGACATCCGAAACGACTGCGGCGGAAGCGGGGCCAAGCCTGCTTCCGCCGCATAGAGTTCAACCTGCGCTCAAGCAGCGAGGCTCCGCGAGCCGAGTGGTAGTGCCCTCGACTTAGAGCGACCGCTTGATCTCTTCGACGGTAAAGCACTCGATGAAGTCGCCTTCCTTGATGTCCTGGAAGCCCTGGAAATGCATGCCGCATTCCTGGCCCGAGGGCACCTCGTTGACCTCGTCCTTGAAGCGCTTGAGCGTGTTGAGCGTGCCCAGTTCCAGAACGACGACGTCGTCGCGGATGATCCGGACGCGCGCGCCCTTGCGCACCACACCTTCCGACACCCGGCAGCCGGCGATCTTGCCGACCTTGGAGATGTCGAACACCTGAAGGACCTTGGCATTGCCCAGGAAGGTTTCGCGCTGGATCGGCGCCAACATGCCCGAAAGCACACCCTTCAGATCGTCCAGGAGGTCGTAGATGATCGCATAGTAGCGAATTTCCACGCCCTCGCGGTCGGCCAAGTCACGGGCCTGTTTCGAGGCACGGACGTTGAAACCGATGATCGGGGCCCCGGCCGACTTGGCCAGGTTGACGTCGCTCTCGGTGATACCACCGGCACCGGACATGATGACCCGCGCGCGGACCTCGTCGTTGCCCATCTTCTCCAGCGAGCCGACGATGGCCTCGGCCGAGCCCTGCACGTCTGCCTTGATGAGGACCGGCAGCTCCGAGATCTTCTTGGAGCCCAGCTTGGACATCATGTCGGCCAGGGAGACCTGGTTGATGCCGCCGGTCGCCTTCTCGCGCCGCACGCGGTCACGATACTCGGTCAGTTCGCGGGCACGGGCCTCGTTCTCGACCACGGCGAAGGGCTCGCCAGGTCCGGGCGCTTCGTCCAGACCCAGGATCTCGACCGGCACCGAGGGACCGGCGTCCGTCAGCTGCTCGCCGCGCTCGTTCAGCAGGGCGCGCACCTTGCCCCATGCCGAACCCGCCACGACGATATCGCCGCGCTTCAGGGTGCCGCGCTTGACGAGAACCGTGCCCACCGGGCCGCGTCCCTTGTCCAGCTTGGCTTCGATGACCACGCCTTCGGCCGAGCGATCGGCATTGGCCCGCAGGTCCATCACCTCGGCCTGCACCAGAATGGCGTCGATGAGGCCGTTCAGATTGGTGCGGTTCTTGGCCGACAGTTCGATGATCTGGGTGTCGCCACCCAGGCTTTCAGCGATGATTTCGTGCTGAAGCAGTTCGTTGACGACCTTCTGCGGATTGGCGTCCGGCTTGTCGATCTTGTTCACCGCCACGATGATCGGGGCGTTGGCCGACTTGGCGTGCTGAATGGCTTCGATCGTCTGGGGCATGACGCCGTCGTCGGCAGCCACGACCAGAACCACGATGTCGGTCACATTCGCCCCACGCGCACGCATGGCGCTGAAGGCGGCGTGGCCGGGCGTGTCCAGGAAGGTGACGCGATCGCCGCTTTCCAGGCGCACCTGATAGGCCCCGATGTGCTGGGTGATGCCGCCGGCCTCGCCCGCCGCCACATCGGTGGTGCGCAGCGCGTCCAACAGAGAGGTCTTGCCGTGATCGACGTGGCCCATGATCGCCACGACCGGCGCGCGGGGCTGGGTCGCCCCTTCGTCGTCCGCAGCATCGAGGAAGCCGGTTTCGACGTCGCTTTCGGACACGCGGCGAACCGTCATGCCGAACTCGTCCGCCACCAGTTCGGCCGTGTCGGAATCGATGACGTCGTTGATCTTCATCATCAGACCCTGACGCATCAGGAACTTGATGATGTCGACGCCCCGCACAGCCATACGGTTGGACAGTTCCTGGACCGTGATGACGTCAGGGATGACGACTTCGCGCGCGGTGCGCGGGGCCTCGGTGGCTCCGCCCTTGCGCTTTTCCTTCTCGCGTTCACGGGCCCGGCGAACCGAGGCCAGCGAGCGCATCCGTTCGGCGGCATCCTCGTCGCCACCAGCCACGGCCTGGATAGTCAGTCGGCCTTCGCGGCGCTTGGGCTCGCCGCGCTGACGCGAGACGGCCTTGCCGGGCCCCGCGTCTGAGAAGCGGCGGTCACGATCATCCTCCGGCTTGGCCGGGCGGGTGAAGCCGGCACCGGGCGCGCGGGACGGACGGGCGACATTGGTCTCTCCCGGCGGGGTCGCAGCGCCGCCAGGTCCCGGGCGAGGACCGCGTGCAGCAGGGCTCGGAGCAGGCTTGGGCGTCAGGGCCGAATAGCGGACAGTCTGGGTCGGGCGCGGCGTGGCGGCACCCGACGCGCGTTCGGCACCGGGACGGGCCGTGAAGGCGCGTTCGCCACCCCCGAGCGCCGCTTCGCGGGCCGAGCGGCCTCCGAAGGCGGGGCGATCGATGGGGGCACGACCGGGGTTTGCGCTCGGCTGCTTGGGAACACGCTGGCCGAAATTGACCACCGGACGGGCCGGAGGTGCAGGACGGGCCGGAGCAGGCGGGGCCGGGGCCGGCGTCGGCTCGGGAGCAGAAGCAGCGGGCGCAGGCGTCTGAGCCGTAGCCGCAGGAGCCGCAGGGGCTGCGGGAGCCGCCGGGGCAGCGGGCTTGGCACCCGAAGCCGCCAGCTTCTCTGCCTCGGCGCGGGCCTTTTCGGCCGCGGCACGGGCGGCGGCGGCCTCGTCGCGCGCAGCCTGGGCAGCACGGTCCGCTGCGGCAGCCTGCTCGCGGGCGGCCTGATCGCGCTGAAGGCGCTCGGCGGCAGCCTTGCGTTCACGCTCGGCCTGCTGCTGGGTCGCCAGTTCGATCGCGCGGCGGCGCGCCTCTTGTTCGGAACTGGACAGGTTGCCGGCGGCAATGTCGCGCGGAGCCGGACGCGGGGCCGTAGAGCCGGGCGCAGGCTCGGGACGACGGGCGGCGACGTCGAAGCCCTGCGGGCGCTGATGGCCGGGCGCAGCGCCGATACGGCGCTTGGTTTCGACCACGACCGTCTTGGTCCGGCCGTGGCTGAAGCTCTGGCGCACGGTACCGGTCGAGACCGATCCCGCCTGGCGCGGCTTCAGGCTGAGGGGCGCGCGCGGTCCCGTCTGGGACGGCGTTCCCGTTCCCTGCCCGGTTTGGCCCTGACCGCCCTGGCTCGTGCCCTGGCCTTCATTCGTCTTGTCGTTCTCGTCGCTCATCCGGTCGCTTTACTGGGGGGCGGAGAGGTCCGCCCGGTCTTAGTCCAAAGTCGTCGTCGTCAAATACAAAAGGACGTGCGCAGCCCCGCCTCCCTTTCAGGAGACGGCACCCCGCCCGCCAACAGCCTGTTCCGCGGCCTCAACTGATCCGCTCTCGGGGCCAACTTCTGGTTCGTCCAGAAGCCAATCCCGTGGGCGCAGCGGTCGAAATCCGGCCAGCCGCTTGACCTCCATGGTCCAGCGATCGGCCCGCCCACCCGCGAGCAGAACCGCGTGTATCGCATTTTCCAGCCCAAGGGCCAAACTCAAATCGTCAGCACCGAACGCGCCGCATATCTCCGGGGTCGGTCGGGCGTGCCGGATCAGGCCGAAAAGCTTGCCGCGACCGTCCGCGGACCCATCCGCGGCCTCGATCAGCCAGGCTGCGCGGCCCGCACGGATGGCCGCCGCGGATTTCTCGAACCCCGAGATAAGCACGCCTTCGCGCCGGGCAAGTCCCAGCTGCTCCAGACAGCGGCGATACAACAGGCTTTCGACCCGCTCGGCCAGATCGGCCGCCGGCTTGAGCGGGGCCTTAGCCGAGCGGGCGAACAGGTTCTTCTTGACCGCCGCCTGGACCGAGGCCCGGTCGGCAGCGACCCAAAGGCCCCGCCCCGGCAATTTGCGGCCGAGGTCGGGTGCGACGCTGCCGTCCGGGGCGGCGACGAAACGGATCAGGCGAGATTCGTCCATGACCTGGTGGGACACCAGGTCGCGGCGTTCTCGATCAGTCGTCGCGTCGCGCAATCCCATGGACGGTCCAGCGCTCCATCACGCGTCGCGCGATTTTTCGAGGTCCTCGCCGAAGACCTCCGCGTCGCCGTTGTCCAGCTCCGCATGCTCCAGCCCCTCGTCTCCGGCAGCAGCCGGGGCGGCGAAGACGGCGTCGGCGTCATATTCGCCTTCGGCCAGCTCCTCGCCTTCCTCATACGCCGGCTCGGGCGGCTGAGGCAGTTCCGAGGCATCGATCCAGCCAGCCGCGACACGGGCCTGAAGGATCAGCATTTCGGCGTCTTCCTGGCTGAGGCTGAAGGATTCCAGCACACCGGCCACCTTGACCCGCTCGCCGTTCCGGACCTCGTAGCCGCCGCGGATTTCGTCGGTAGCCAGGTCGGCCAGGTCCTCGACGGTCTTGATACCGCCCTCGCCCAGGGCCACGGCGATCGCGCCGGTCACGCCGGGCACCGTCATGACTTCGTCCAGCACGCCCAGTTCGACCCGCTTGGCGTCCAGGGCGGCCGCCTGACGGTCCAGGAAGTCGCGGGCGCGGGCCTGCAGTTCCTCGGCCGTCTCCTCATCGAAGCCTTCGATGTCCGAGATTTCATAGGCTTCCACGAAGGCCAAATCCTCGACCGTGGCGAAGCCTTCGGTGACCAGCAGCTGGGCGATGACTTCGTCGACGTCCAGAGCTTCCTGGAACAGCTGGGTCCGCTCGCTGAACTCGCGCTGGCGACGCTCAGAGTCCTGGCTCTCGGTGATGATGTCGATCTGCCAGCCGGTCAGCTGGCTGGCCAGGCGCACATTCTGGCCGCGACGGCCGATGGCCAGGCTCAGCTGTTCGTCAGGCACAACGACCTCGACGCGGTCGGCCTCCTCGTCCAGCACGACCTTGGACACCTCAGCCGGAGCCAGGGCGTTGACGATGAAGGTCGGCTCGTCCGGGTTCCACTGGATGATGTCGATCTTCTCGCCCTGCAGCTCGGCCACCACGGCCTGGACGCGCGAGCCGCGCATGCCGACGCAGGCGCCGACCGGATCGATCGAAGAGTCGTTCGAGAGCACGGCCATCTTGGCGCGCGAGCCGGCGTCGCGGGCGGCGGCGCGGATCTCGATCACGCCGTCATAAACCTCGGGCACTTCCTGGGCGAACAGCTTGGCCATGAAGCCGGGGTGGGCGCGCGACAGCATGACCTGCGGCCCCTTGGCCTCGGGCCGGACGTCATAGATGTAGGTGCGGACCCGGTCGCCGATGTTGAACACCTCGCGCGGGATGGAGTCGTTGCGGCGCATGATGCCCTCGCCGCGGCCCAGGTCGACGATGGTGTTGCCGTATTCGACCCGCTTGACCGTGCCGTTGACGATCTCGCCGACGCGGTCCTTGAACTCTTCGTACTGATTGGCGCGCTCGGCGTCGCGAACCTTGCCCATGACGACCTGGCGGGCCATCTGGGTCTGCACCCGGCCGAATTCGAAGGGCGGCAGGTTCTCGACATATTCCTTGCCGACGACCGCCTCGGGATCGCGCTTGGAGGCGTCCCTCAGCCGCACCATGGCGCTGTCGTTGAACTCTTCCAGCTCGTCTTCGGGCTGCCAGTCGTCCTCGACGATGGTGACATGGCGGGTCAGGCTCAGTTCGCCGGTCTTGATGTCGATCTTGGCGCGGATGTCGTGGTGGGCACCGTAACGGGACTTGGCACCCTTCTGGATCGCCTCCTCGATCGCCTCGACGACGATTTCCTTGTCGATGTTCTTCTCGCGCGCGACCGCATCGGCGATCTGCAGCAGTTCGAGACGATTGGCGGAAATTCCGGTGACGGCCATCAGGCTTGGTCCCTCTTGGGCTTGTTGGTCTTGGAAGGAGTGGGTTTGGGGGTCTTTTTGAACGTCTTCTTGGGCTGAGGCACGCCCCGGCCGGTTCCGGCTCCAGGCGAGGACGGCGCGTCGTCCGCGACATCCTCCGGCTCGCCGCGCGCTGCACGGATGGCCGCGCCTCGGTTCAGCAGGGCATCGGTCAGCACCAGCTTGGCATCGACGAGCCACTCGAACGGGATTAGGGCGGTGTCTTCCTCACCGTCCAGATCGATGGCGATGTTGTCGCCGTCAACGCCGGCCAGCACGCCCTTGAAGCGCTTGCGCCCCTCGATCATGCGGTCGGTTTCCAGGCGCGCCTCGAACCCGTCGAACAGGTCGAAGTCGATCAGCCGCGTCAGGGGGCGGTCCACGCCGGGCGAAGACACCTCCAGCAGATATTCGCCGGCGATCGGGTCGGCGGCGTCGAACACCTCGGACACGGCACGGCTCAGCCGGGCGCATTCCTCGACTGCGATGTCATTGTCGCTGGGCCGCTCGGCCATGATCTGCAGCCGGCGGCGCAGCGTCCCGCCCATCAGACGCACGCGCACCACCGCCAGACCCAGGCTCTCGGCGATGGGATCGATCAGTTCCAGCAGGTGGCGATCTTCAGCGGTCTTGGCGCGCAAGGCGTTCGGTCCAGAGCAATAAAAAAGCGGCGGGCCATCCAGGGCCGCCGCTTCAATCGGCGCCGTTGGACGCCGGTCTAACGATGTGAGAGCTGATATAGACGGGCCAATAAGCTTTGTCAGCCCCCTCTTCGACAGTTGCGCATCCGGGCTGTCCGTGGTCGTCAGCGCCATGCGCCCGCCTCCGTCCCTGCTCTTGATGCCTGTCTTCGCCGCCCTGATGGCCCTGTCGGCCCAGGTCACCGTGCCTATGGTTCCGGTGCCGATGACCTTGCAGACCCTGGCGGTGCTGCTGGCCGCGGCGGTCCTTGGGTCATGGCGGGGCACAGCAGCGGTCCTTCTGTATCTCGCGCTCGCGGCCGCAGGTTTGCCCATTCTGTCGGACGGATCGGGCGGACTGGCCCCGTTTACCGGAGCTACCGCAGGCTATCTGCTCGGCTTTCCGGTCGCGGCGGCCCTCGTCGGAACGGTCTTCGATCGCCAGAAGTCCGTGCCGCCTGCCGTCGCAGTGGCGCTGATGCTGGCCGCGCATCTGCTGATTCTGGGTCTGGGCACCGGCTGGCTGGCGACGCGGATCGGCTGGACCCCGGCGCTGGAGGCGGGCTTCCTGCCCTTCCTGATCGGTGCCCTCGTCAAATCGCTCGCGGTCGTCGCGATTGCGGCGGGCCTTCGGCGGTTGGCTCCATTCAGGCGCGCCTGAACTCCAGAAAGATCGGGGCCGTATCGCCCAGCTTCTTTTCCTCATAGCGGGTGACGAAGTGATCGGCGGGCGCGGCGTGCCAGTCTTCGACATTGCCGATCCGGACCAGGCCCGGCGTCCGCTCCAGCCGCTCCAGCGCCCAGTCGGCATAGTCGGCCCAGTCGGTCACGAACCGCAGGGTTCCACCGGGCTTCAGCAGGCGGGCGATCTCGATCGCGACGGCATCGCTGAGCAAGCGGCGCTTGTTGTGCCGCGCCTTGTGCCAGGGGTCGGGGAACAGGATCATCACCCGGTCCAGCGAGGCGTCGGGCAGGGCTGCGATCACATCGCGCGCGTCATCGGCATGAAGGCGCACATTGCTCAGCCCGCCCTCTTCGACATGGCGCAAGGCCGAGGCGACGCCGTTCAGGAAGGGCTCGCAGCCGATCATCACGGTCGTGGGGTGGCGCGCGGCCTGGGCGGCCAGATGCTCACCCCCACCAAATCCGATCTCCAGCCAGACACCGCTGGCCTCCGGCATCAGGGACGAGGGGTCGATCGGCCCCGCCTTCGGATCCGGCAAGGCGATGCCGGGCAGCAGCGTATCGAACAGGGCAGCCTGGCGCGGCTTGATCGCGCGGGACTTGATGCGGCCAAAAGAACGCAGCGGGCGGGCGGCGATGTCGTCGTCGGGATCGGAAACCATGGCCGCCTTTAGCCTGACGGAGCGGACCTAGGGAACCTCGCGCAGGAATTCGAAGATCGCGGCCCGGGCCTCAGCCTCATC
Source organism: Brevundimonas vitisensis (assembly GCF_016656965.1). Lineage (NCBI taxonomy): Bacteria > Pseudomonadati > Pseudomonadota > Alphaproteobacteria > Caulobacterales > Caulobacteraceae > Brevundimonas > Brevundimonas vitis. The sequence continues at coordinate 1,754,360 of NZ_CP067977.1, forward strand.
CAGCATGGGGGCGTGCCCGACGCCCGTGACCTCGGCATAGGCCATCTTGGGGGCCGCCTTGCGCATCCGGGCGGCGATGTCGGCACCCAGCAGGTCGGAGGTTGCCCCGCGCACCAGAAGCAGCGGCCGACCCTTGGCCAGCCGCCGGAACGACGGCCACAGATTGGGCACCAGGGCCTTGGACCCCGCTGCCCGGATCGGCACCGATATGTCGGGATCATAGTCCAGGATCGGAGCGCCTTCCGGGCCGTCGCGGAAGACCCGCCTGGCGAAGGCTTCCCAGTCCTCATCGCCATAGTGGGGGAAGGCGACGCCGTTGGTCTGCCGGACATAGGCAGTTGCCTCGGCCCAGGTCGGCGTGTCCACCGGCTGGCCGGTATAGGCCGCGATCCGGGCCAGACCCTCTGGAGAGACCTCCGGCCCGATGTCATTGAGGATGGCGGCGGCGATCACTCGCGACTTCAGGCCCGCCAGCGCCATGGTGATCAGCCCTCCCATGGAGGTGCCCAGAAACACGGCGCGCTCGATGCCCGCCTGTTCCAGCAAGGCCAGGATGTCGCGCGCATAGACGTCCGGACGATAGGTCATGGGGTCGGGCGCACGGTCAGACCGCCCCCGTCCCCGGACATCGACCGCCAGCACCCGCCGCCCGCTTTGGGCCAGCAGGCTCGCGATGGTGCCAAAGTCGGCGCTGTTTCGGGTCAGCCCGTGGATTGCAATGACCGGCAGGCGCGCAGGCCCATCGGCACCGCCATAGTCGCGAGCATAGAGAGACAGACCGTCAGACGAGGTGAAGCGGCGATCAGCGAAAGTCTGGGTCATGGGATGGCCTGGCGATTGAGATATTCATTCTAGAATGAACAATCGCCGACGGCGAGCCTCAGCGCTGGACCCACTGCCCCTGGGCGTTGCGATACCATTGGCCCGAGCTGATACGCGGGAACAGCTGACCTTCGAACATACGGGCGGCGGCGACCTCGGGGGCCACGCCTGCAGCGGCGGCGCTGCGGGCATAAGCCTGACGGCGGCCATCATTGGTGGCCTCGACCGCAGCACGCACCTGGGGGCTGGCCGTCGTGCGGATGCCCAGATAGCCGTCGGCTTGTTCACCGACGATTCCCTGGGCCTTGGCGGCATCGACCGTGGCCTTCTGGGTCTCGTCTTGGGCGAAGGCGGCACCGGCCGCGACGCCCAGGGCAACGACGGCGGCACCGACGACGAAGAATTTGCGGAACGTCATGACGGTCTTTCGCATCAGAACAGGTTGGGATTCTCGACAAGGAGGTCCTGAAGCTCCCGGTCGAGGCGAACACGGACATCGGCGTCCAGCTTGGCGTAGATCTGGATCGGCGCGACCTCCAGCCGGACCGTCGGGGTGCAGGCGGCGGCGGTCAGGGCGATGACGCCGCAGACGCCGATAAGGTCTCGCTTGCTGAACATGACGGGCGGTCTCCGGTGGATCGTCGCGGCGATCTAACGCCGATGAGGGTGAATGGGTTCTGAACGGATCGCCTCAGTCCGGCGACACCGTCGTGGCTTCGCCGTTTCTGGCACGATTGAGCGCGATCATGTCGCTGATGACCTGATCCAGGTTCAAGGTGGTATCCAGCGTGAGGTCGATCCCGGTGCCCGAGGGCAACGGCAGGTTGCGGTTCAGAAAATCGCGGCGGATCAGTTCCAGCCAGGTCAGGCGCAACTCCTGCCTGACCGGAGGATCATGGCGACCCTGGATGTGGAACCTGACCCCCAGCCGCCCGCCATCCAGACTGTCGACATCGGCCGTCAGGGTTTCGAAGGACAGGTTTTCCATGGCCTGATAGGCCAGATCCTCGACCACGCCCGGCGGGACCGCCTCGCCTCCGCCACCAGCCTCGAGGCCAGTGAGAACCTCGCGCCCGATCTCCAACCGGCCGGGCTGCACGGCATAGAGTCGGCCGCCCGACACGCGCGGCCCCACGGCAGGATCGACGGAGAAGGGAATGCGTCCCGACACCATCGCATCCAGCTTGACCTTGTCGCCGAAGCCCGAGCCCGCGATCAGCTCGCCCAGCTGCACCCGGTCCAGGGTCACGACGCCGTTCCAGGGCTGGGCCGGGTCCAGGGGAACCGCAAAGGGTTCGACCCGCACAGTGCCTCCCGCGACATTCAGCTCGCCGCCCGCCACATTGATCGCCGCCTTGTCCAGGCTGAATGTCAGATCCAGGTCGGTCAGGGGCGCAATGGCGTCCAGTCGCGCGATCCTGACCGTCTGGTCCGGTGCGGTGATGAGCGGCGTCAGGCTGTCGAACACGATCCTGCCGGACAGCCCGCTCACGCCGCCGGCTGGACTGGTGAAGTTCAGATCGGGCACGGTCAGGACCGCGCCGCTGGTTCCCTCGGTGCCGGCCCAGTCGATACGTCCGTCGAACCGGGCCGTGCCGGTGACGGGGGACTGGACGATGTCGGCGACCAGGGGGGTGAGGGTTTCAGGCTGCAGACCCCCTTCGACGAAGCGCAGGTCGCGCGAGGCAATGACGATCCCGCCCACCCCGGTCGCCCCATCGTGTGTCAGGGTTAGGCGGCCCAGCGCATGAGGCCCGATCGCCAGATCGAAGGCCCCGCTCCAGCGTTCTCCGTCCAGACGTGCTCCGCCCGTGGCGGTCGCGGTGTTGAAGCGCCGCGGCCGGGTCGCATCCTCGACCTGTGCCGTGGCCACACGCGCATCCATCGTCAGGCCTTCGGGGCCGCCATCGACGGCCAGGGTGCCCTGAGCCTCAGAGAACCGCAGGGCCAGGAAGGGCGCGTCGGCCGAGACGCCCCGCAGCGCGCCGCGCGCCTGCCAGCGCCCATCCGCGACCGTGACCATGGGGCCCGAGGGCGGACAGAAGGAGCCCGCGACATTGGTGATGTCATTCTCGTCCAGCTCGAGCCGCTCGACTGTCAGGGGTATGCAGTCGCGCGCCGTATAGGTCAGCCGCCCACCGTCGCTGGCCAGGTCTCCGCGCGTGCTGAGGGCGATGCCCCTCGCCAGACCGAAGTCGAGGGCCGCACGACCGTCCAGGGTCGCGCTGAACCCGCCCGGGGTGAGGCGCCAGGCCGGGATGGCAAATGTCGCTTCGGGCAGGCCAGCGCCCCGCGTCGCCGTCACATTCACGGCACCGCCCACCGCCTGTCCCGGCTCAGCCTCGAAAAGGGGGGCTCCGGCGGCCGTCAGGGTCAGGACACCGCCGTTGCGCGGCGTGATCCGCGCCGGGGCCTGCAGGGTGAAGCGCGTGCCCTGGCTGCCGGTCATCAGGCGGAAGGCGGGCAGAGCCACCGCGAAATCGCCCAGCGCCGCCTTCATGGCAGACAGTTCCGGAATGTCGTCACCCGCAGCAGGGCCGAACAGGGGCCAGGCCCCGCCCTGCGCCCGGGCGGATCCGCTGAGGTTGATGTTCAGAGCGCCGTCCTGAATGCCGTCCAGTGCCAGATCAGCCGAAAGTCCTCTCAGGGTCAGATCGTCCACGGCCATGCGATCGGCCGCGACGCGCACGGGCCCGGCCACTTCAAAGGCAGATCCGCGCCCTCCCACGGTCAGCCCAGATGAGGCCACGGTCAGCCCGCGCCCCTGCACGCCGCCGATCCGGCCCGAGGCCGCACCGGCCCGGAGGCCGCCCTGACCTCGCCAGCTCAGTCCCTCGGCCGTCCTGGCCACGCTCAGATCCGCGCCCGCCACGGCGGCGTCGACATTCGTGACCTCCAGGTCCGGTCCGGTGATCCGGGCGGCCGATACGCTTGCATTGATCGCCCCCTCCAGACCAAAGGTTTCGATCCAGCCCGACACGCGACCGTCGAAGGCCGCCTGAAGCCGGGCCTCGGCCGCCGCGGTCCCCCCGGCCGTCAGTTCGGCTCCGGTCAGGACGACCGAGAGCCGTGCCGAGCCGTCGGCCCGCTGTGCCTTGAGGTCCGGATAGGGCACGTCTCCCGTCAGCAGGAGCCGCGCCTGGGTCCCGCCCGATGTCCCGGCTGCGAACTGCGCGGCAGTCAGGTCCATGCGCACGCCGACGCGATCGCGGGTGGTGGCCAAATCCAGCGTGCCCCCCAGGGACCTTGCCTCGACCGTCCCGCTTTTCAGCGAGGCGCTGGGCATTCGGGCGTTGAGGCGGGTCAGACGACCATCCGCCATCCGCGCATCCGCCAGGATCTGAACCGGTCCGTATTCTGTGGTCAGACGAAGTCGGCCGGACTCCACCACCACGACAGGCGCGCCGCGGTCAGGCCCGGCGGGGCGCCGGGTGAAGTCCTCGATCAGGGGATCAAGAGACCCCAGAGACAGGCGGCCCTCCGTCCAGGTCGCCCTCAAGACAGGCCTGACCAGCCGAATGCGGCGGGGTGTCAGCCCCGCCCCGCCCGGTGCCCAGGGCAAGGCCACGGCGTAATCGACCTCGGCCCGCTCGACCACAAAGTCGGGGTCTTGGGGGTCGCCGATGCGGATGCGCCCGACAAAACCATCGATCTCGATACGCTCGACCTCGACCTGGGCCTCGATCCCCTGCCGCTCCAGCCAACCGACAAGGGCGGCGCGCGCGGCGGCGCGGCGGTTCAGATAGAGCGCAACCACAAGGAGGGCGATCGTGACCGCCATGACAACGAGGACACGGGCCAGGCGTCGACCACGCCCGGAACGACCGGCAGGAGACGGTTTCGGGTCAGACACGGAGAACGGCCCCGGCTTCAAGCGACGCCTGTCCCGGTCCGGGACACGACGTCCCGGATCGCAACACGCCAGAACAGTTCAGGTTTACTGTCGTTGCCGACATGACACAGCTGAGTGGCAAGGAGGACACTTTCAATCCGACGCGAGTCGGCCCGCGTTTACACAACATCACAGACTCGTCACCGCTCCGACAACACCTGAACTAGACTGTCGAAACCAGTAGTTCTGGGCCAATTCATGGTGGTTTTACCGCTCGTGACGGCTCCGGTTAATGGTTTGTAACCTCCTGGCTTCCCATAAAGGTCTCGACGCGCTATACGGCTCGTCTCACGTCGGGAACCTTTTCGCTAGAAGGGTTTTGGGGCGCGATCCTTGCTTTAGTGGGTTTGGCGCCGCTCGGCGTCGTTGATTGCCGGGGACCGATGGCTCAGTTCGATCCGCGACGCCAGCCGATGCGACTGGCACCGCACGTTTTCACCGCCGCCGCCGCTGTCTGTGTCGCCCTGCTGGCAGGTCGCGTCTATCAGCCCGCCCGGGCCGATGAAGCGCCGGTTCTGACCGCCGAACAGATGGCCGCGCTGGAAGTCAGCGCCTTCGCCTCCGCCGGAACGCCCGCCGGGCTGACAGCCCCGGAAGCCATTCCCGTCCAGATTCGCCGTGGCGAGACCTTCGAACAGGCCGTTCGCCGCACCGGCATCGGTGCCGATGAGGCCCGCGCCGTCGCCGCCACGATCGCCGGCGTCTTCGACCTGTCGGAGCTGCGTGCCGGACTGAAGTTCGAAACCGCCATTTCACAACCGCGCGGCGGCCGTGGCGATGCCCGCCTGATCGGCCTGACCATGCGGACCGGCCCGGCCACCCAGCTGACCGTGTCGCGCACCTTCGACGGGGCCCTGCGTCTGCGTTCGCTCGAAGAGCGGGTCACCCATGAAACCGTCGTGCTGAAGGCCGACGTCAGCGGCTCCCTCTATGCCACCGCCCAGCGCATGGGATCGACGCCCAAGGTCACGCGCCGCGCCGTCCAGCTGTTCTCGGGCAAGTTCGACCTGGATCGCGACATCCGCGCCTCCGACGACTTCGTCCTGGTGTTCGACCGGTCGGTGACCGAGAGCGGCCGCACGGTGGAATCGGGCGAACTCCTCTATGCCGAGCTGAAGGGCCAGGCCTTCTATCGCTTCAAGCCCGCCGGTGCCTCCGAAGCCCAGTATTTCGACGCCTCGGGCAAGAACATGCGGTCGTCCTTCATGCGGACCCCGCTGGACCGGGGCTTCCGCGTCAGTTCCTCCTATGGCTTCCGCCGCCATCCGATCTCGGGATACCAGCGGATGCACCAGGGCATCGATTTCGCGGCCGGAACCGGCACCCCCGTTCTGGCCCCGGCCGATGGCGTGGTGGTGGAGGCCCGTCGCTGGGGCGGCTATGGCAACTGGCTGCGTATCCGTCATTCCAACGGGCTTGAGACCGGCTATGGCCACCTTTCCCGCTATGGCTCCGGCATTCGCGCCGGACAGCGCGTGCGGCAGGGACAGGTCGTCGCCTATGTCGGCTCGACCGGGGCCTCGACCGGGCCGCACCTCCACTATGAAATCTGGCGCGGTGGTCAGCGGATCAATCCGTCCGGCGTCCGCACCGAAGAGGGCACCATCCTGGCCGGTGCTGATCTGGCCGCCTTCCGCGCCGAAAAGGCCCGGATCGACCGCGTGATCGCGGCGGGTGGCGAACGCCGCGCTGCGCCGTCCACCCTGCGTCCGGCCCAGGGCTGATCACACGCCGAGACTGCGCCTGAAGGCGTCATTCGCGTCACGGTTGCATTAACGGTTTTCACATCGTGATGGGCGATAGTGTCTTCATGACCCTGTCGCTCGCACCCGCCGATCTTCGCCCCCTGACCGCGCTGCGCTTCATCGCGGCGGCCTGGGTCGTCCTCTATACTTTCTGGCCCAATCTGGACGTCGGCTTCCTGCCGAACCTGGCGGCCAAGGGCTATCTGGGCGTCGAACTGTTCTTCGTCCTGTCGGGCTTCATCCTCAGCCATGTCTATCTCCAGGCGGCTGGCGAGGGGGGCTTCAAATACGGCAGCTTCCTCTGGGCCCGGCTGGCGCGCGTCTATCCCCTGCATCTTATGACGCTGCTGGGCGTCATGGCCCTGGGCCTGGCTGCCACGGCGGCAGGAATGGCGATCGACGGCAGTGTGCTGAGCTGGGAATCCCTGCCCGCCAATCTTCTACTGCTTCATGCCTGGGGCCTGGCCCCCGAGGCTGGATGGAACCACCCGTCCTGGTCCATCTCGGCGGAATGGTTCGCCTATCTGTGCTTCCCCGCCTTTGCCTTCGTTACCTGGCGACTGCGCGAGCGGCCCTGGCTGGCTGTTCTGGGTGCGGCGGTGATGTTGCTGGGCCTCTATGCCGCCTTCCAGCTCATGGCCGGCTTTCCCCTGACCCAGGCCACCATTCGATGGGGGGCCCTGCGGATCGTGCCCTGCTTCGCCCTGGGCTGTACCCTCTATCTCGTCCACCGCAGCGGCGGCGTGCCGCGTCCTGCCTTGGCCGCTGCCGTGTTCGGTGCCCTGATCGTCGCCTCATCTTCGCTGATGCTGTGGGACGGCATCACGGTCCTGCTGGCCGGCGGACTGATCCTGTCTCTGGGCTCGGTGTCCAATGCGCGGGCGGGCATCCTCGCCTCTGCCCCGGCCGTCTATCTGGGTGAGATCAGCTATTCCATCTATATGATCTGCGCGCCCTGGCAGATCCTGGCGGTGAACCTGGCGGCCCGTGCGACCGGGGCGGAGGACAAGAAGCTTCAACTTTTCGTGTGGTTGCCCGTGATCGCGGCCATTCCGATCGCAGCCGCCGTCACCTATCACCTGGTGGAACGCCCGGCCCGCAAGGCTTTGCGCGACATGGCCGAGCGGCGCAATCAGCGCCGGACGGAACAAAAGTCGCAGGCACAACTCGCCTGACAGGGGTGGGAAACCCCCGCGAACTTCGCCTATAACAGCTCATCCCCGAAGCAGCGCAGAGATTGCCTGATGTCGAAACGGCTTACAGCCGCACTGGTTGCGGCGACCCTCGGATTTTCCGCTATCGGAAGCCTCCCGGTCAAAGCCGAAGACGTCTACTGGCAGTGCGTGACCTTCGCCCGCTTCTTCTCGGGCATCCAGATCCGGGGTGATGCCTGGACCTGGTGGGAGCAGGGCGTGGCGCGGTACCAGACAGGAAATCGTCCCGCCACCCAGTCTGTCCTGGTTTTCCGTCCGCATGGACGTATGACCCGTGGCCACGTTGCCGTGGTGTCCGAGGTCCTGACCGACCGCATCATCCGCGTCACCCATGCCAATTGGGGCGGCAGCCGCGGCAAGGTCGAGGAAAACGTCACCGTCGCCGATGTTTCCGAGGCCGGCGACTGGAGCGCGGTCAAGGTCTGGTACGCCCCCAGCAATGCCCTGGGCACCACCGTCTATCCGACCTACGGCTTCATCTACAACGACACGCCTGCGCTGACCCGCCGTGACCAGATGGCCTCGGTCAGCGGGACCGCCACGGGCCACTGAGTCCCGCCTTTCGGAGACTGCGCCATGATCCGGGTCTATCGACGCGGCGGCGCGGCCTGCGAGGCCGTCGACACCCATGCCGAGGCCTTTGCCCTGGACCCCGATATCCTGTGGGTCGACTTGGTCGCGCCGTCTCGCGAGGAAGAGGCCGCGGTTGAAGCCGCCCTGGGGGGCCTGCCCCTGCCGACCCGCGAGGAAATGGCCGAGCTGGAGGCATCCAGCCGCGTGTATCGCGAGGGCGGGGCCACATTCCTGACCGCCGACCTGATTCACAACGGCGATGCAGAGATCCCGGCGATCGATCCGGTGACCTTCGTCCTGACGACAGGTCCATTGGTCACCATTCGCTATTTCGATCCGCGCCCCTTTGCCATGATGGATGGGATACTGGATCGCGATCCCCAGCTGTGCGCGAACGGACACACGTTGTTCCTGCATCTGATGGAGGCGGTCATCGACCGCGCCTCGGACGTGCTGTCGCGCGCCGTCACCCATGTCGAAGGGATCGCCGAACACGTCTTTTCCACCCGCGAACAGAAAACGGTCGGCTTCGAACGCTTGATCACCAAACTGGGCCGGGCGCGGATGGCCAATGCCCGGATAGAGCAGAGCCTGGCCGGGCTGACGCGAGTCTTTGCTTTCGCTGGCCTGGACGACCGGATCGAGGCCGATCACGAGGCCGCCGAACACCTGCGATCCCTGACGCGCGACGCCCGCAGCCTGACCGATCACAACCACGCGGTGGCGGCGAGCATCGACTTTCAGCTCAACGCGGCCCTGGGTCTGATCAACATCCAGCAATCGTCGATCATCAAGATCTTCTCGGTGGCGGCGGTGGCCTTCATGCCGCCGACCCTGATCGCGTCGATCTACGGCATGAATTTCGAACACATGCCCGAACTGCCCCAGATCTGGGGCTATCCAGCGGCCCTGACCGCCATGGTCGTCGCCGCCCTGCTGCCCCTCGCCTTCTTCAAGAAGAAGGGCTGGCTCTAGGCTCCCGCCTTTTGCGCAAAGTTCCACGCCGCATCCGACAGCGGCCCGACCTGGGCGGCCATGCTGCGGGCGTGGGCGCTGGCGGCGGTGCCGTCTCGGACGCGGCCCGCGATTCCCTGACAGATCGCCGCCAGCCGGAACAGATTGTAGGCAAACAGCCAGTCCAGATTGCCCGGCACCGGCCCAACGGTCTGCGCGGCATAGCGGGCCACCGTCTGTTCGACCGTGGGGATGCCCAGCGCCTCTAGGTCCGCCCCGCCCAGGCCGTTCCTCTGGCTGGCCGGGATGACCCAGCCGATCAGCATATAGGAAAAGTCGGCCATCGGATCGCCCAGGGTCGACAGCTCCCAGTCCAGAACGGCCCGGACGTCCGGCCCGTCCGCAGCGACGATCATATTGTCCAGCCGGAAGTCGCCGTGGACGATCCGCGCCGGACCGTCGGCGGGCAGGTCGCGCGGCAGGAAGTCGATCAGCCGGTCCATCGCCGGGATCGGATCAATCTCAGAGGCCCGATACTGTTTGGTCCAGCGACCGACCTGACGCTCGAAATAGTTGCCGGGCTTGCCATAGTCGGACAGGCCGATCTCGGCCGGGTCGAACCGGTGCAAGGCGGCCAGGGTATCGACCTGGGCGTCATAGATGGCGCGGCGCTGATCGGGCACCAGGCCGGGCAGTTTCAGGTCCCAGAACACCCGCCCCTCGACCTTGTCCATGACATAGAAGATCGAGCCGATGACGGCTTCGTCCAGGCACAGGGCATGGGGCCGGGCCACGGGGAAACCCTGCGCATGCAGGGCCGAAATCACCGTATATTCGCGGTCCACCGCATGGGCCGAGGGCAAGAGGACACCCGGCGGCTTTCTGCGAAGGACATAGGCCGCGCCCGGCGTCACCAGTTCATAGGTCGGATTGGACTGCCCCCCTTTGAACTGACGGATCGTCAACGGTCCGGCATAGCCCTCGACGTGATCAGCCAGCCAGCGATCCAGGGAGGCGGTGTCCAGCGCATATCGGGGATCGACCTCTCGCGTGCCGGCAAAGGCGGCCTGGGGGTCCTGGTTCTGGTCGATCGTCGTGGGTTCGGTCATTCGGGCGCTTCGTCCGGTTTTGCGGCGATGATGGCCGCCTTGACGGCACCGCGCCAGCCCCTCAGCAGGGCCTGACGCTGTTCCGGGGCCATTCGGGGGGTCCACACGGCCGGGGCTTCGCGCGCCATTGCGGACAGGTCGTCGATCAGCCCGATCCCCAGGGCCGCCAGCTTGGCCGCCCCCAGGGCCGTCATCTCCTGAAAAGCCGGACGCTCGACCGTGACCTGACAGATGTCGGCCACGAACTGCATGGCAAAGTCATTGGCCGTCACGCCGCCATCGACCTTCAGCACCTTCAATGGCGGGGCTCCGTCGCTGTGGAGGGCATCCAGCAGGTCGGCTGTCTGATAGGCCAGGCTCTCCAGCGCTGCCCGAACCATGTGGGCCGGCCCGCTGTCCCGGGTCAGGCCGACGATGGTGCCTCGCGCATCCGGCTGCCACCACGGTGCCCCCAGGCCCGTAAAGCCCGGCACCAGATATACGCCGCCGTTGTCCGCCAGGGTCCGGGCCATGGCCTCGGACTGGCGCGATTCAGACAAGACCTTCAGACCGTCCCTCAACCACTGGATCGCTGATCCGGCAGAAAAGATGGACCCTTCCAGCGCATAGGCGACGTCGTTTCCAACCGCATAGCCCAAGGTGCCCAGCAGCCGCCGGGTCGAGACGACCGGCACCGCGCCGACATTGGCAACCAGGAACGCGCCCGTGCCATAGGTGATCTTGGCATCGCCCGCCGCCAGCGCCCCGTGGCCGACCAGGGCCGCCTGCTGGTCTCCTGCCGCGCCATGGATGGCCAAGGCCCTGCCGAACAGCGAGGGCACGGTGTCGCCAAAATGGTCCGAACAGGCCCGGATTTCGGGAAGGGCGGCCAGGGGCACCTGAAACAGCTCGCACAGGTCCGGCCGCCACGCGCGCTCCGCCAGGTCCATCAGCGACGTCCGGGCCGCATTGGTCGCATCGGTGACGTGGGACGCCCCGCCCGTCAGGTTGAAGATCAGCCAGCTTTCGATCGTGCCCAGACGGACCTCGCCCCGCGCCGCCCGATCGCGGGCACCCGGCACCGCATCCAGCAGCCAGGCGAATTTGGTGGCCGAGAAATAGGGATCGAGGATCAGGCCCGTTGCCGCCTGAACCCCGGGCTCATGGCCGTCGGCCACCAGCCGCCCTGTCACCTCGGCCGTGCGGCGGTCCTGCCAGACGATGGCGCGGTGCAGGGGCTGGCCCGTGGCGGCATCCCACAGGACCGCCGTCTCGCGCTGATTGGTGATGCCGATGGCGGCGAACCGGCCCACGCCGCCCGCCTTTCGGATGACTTCGCGACAGGTCTGAAGGGTTGCGGCCCAGATTTCGGCCGCGTCATGCTCGACCCAGCCGGACTGCGGGAAATGCTGGGGCAGCTCGATCTGCGATACGGCCACGGCGCTGAACACGCCCCCCTCGCCGACCTCGAAGGCGATGGCCCGGGTCGAGGTCGTGCCCTGGTCGATGGCAAGGATCAGAGGTGTCATGGGGGTCTTTTAGGGCGCTATCGCCCTCCGGGCTACTTGAGCGCGAGATGGCGCGGAGATCGAGCCTCTGACCGCGTTTGCAGGGCGGCGGCCGGGCCAACCCTTCCAAGGGCGGTGTTGATCGGCTTATGTGCCCCGATGCACACCGCTTCCTTCGAAGGCGTCCGGGACGCCGCCACACAGATTGCGGGCGTCGCCGTCCGGACACCTTTGATCGAGAGCCCGGCCCTGAATGCGCGCGTCGGTGGCCGGGTCCTGCTGAAGGCCGAAAATCTGCAACATGCCGGGGCCTTCAAGTTTCGAGGCGCCTATAACCGCATCAGCCGTCTGGACGCGGCCGAGCGGGCGCGGGGGGTCGTCGCCTATTCCTCCGGCAACCATGCCCAGGGCGTGGCCGCCGCTGCCGCCCTGGTCGGGACACGCGCCCTGATCGTGATGCCCGCCGACAGTCCCGCCATCAAGATCGAGGGGGTCCGTTCGTTCGGTGGCGAGGTTCGCCTCTACGATCGCTGGACCGAAAGCCGCGAAGAGATCGGCGCGGCCATCGCCGCTGAGCGGGGCTCCATCCTGGTGCCGCCCTTTGACGACCCGTTCGTGATCGAAGGCCAGGGCACCACCGCCCTGGAACTGCTGGATCAGGCCGAGGGTGCAGCCGTCGACCAGTTGCTGTGCTGCTGCTCGGGCGGCGGGCTGATGGCCGGGATCAATCTGGTCATGGAGAGCCTGAGCCCCGCCACCCGAACCTGGGCGGTCGAACCCACCGCTTTCGATGACACGGCCCGGTCGCTGGCCGCCGGGACCCGCGTCGGCCACCCGCCCGCCGCGCCCTCGATCTGCGACGCCTTGCAGACGCCCGTGCCCGGTGCCCTCACCTTTCCCATCAACCAGCGGGTCCTGGCCGGGGCGCTGTCCGTGACCGATGACGAGGCGGCGCAGGCCGTGCGCTATGCCTTCCGCACCTTGAAACTGGTGGTCGAGCCGGGCGGGGCCGCCGCCCTGGCCGCCCTTCTGGCCGGCAAGGTCGAGACCCAGGGCCGGACCACGGCCATCATCCTGTCGGGCGGCAATGTCGACCCGGCCCTGTTTTCCGCCATCATCGAAGATCGCTTCACCGGAGTCTGATGCATGACAAAACCCAGCGAACTGGCCGCCCTGATCGGCACCGAGGTCGGCGTCTCGAAATGGTTCGAGATCGACCAGGCCCGCATCAATGCCTTTGCCGATGCCACCGAGGACTGGCAGTTCATCCACGTGGACCCGGAAGCGGCCGCCGCCACGCCCTTCGGCGGCACCATTGCCCACGGGTTCCTGACGCTCAGCCTGGCCTCGGCCATGTCCTATGACGCCGTGCCGCCGCTGGACGGCGTGGTGATGGGGGTCAACTACGGCTTCGACAAACTGCGCTTCCTGGCCCCCGTGCCCGCCGGGTCAAAGGTGCGCGGCCGGTTCAAGCTCCTGTCCGCCGAAGACAAGGGCGGCGGCCGCTGGCTGATCAAGCACGAACTGACCGTCGAGATCGACGGCGGCAGCAAACCGGCCCTGATTGCCGAGTGGCTTGGAATGCAGATGGTTGAATGACGCATGGACGGCACCGCCCGTTAGGTCGATAGAGGCCGACAACCTTCTGGATAGTCCGCTTGCATCACCATCACGGCCTTGTCTTCGTTGCTCTCTCCTATGTGGTTGCCGTGACGGCCGCATGGACGGCGCTGGACCTGTTGCAGCGGGTCCGGACGCGCACCGGGACCGAGCAGGCCCCATGGCTGGCCACGGCGGCCCTGGCCATGGGCGGCGGCGTCTGGGCCATGCATTTCATCGCCATGCTCGGCTTCGATCCCGGTGCCCCAGTTCGGTATGACGTCGGCCTGACTCTGCTGTCCTTCCTGCTGGCCGTGGCGGGAACGGCCGGGGCCTTCTTTGCGGCGACGCGAGCCCGGCTGGGGCGAGGTCAGGTCCCGGCGGCGGGGATCGTCATGGGCTGTGCGATCGCCCTGATGCACTATGTCGGCATGGCGGCCATGCGCACGGCGGCGACCGTGGGCTGGCGGCCGGAGCTGGTGCTGGTTTCGGTCCTGATCGCAATCGGGGCGTCGATGGCCGCCCTCTGGGCGGCGGGTCGGGACGTCTCCATACCGCGGCGTGCCGTGGCAGCTGGTGTCCTGGGTGTGGCCGTGGTCGGCATGCACTACAGCGGCATGGCCGCCCTCAGGCTGGAACCGACCACCATGGCCATGGGCGAGGGCGGGGCGCCGTCCCTGGCCATCGCCATCGGCGTCGCGTCGATGACGGTCGTGATCCTGCTCACCACCCTGGCGGTGTCCATCGCGGACCAGCGGACCCGGCTGCTGGACGTCATCGAGGCTGGCGGCGTCGGCTATTGGGAGATTGGGCTGCGGGACCGGGCGGTCAACCTGTCGGCCCGGGCGCAGGTGCTTCTCGGGCTGCCGCCGGGCCAGACCAGCTATGCCTTCGATTCCCCGCCCTGGCTGCGCGAGGAAGATGTTGAAACGCGTCAGGAGGCCCTGCGCCGGGCACTGGCTGGCGAGGCCCCATATGATGTGGAGTTCCCCGTCGGTGATGGCAGCCGGTGGGTTCAGGCGCACGGCAACCTGATCCGATCGCGTTCGGGCCGCCCGATCAAGCTGGCCGGTGTGGTGCGCGACATCACCGATCGCCGCCACGCCTTTGCCGATCTGGAGACCAGCGAGCGCCGCCAGAAGCTGCTCATCAACGAGTTGAACCACCGGGTGAAGAACACCCTGGCCACGATCCAGTCGATTGCCGCCCTGACCGCCCGCCGCGCCGAAGGGGTGGAGGAGTTCTTCGCCCTGTTTCAGGCGCGGCTGATGGCCCTGTCGGACACGCACAATCTGCTGACGGCCTCGGGTTGGGAAAAGGCGACGCTGCGCGATCTGCTGTCCAAGGAACTCCGGCCCTATTCCAGCGACCAGATCCGACTGGACGGTCCAGAGGTTTGGCTGGAGGCGCCCCAGGCCCTGGCCATGGGCATGATTGCCCACGAACTGGCGACCAATGCGGCCAAATACGGTGCGCTTTCGCTTCCAGGCGGCTGTGTCACCATCACCTGGGGCGATGTCGATGCCGAAGGCCTGGTGACCCTGGACTGGACCGAAAGCGACGGGCCGCCGGTGACGCCGCCCAGTCGCACGGGTTTCGGCTCGCGCTTGATCGCCACCAGTCTGAAGGGCGACCTGGGCGGGACGGTCGACATGGATTATCGGCCCGGGGGCCTGCGCGTGAAGCTGACGTTCAGGACATCGCCTCGGACCAGCTCACTCGCCCAGACAGCGTAGGGCGACCTCCAGGTTCCGCAGGCCGTCCTCGCCCGTCACGGCCGGCGTCTCGCCGGTCCGGATGGCGTGGGCAAAGGCCTCCAGTTCCTTCTTCAGCGGCTCGTTGGGCCAGCTCATGACCCCTCGCGTCGAATAGCTGCCGTCCGACTGCTGGCCGAAATATTCCGTCACCTGGCGGGTCATCAGATCGGCGACGACGAATTTGGTCTTGGTCGCCACCTGCAACGTGCGGACCTTGTAGGGGGTGACCCAGTTGGTGGTGATGTGGGCGATCACCCCGTTTTCCAGCCGGAACTGCAGAAGGGCCGTGTCCTCGCGATCGGCACGGGTTCGGGCCAGCTGGGGCTGAACCTCAACGATCTCGGACCCGGTCAGGTGCCGAATGATGTCGATGTCATGCACCGCCAGATCGATCACCACCCCGACCTCGCCCATGCGCGGCGGGAAGGGGCCGACGCGGGTGATCTGGATCGAGATGATGTCGTCGCCGTCCACCGCGCGCTTGACCGCCTCGACCGCCGGATTGAACCGCTCGACCTGGCCCACCATCAGGACCCGGTTGTTGGCGCGGGCCGCGTCGATCATGCGCTGAGCATCGGCCACGGTGGCCGCGATCGGCTTTTCGACCAGGACGTGCACGCCGGCTTCGAGCAAGGCCACGGACAGGTCCGCGTGATGCCGGTTCGGGGTGGCGACGATGGCTGCGTCCAGCCCGGCGGCGACGAAGTCCTGGGCCGTCATCACGGGTGCCGCGCCATAGGCCTCGGCCACGCCCGTCGCCACGGCCGCATCGGGATCGAAGATGGTTGTCAGGGCGAAGTCGCGGACGTCGGTGGCCACACGCGCATGGTTCCGGCCCATGACGCCGGCCCCGGCCACGCCGACCTTCAGGGGGGTGTGCTGGCTCATGGTCAGACCTTGTAGCTGGCGACGGCGGCGATGATGGTGTCCTGGGTCGCCTCGTCCAGGTCCGAATGCATGGGCAGGCTGATGACCACGTCCTTCTTGGCCTCTGTGACCGGCAGGCCGCCCGCCCCCTGCGGATATCGGGCATAGGCCGGCTGCAGGTGGCAGGGGATCGGATAATAGACCGCCGTCGGCACGCCGTGGGCCTTCAGGTGGGCGGCCAGGCCGTCACGGTCGGGATGTTCGATCGTGTACTGGGCCCAGTTGGAGACCCCGCCCGAAATCACCTGTGGCACGGCGCTGACATGGGGGGCCAGGCGTTCGTTGTAGCGGGCGGCGATGCGGTTGCGCCATTCGATCTCCTGGCCGAAGACCTTCAGCTTCTCGATCAGAACGGCCGCCTGGATCGTGTCCAGACGCGAGTTCATGCCGATCCGCATGTTCAGATATTTGGGGTCGTGATCAAAGGTGCGGCCCACCAGATCCTTGGCCACAGCCTTGCCATGGACGCGCAGGCTGTCGATTTCCTGGGCCAGGTCGTCGTCGTTCGTCAGCACCGCCCCCCCGTCGCCATAGCAACCCAGGGGCTTGGCCGGAAAGAAGCTGGTGGTCGTGACATCCGCCCATTTCAGCGGGTGTTCGCCGTTCAGGGTGCAGCCGAAGCCTTGGGCCGAATCCGAGATCAGCTTCAGTCCGTGGCGGTCGCAGATGGCGCGAATGGCCGGATAGTCGGCGGGCTGGCCGAACAGGTCGACGGCGATGACGACCTTGGGCATCAGCCGCCCCTCGGCCTTCACCGCCTCGATCGAGGCTTCCAGATGCGCCGGATCCATATTGTAGGTCGCCGTGTCGATATCGACGAAGACCGGCGTACAGCCCAGCCACGGCACGATCTCAGCCGTCGCGGCAAAGGTGAAGCTGGGCACGAAGATCGCGTCGCCCGGACGCAGGCCCCAGGCCATCAGCGGAAGGATCAGGGCGTCCGTCCCATTGGCACAGCCCAGGGCGTGCTTCGCCTGGCCAAACGCGGCCAGATCGGCCTCGAACTGGCGCACCTGCGGACCCATGACCCAGGCCCCGCCCGTCACTGCGTCCTGGACGGCGGCCTCGATGGCTCCGTTCAGCCGCAACCGCTGGGCCTGAAGGTCGATGAAGGCGATGCTCATGAGACGCTCTCGATTCTGACGGATGCCGCACCCTAGCGCGTCGTTCCGTTCGGCCCAAACCGCGGGACCATCCCCGGCCTCCTACCAAAGCCATCCCCCGCAGACCAAACACGGCAGGGTCACTTCGCGTTGCGGCTTGCAACGATGAGGATTAAGCCCATCGGCGCGTTGCCGGTTCGGAACGGCGGCGTCAGGGAGTGAAGCGTTGAACGTCGAGACGTCACCGGCCGGGATTGCGGCCGTTTTCCTGGACCGCGACGGGGTGCTGATCGAAGACAGCGGCTATCCCCATCGCGAGGACCAGCTGATCATGATGCCGGGGGCGGCCGAGGCCGTCCGTCGCCTGAACACCATGGGCTATGTGGTCATCGTCGTCACCAATCAGTCCGGAGTGGCCAGGGGACTGTTCAGCGAAGACCAGATGCACGCCTTCAATGCCCTGATCGTGCGTCGGCTGGCGGCGAAGGGGGCGCGGATCCAGGCCGTTTACGCCTGCCCCTTCCATAACGAGGCGCGCGACCCGGCCTATTTCCACCCCGACCACCCGGACCGGAAGCCCAATCCGGGCATGATTCTGAAGGCCGCAGCCGATCACGGCATCGACCTGAAACGCGCCTTCATGATCGGGGACCAGCCGTCAGACATTGAGGCGGCCCGCCGCGCGGGTATTGCGGGGTTCCGCTTCGAGGGTGGCGACCTGGACCGGTTCGTGCGCGATCTGTTCGGCGACTGATCCGCACGAAGGCCGCCACACTGTGGCCCTGTGGCGCTTGCGGATTGGGGCGACAATCGGGCATCAGGGATCGTCATCGCTCTGGTGCCTGGACTCTCTATGGATTCGTCCTTCTTTTCAAATGTTCTGGCCAGCCCAGAAGTTCAGGCCTTTGCCAGCGGCTTCCCCATCCTGGTCCTGCATCTGGCCGCAACCCTGGTGCTGATGTGCGGGGGCGCGGCCCTCTACGCCATTCTGACGCCGTGGAAGGAAATCGCCCTGATCCGCGACGGAAATGCTGCCGCCGCCCTGGCCTTTGCCGGTGTGCTGGTCGGGCTGGCCATTCCGTTGTCGGTTTCGCTGTCGGTGTCGACCTCCCTGGCTGAGATTGGGATCTGGGGCGTGGCCACGATCACCCTTCAGCTTTTGGCTTTCCGCATCGTGGACGTGGTCCTGACGGGTCTGCCGCAGAGGATTCAGGATGGCGAGATCCCGGCGGCTGTGGTTCTGGTCGGGGCCAAACTGGCCACGGCCCTGATCCTGTCCGCCGCCCTGACGGGCTGATCGCCATGGGTGGTTTCAGGCCCCCGGACTGGATGATCTACGGTGTCCTGGTCGGGGCGCTGGTGATCTGGTCGATCTCCAGCCAGGAAAAGGCGGACGCCCCGCCCGCCCCGCCGCCGCCCGATGAGGTCGAGGGAGCTTTGCTGGGGCCGATCACACCCTTCGATCCAGCCATGACCGTCAATGCGCCGGACATTCCGTTCCAGCCCGCCTCGGGCACGGCCTTTTCGATCGCCGGAGAGGGCCGCTGGGTCACGGCCCGCCATGTGGTCGAGGGCTGCCGCCGCCCGGCCCTGGTCGTCGGGGGCGGGCGCGCTGTCGCCGCCGACGTTCGGCTGGCCCCCCGCGCCGATGTCGCCGTCCTGCTGACAGAGGGCGGGCCGGCGGCCATGCCTCTGGCGATCGACCGGCCCCTGCGGCGGGGACAGCGGGCCTTTCATCCCGGCTTTCCGCAGGGGTCTGCCGGCGAAGTCACATCGCGCCTGCTGGGGCGCGAGACCTTCAAGGTCCGGGGGCGCGGCGAAAGGGACGAACCCGTGCTGGCCTGGGCCGAGGTCGGCCGGACGGCGACCCTGCGCGGGACCCTGTCGGGTCTGTCCGGTGCGCCGGCGCTGGATCGCCAGGGGCGGGTCGTGGGGGTGACGATTGCCGAAGCGCCCCGGCGGGGCCGCATCTATACGACGGCCCCGGACACCTTCGGACCGGCTGTCCGCGGGCTTCAGAGGCCCGACGAGCCGCTGCTGGGCCAGCCCATCACCGTCGAGAACTATGGCCGTGTCTCGGACGATCTGCGCCGGGACCTGCGCGTGGCCCAGGTCGTCTGCCTGTCGGTCTGAGGCGAGGCTGGACGGTCACGCATCGAGCCGCAAAGACCCCAACCAGGCGAACCAGCGTAGCCGTTTGGAGCGAACCGGGGTATTCAGGGTTAATGGCCCGACCATGGCCCGTCTGAGGATCGACCCATGCTGATCGCCCTGCCTTTGCTCCTGATCCCTGTGGTGCTCTACAACATCATCATACTGACCGGTGTCCTGGGGGGCGGTGGGCAGGTGGTGCCGGACGAGGTGCTGCGCGAGGCGCTGTTCTCCATTCCCATGGCGTCAGGCGCCCGCTGGAACGTCGGGGTGGGGGATCTGATCCTGTTCCTGTCGCTGATCCTGCTGTTCTTCGAACTGCTGAAATCGACGTCCAGCCAGAAGGTCGCCATCGTCAACCACGCCCTGTCGATGATCCTGTTCGTGGTCTGCCTGGTCGAGTTTCTTCTGATCCGGGGCTTTGCCACCTCCACCTTCTTCCTGATCGTGGTGATGGTGATGCTGGATGTGCTGGCAGGCTTCATCGTCACCATCATCTCGGCCCGCAAAGACCTGGATTTCGGCAGCACGGTTTAAGTTTGGCCTATCGCGCGGTCGCGCTACTTGAGGCCGGTTGAGTGGGCCTATCGCGCGGTCGCGCTACTTGAGGCCGGGCCGCTTTGTTCTCAGCGGCGGGTCAGGGTCACATAGATGGCCCCGTCGCCGCCGTGCCGACGGTGAGCGACGGCATAGCCGCTGACCACGCCGCGCAGCTGGGCGGCCTGTAACCATTCCTGGATCGAGGCCCGGATCACGCCGCCGCCGCGCCGCCCCTGGCCGGTGATGACCAGAACCGAGCGGCACCCCCGCGCCTGGGCCCCCGTCAGAAATGCCTTCAGACGGTCTTCTGCCTCGAAGCGCGAGAAGCCATGCAGATCAATGCGTGCCTCGATCGGATCGCGCTCGCGGGCCAGGCGCCGCTGACGTCGCGGCTCCAGCGGCTCCGGCGCGGCGCGGGGACGATGTGGCGCAGCCGGGTGGGCGACCGTGCTGGCCGCCGGGGTGGAGGGCACTGGCAAGCGCCGGTTCACCGGCGCAGCGACGGTGGGAGGAACTGGCTCGGGCGGGTCGATCCGGGCCGCCTTGACCGCGCGGCGCGGCGCGACGGTGCCGGTGATCCGGGCCCACAGGCGGCGGTCCTCTGGACTCAGCGGGTCGCCGCGCCGGGTCATTCGCCCGGATCTTTGCCGACGTCTTCTTCCTCGATCATGGCAGGGCCGGGAGTCCAGGCGATCAGATCGCCCGGCTGACAGTCCAGCTCGCGGCACAGGGCGTCCAGGGTCGAGAACCGGATCGCCCGCGCCTTGCCCGTCTTCAGGATCGACAGATTGGCCACGGTGACGCCGACGCGATCGCTGAGCTCGGTCAGCGACATCCGCCGCTCGGCCAAAAGTCGGTCCAGATGGATGCGAACGGTCATGGCGCAGCCCTAGACCACGCGGACAGGATGGAAAAGACGCCGCCTTCCAGAGGCAAGAGACTCATATGGTCAGCTCCGACTCGCGCCGCAGCCGGGCCCCTTCGCGAAACACTTCCGCCAGGACGAAAACCACCAGGACCGAGAAGACCGGGGTCAGAAGCTCTCCGATCCCTTGAGGGTCCATGATGCCCGGGGCCAGTCGCGCGGCGACCAGGCCCTGGACCAACCAGACCCCGCCGGTGACGACCGCCAGGATCAAACCGATCTGGCGCAGGCGTCGCACATTGCCGGGCTGAAACGGATCGCCAAGGGTCAGCGTCCGGAAAATCTTGCGTAGGTGCGTGAGGATCAGCAGGAAGCCGCCGAAATAGGCGCTGATCGAGCCGAGCGCGAAAATCAGCAGCGCTCGCGTCAGGGGCTGGGCAGTCCCGCCCTCGTCGTTGGAGACGGTAACGTCCAGGTTCTCCAGCGGAATGAAAATGCCGACCACCAGAAGGATCAGCATCAGGCCCGTAATCAGGGCCAGAAGCACATAGGCCACGTCCAGCGCCACCTTCAGCAGGCTGGAAACGGAGCCGGGGCCCAGGGTCCGAAAACCGGGAACCCGAAGGCGCGTCAGCAGTCCGGGACGAATTCCGCGCGGCCTGGAGGTCGGAAGCGGCATTCGAACATCAATCCCTCTAAGCCGGGCGCAGGGGCGCGGGGGCCACGCGGGGTCCGGCCGACCCACGCGTGGCTCTATGTTTCGCGGTCTTCGTCATGTCCGTCAAAGGGCGGACGTTCAGAAGGACTGGATCAGGATCGCGACGATCGCCGTCGGCAGGGCAGCCAGCAGGGCGGCATTGACGATCGCGTGGCCGACCTTTTCCATCCAGAGCGAAGCGTTCATGGTGTCCATCGTATATCTCCATCGGTTCTGTTTAGGGGTCTGATGTGCCCCTGTTTTTGAGTTTGGGCCTAAAAGCATTCCAATCAGGGCTTGCCTTGGGAACGGTGCGGCCCCCCGTTCTTGAAAATAGAGATAAGCCGTGCGGAGCCGAAAAACACGTTACATATCGTTTAACGATATTAAACCTTGGTAATAGAATGTTGCACTGCGGGACGGGCCGAAAATGTTGAAACTGATCAAGGGTATGCGGCTGGTCGCGGCGACCCATAATCCGGGAAAGGCCCGCGAGATCGCCGCCCTGCTGGACGGAAATTACGAGATCGTCACGGCCGCCGACGCGGGGGTGCCTGAACCGGACGAAACCGAGACCACCTTTGTCGGCAATGCGCTGCTGAAAGCACGCCATGCGGCAGACCGTTGCGGCATTGTGTCCCTGGCCGACGACTCGGGCCTGTCGGTCGCAGCCCTGGACGGAGCGCCCGGCATCTTTTCCGCCCGGTGGGCCGGACCCGGAAAGGATTTCGCCCTGGCCATGCGCAAGGTCGAGCAGCGGCTGGAAGAGGGGGGGTCGCGCGACACCCGGGCCTGGTTCACCTCGGCGCTCGCTGTCTCATGGCCGGACGGGCCCAGTGTGGTGGTCGAAGGACGCGTGGACGGCCACCTGACCTTTCCCCCGCGCGGGGATCGGGGCTTCGGATATGATCCGATCTTCATCCCGGACGGCCATGACCAGACGTTCGGGGAGATGGATCCCGCGATCAAGGACGCCATGAGCCACCGCGCCCTGGCCTTTGCCAAGCTGAAGGCCGCGCTGATTGACTAGCTCACCCATGACCCCTCTCCCCCAGCGGGAGAGGGGGCGGGATGCCCTGGCCCTCTATGTCCACTGGCCCTACTGCGCGCGGATCTGCCCCTATTGCGACTTCAATGTCGTGCGCGACCGGGGGCGGACGGAGGAGGCGGAGCGGCTGGCGGCGGCGATCCTGGCCGATCTGGAGGCCCAGGCCGCGCTCATCGGCCCCCGGCGTCTGGCCTCGATCTTTTTCGGGGGCGGCACGCCGTCGCTGATGACCCCCGACAGCGTCGCCACCATAGTCGACCGCGCCCACAGCCTGTTCCCGGCCACCGGTGTGGTCGAGGTCACGCTGGAGGCCAATCCCACCGATGCGGAGGCCAGCCGTTTCGCCGCCCTGCGGTCCGCCGGGGTCAACCGGCTGTCGATGGGGGTGCAGGCTCTGGACGACGCGTCCCTGACCCTTCTGGGACGCAACCATTCGGCGGCCGAGGCGCAGCGAGCCGTGGCCGTGGCCGCCCGCGCCTTCGACCGGCTGTCGATCGACCTGATCTATGCGCGACCGGACCAGACTCCCGCCGCCTGGGCCGATGAGCTGACCCAGGCCCTGGACATGGGGTTCGAGCACGTCTCGCCCTATCAGCTGACCATAGAGTCCACGACCGCCTTCGGCCGGGCCTTTGCGCGGGGCACCCTGGTCCCTCCGGACGAAGATCAGGCCGCTGCCCTCTATGAGACGACGCAAGCGGTTCTGGAGGCGGCACGGTTCGAGGCCTATGAGGTGTCCAACCATGCGAGGGGACCGGCGGCGCGGTCCGCTCACAACATGCATGTGTGGCGCGGAGGCGACTACCTCGGCGTCGGCCCCGGGGCCCATGGCCGTCTGACGCGGGACGGCAGCCGCACCACGACCATCGCCCATCGCAGGATCGGAGACTATGTCGCCGGTGTCGCCGGCGGCGAACCCTGGATCGAGCAGGAGGTCCTGTCACCGAGCGGGGCTGCCGAGGAACGCATCCTGCTGGGTCTGCGCACGGTCGAGGGGGCCGCACTGGACGATCTGGTCGCTCTGGGGCGGACGATGGCCTCGGGACCGTTGGCCGATCTGGTCGCTGAGGGTTTTCTCACCGTGACCGGAGACCATGTTGTTGCCACCCGGACGGGCCGTCCGGTGCTGGACGGCGTGCTGAGGGCCCTGCTGACCTAGAAGCGCCTCCTGCAGTTTTCCTCCCCACATCGTGGGGAGGTGGATCGGCGCGTAGCGACGAGACGGAGGGGGGCGAATCCTCCCTCCAAGATTACCCCCTCCGTCACGGCGCAAGATGCGTCGCGCCACCTCCCCATGCCAAGACATTGGGAGGAGACTCAAAGGCATCGGATGGGATCGCGATCCGCCCTTGAGCCCGCCCCCGGGCACTGGCACGGTCCTGCCGATGACCGAGCCTTCGCCTTTTCCGCCTGCTGCCCCACCGCCACGGCCCGTCGCGCCGGGGCTCTATCTGGTGGCGACGCCCATCGGGAACCTGCGGGACATGACGCTGAGGGCGCTGGATGTGCTGGCGGCGGCGGACCTGGTCCTGGCCGAGGACACGAGGGTCACGGGCAAGCTGCTGTCGGCCTATGGGCTGAAAGCGAAACTGGAGCGCTGCGACGACCATGCGTCGGAACGGGCGGCCCAGGTTGCGATTGAAAGGATCGGGGCCGGCGCCGTGGTGGCCCTGGTCTCCGACGCGGGCACACCCTTGGTCAGCGACCCCGGCTTCGTCGTGGCCCGCACTGTGATCTCGGCGGGGCTGCCGGTGCACCCCATCCCTGGTGCCTCCAGCCTGCTGGCGGCCCTGTGCATCGCCGGCCTGCCCGCCGACCACGTGCTGTTTGCCGGCTTCCTGCCGGCCAAGTCAGGGGCCCGGCGCACGGCGCTTGAGGCGCTCAAGGGGCCCCATACCCTGGTCCTTTTCGAGAGCGGACCGCGGCTGGCCGACAGCCTGGCCGACATGGCTGCGGTCCTGGGCCCCCGCCCCGCCGCCGTCGCCCGAGAGCTGACCAAACTCTATGAGGAATGCGTGCGCGGGACGCTGGACACACTGGCCGTCGATCCGCGTTGCCAGGGCCCCAAGGGCGAGATCGTCGTGGTCATCGGGCCCGGAACGGCAGAGGTGGCCAGCGAGGCAGACGCCGAGGCTGCCCTGATTGAGGCCCTGACCCGGCTGCCCCCCGGCGAGGCCGCCGCCGAGGTGTCGCGGGCGCTGGACCTGCCACGCAAGGCCCTCTACCGCCGGGCCCTGGCTCTACAAGGCCGGAGATGAAGCCCCCTGTGCCCGGGCCGCCGTCCTCCTCACGCAGCTTGAGAGGCGGGCGGTCGCGCCGCGAGGGGCGTGGAGCGGAGTGGATCGCGGCCCTCTGGCTGATGGCGAAGGGCTATCAGATCCTGGGGTTTCGCCTACGCAGCCGGGCCGGAGAGATCGACATCCTGGCGCGCCGGGGACAGGTGCTGGCCGTGGTGGAGGTCAAGCGGCGCACGACCCTGGAGGCGGCCCTGGCGGCGCTTGGCCCCGATCAGCACCGTCGCCTGCTGTCAGCCGGTCAGGCGGTGTTGCACGGGCGCCCCGCCCTGAAAGGTTTCGACCTTCGCATCGACCTGGTGGCGCTGGCGCCCGGTCGGGTTCCGGTCCATCGTCGCGGTGTGGTTCCGACGGAGGTCGACCTCAGATGACGCGCGACGAAGCAGAGGCTGTGCTGACCGAGGCCGGACTGGCCGGGGACGACGCATTCCCGCTCTTGGAAGCCTCCATCGCCTGCGCCATCCACGATCAGCCGTTTCGGCAGGCCGGGCCCGTGCGGGTCCTGGCCGCCTATGCCGCCGAGCGGCTGGCCGAGCGGATCGGCGGCGAGCGAATGGAGGACGCCCTGGCCGAGACCATGGCCGGCGACCTGCGGCTGAACGGGGACCTGCTTCACTATGATGATCCGGCCAATACGGACCTGATCGACGTGGCCGAGCGGCGGCGGGGGCTGTCGGCGGCGCTTGCGGTCTTTTATCTGGATGCCGCGCGGCGGACGGGCCTGACCTGCGCCGCCGTGGACTTTCCGGGACACGTGCTCTTGCGGGTCGAGACGCCGGACGGGCCGATCGCCCTGGATCCCTTCAGCGAGGGGCGGGTGGTCATGCCGTCCGAACTCACACGCCGGGCCCTGAGGGCAGGACTGACGCCCCATATCGCTGATCGGCTGGACGTGCTGATGGCCCCGGTCACCGATCGAGCGGCCCTGATCCGGCTGCAGAACATCCTGTTCAGCCGCGCGCTGAAATCGGGCGACTACGAAGCGGCCGAGCGTTCGGCCCTGCGCCGCGCCCTGCTGGCCCCCGAGGACCACCGTCCCTGGCTGGACGTGGCGGCCGCCCGCGAGAAACGCGGAGCCCTGACCAGCGCGCTGGAGGCCCTGGCCCGCGCGCGGGGTGTGGACGGCCCCGCCGAGGTCGGCCGGGTTCAGATCCTCGAGCGGGTGCGGATGCAGCTGAACTAGTTCAATGGACTCTCACTCTGATCCGTCATTCCGAGGCTTGGCGTAGCCAAGAACCCGGAACCCAGGAGTCTGTCACGGGCCTCGAAATTACTTCTGGCATTTAAGCTGTCCCCCTGGGTTCCGGGTTCGCTCTACGAGCGCCCCGGAATGACGGTGACTGAGAAGCCGGGATGCAGAAGGGGCTGAAAACTTGAGGTGTGATCGCGCCCTGTCCCACTTGAGGCGGGGGGCGACCGGGTCCATTTGGAGGGGATGATCGACATGGCCCCCGCCGCGTCGCCCTCAAGGAAGCCTGCCATGCTGAAGGTCGCGATCCAGATGGACCCCATCGAAGGGGTCGACATCCATTCGGACACCACCTTCATGCAGGCCATGGCGGCCCAGGACCGGGGCTTTCCACTGTGGGTCTATGACTTCCGCACCCTGGCGCTGGAGGACGGCTCGCTGTTCTGTCGCGCCCGCCCCGTGACGCTTAAGCCGGTGCAGGGGGACCACGTGGCGTTCGGTGAGGAGGTCCGCCTGGACCTGGGCAACGACGTCGATGTGATCCTGATGCGCCAGGATCCGCCCTTCGACATGGCCTATGTCACCGCCACCTATCTGCTGGAGACGGTCCATCCGCGCACCCTGGTGGTCAATGATCCGGCCGAGGTCCGCTCCGCCCCTGAAAAGCTGTTCGCGACCCGGTTCGCGGGCCTGCAGCCCCCGACCCTGATCTCGTCCGACCCGGTCGCCCTGGCCGATTTCCATGCCCGGCACGGCGACGTGGTGCTGAAACCCCTGCATGGCGCGGCCGGGTCGGGGGTGGTGCGGCTGAGGGCCGACGATCCGAACCTGGAGGCCTTGGTCGAGATTCACGCGACCGGATCGCGCGACCCTCTGGTGATCCAGAAATTCATCCCCGCCGTGGAGAAGGGCGACAAACGGATCATCCTGATCGACGGCGAGCCGGTGGGCGCGATCAATCGCGTCCCTGCACAGGGGGCCGTGCGTTCCAACCTGCGTGTCGGCGGCACGGCCAAGCCGGTCGAACTGACCGAGCGTGACCGCGAAATCTGCGCCGCCCTGGCCCCGGAGTTGAAGCGGCGCGGCCTGATCTTCGTCGGCATCGATGTGATCGGCGACTATCTGACCGAGATCAACGTCACCTCTCCCACCGGCGCCCAGCAGTTGAAACAGTTCACCGGCATCGATGCCGCCGCCCTGATGTGGGACGTCATCGAGGCGAGACACATCCCCTCGGCCTGACAAGGGCTGGCGGCATCAGACCGTGATGGTGCGATAGCCGCTCTTGGGCTTGATCATGCCGGTCTCGTCCAGCAGCTGGGCGATCTGGACCGCGTTCAGGGCCGCCCCCTTGCGCAGGTTGTCGGACACGACCCACAGCGACAGGCCGTTCTGGACCGTATGATCCTTGCGGATGCGGCTGACATAGACGGCGTGTTCGCCGGCGGCGTCGACGGGGGTGATATAGCCGTCGGCCTCGCGCTTATCGATCACCAGCACGCCCGGTGCTTCGCGCAGGATCTCGCGAGCCTCTTCGGGGGTGATGGGGCGGTCGAACTCGACGGTTACCGATTCCGAATGGCCGACGAAGACCGGCACCCGCACGCAGGTCACGGTCAGCTTGATCGACGGGTCCAGCATCTTGTGGGTCTCGTCCCACATCTTGGCCTCTTCGTCGGTATAGCCGTCATCGCGGAAGCTGCCGATGAAGGGGATGACGTTGAAGGCGATCTGCTTGGGGAATTTCTTGGGCGTGGCATCGCCCAGGCCATAGATGGCCTTGGTCTGGGTCCACAGCTCATCCATCCCCTCCTTGCCCGCGCCGGAAACCGACTGATAGGTCGAGACCACCGCCCGGGTGATCCTGGCCGCATCGTGCAGGGGCTTCAGCGCCACCACCAGCTGGGCGGTCGAGCAGTTGGGGTTGGCGACGATGTTCTTCTTCGTGGCCAGCTTGATGTCGTCGGGGTTCACCTCCGGCACGATCAGCGGCACGTCCGGGTCCATGCGGAAGGTGGAGGAGTTGTCGATCACGATCGGACCGGCCTTGCCGATCTTTTCCGACCATTCGCGCGAGACCTTGCCGCCCGCGCTCATCAGAACGACGTCGACGGTGGAAAAGTCGAACTGTTCCAGGTCCTGGCATTTCAGCGTCCGGTCGCCGAACGACACCTCGACCCCACGCGATTTCCGCGAGGCGATGGCGTGCATTTCGTCGACGGGGAAGTTCAGCTCTTCGATGATGTTCATCATCTCCCGGCCGACATTGCCGGTGGCACCCACGACAGCGACGCGATAGCCCATGTTTTTCTAGTCCTTCGGACGCGCTACGCTCGGCTCGCGGAGCCTCGCTGCTTGAGCGCGGGGGTTGTTTGTTCGGACGCTGCCGCTCGGCTTGTGGAGCCTGGGAGCTGGCGCGCGCAGTTTCAGTTTTCGGTGACAGACCGATGTAGTCTTTCGCGTCCGCGAAGCAATCGCTTTTCACCCTTGTGCATTGCGGTTATGGCCGATCAGCATGGGATCCCGCATTCGCACCGCCTATGACGCTCGCCTGAAACAGGGGCGGATCAAGCCTGATCCGGCGCAAGCTGCGGCGCTGGACGCCCTGGTTCAGCTGGAGAAGGACCTGGGTCGCCGGGGGCTGTTCGGCGGGGTGCCACAGGTCCAGGGCCTTTATCTGTGGGGGCCGCCTGGACGGGGCAAGTCCATGATGATGGACCTGTTTTTCGCCTGTGCGCCGGAAAAGCGAAAGGTCCGCGCCCATTTCCATGCCTTCATGGCCCGGGTCCACGGCCTGATCCGGCAGTGGCGCGAGGGCGACCGCAAGACCCGCCGCGCCGTCTTCGGCCAGGTCAAGGGCGACGACCCGATCGGCCCGGTGGCCGCCCTGATCGCGTCCGAGGCGCGTTTGCTCTGTTTCGACGAGCTTCAGGTCACCGATATCGCCGACGCGCTGATCCTGGGGCGGCTGTTCGAGGCCCTGTTCGCGCACAAGGTGGTGCTGGCCGCGACCTCCAACCGGGTGCCGACGGACCTGTACCGCGACGGGATCAACCGCGAGCTGTTCGTGCCCTTCATCGACCAGATCACGGCCCGGTGCCGGGTGATCGAGGTGGCCGGGGCCCAGGATTGGCGCATCGATCGGCTGGCCACGTCGCGCGTCTGGTATGCGCCCTCCGACATGGGCCGCCAGATCGCCTTCGAACATCTGTGGGACGACCTGAAGGGCGACGAACCGGAAGAGCCCGCCCACCTGACCGTCCTCGGCCGCGATGTGGTGATCCAGCGCACGGCCGGCAGCCTGGCGCGCGCCAGCTTTGCCGAGCTTTGCGGCACACCCCTGGGGCCACAGGACTATCTGGCCATCGCGGGCCGGTTCCACACCCTGTTCATCGAGGATGTTCCGGTGATGGACGCGGGACGCCATGTCGAGGCGCGCCGGTTCGTGACCCTGATCGATGCCCTGTACGAGGCCCGTACGCGGCTGGTGGTGCTGGCCGAGGCGGCCCCGGAGGCGCTGTACAACGAAGGGCTGGGCGCATTCGAGTTCGCGCGCACCATCTCGCGCCTCAATGAAATGACCGGCCAGGCGTGGCTGGCGCAATCGGGGTCGTCAGGCATAGGATAAGGGCGAACGGAGTGTCCCACCTATGCGTATTGTCCCGCCGTCCCGTCCCCTGACCCTGATGGCCCTGATGGCCGCGGCGTTCGGTGCCACCGCCTTGCCTGCTGCAGCCCAGACAGCCCCTGCGGCGCCCGTCACCCAGGCGGCGGAACCGGGCCTGTCCGTCACCGCCGTGCGGGACTGGCTGATCTCGGTCGGAGCCCAGGTCGGAGAGATCCAGCGCCAGGACGGTGAGACCTTCGTCCAGGTCACGGACGGCAATGTCGGCTGGACCGTCCTGTTCAATGCCTGCGACACGGCCGACGTCTGCGGCGCGGTGCAGTTCAGCGCGGTCTTCACCAATCCGGGCGTCACCCTGGAAAAGGTCAACGACTGGAACCGCGACCACCGCTTCCTGAAAGCCTTCTATATCGTGGGAGATGACGCCAAGCCCCTGGCCATCGTCCAGTACGACGTCCTGATCATGGGCGGGCTGGGCGTCGATCAGCTGGGTGACCACACCCTTCTGTGGGTGGAGCTGCTGGAAACCTTCGGCACCCACATCGGCTATTTCGCCGCCACGCCGCCCGCCGCGCCCGCACCGGCCCAGTAACGCCTATCCCGGGGGGGGAGATGCTCAGAATCCTGATGGCGGCCGGGGCCTGCCTGGCCCTGATCGCGTGCGGACCGCAGGCGTGGGCCCAGGCGGCTTCTCCAAGGGCCGAGGCCTTTGCCGCCCCGCCGCCCTATCATAACATCAGCCTGTCGCCGTCCGGGCAGCAGGTCGCCATGATCGTCCAGCGCGACAGCATCTTTCACCTGGAAGTCTGGCCCGTCGGCGCCAGCGCCCCTTCGGCCACCTATGCCTTCGGCGCCGCGCGGGCACCCAACTGGCTGGTGTGGAAGGGCGACGACCGGCTGCTGGTCAGCGTCAGCGTGCCCACGGGGATCGGCGAGTTCCAGCTCAATCAGACGCGACTGGTGTCGTTTAGCAGCCGCCTGACCCAGCCCGTGGTGCTGTCCGACCTGAACAACCGGATGCGCTTCACGCCCGTCTACCAGGACCGCCTTGTCCATCTGCTCCCAGACGACAATCGCAACATCCTCGTCCAGATGAATTCGGTTCAGCCTTTTCGCCCGACGGTTTATCGCGTCGATGTTCGAACCGGTCGCCTGACCGAATATCGGCGTGAAAACGACCTGGTCAGACACTGGATAGCCGATGCGGAAGGCCAGATCATTCTTGGCCTCGGCGACCCGGTGCGGACCGATACGGAGCTTTTCCGCGCCCGGCCCCGGCACTGGGAAGTAGACGCCATAACCCTGTCGGGGGCGGGTGACATTTTCAACGTACAGGGCTTTGACGGCGATCCGGACAGGCTGGTCGTGCTGTCGAACCATGAAGGCCCCACGACCGGGCTCTATATCTATGATCTCGCTGCCGGCGGGTTTACCCAGACGCTGTTCAAGGACGAGACTTATGACGCCCTGAGCGCCATCATGTCTCCGGACGGGCACCGGGTGGTTGGAGCAGGCTACTATAGCGACATCTATCACACGGTCTATTTCGACGCGGCGGCGCGGGAGCGTGCCAATGGCGTGGGCGCACTCATCCAGATGCCTGAAACCCTGATCAGCGATCAGACGGCCGACGGGCGGTATGTGATCGCTGCCGACTACAATGTCGCCCGCAGGCAGCAGGCCTACTGGGTCGATACGGTCGCGTCCGTCGTCCGTCCGGTCGGACAGCCGCAAAACCCCCTGGCCGATTACACGCCCGCCAAGGTGATACCGATCAACTATGCCGCGCGCGACGGGCTGACCATCCCGGCCTATGTCACCCTTCCGCCGGGCCTGACCCGGGAGACGGCGCGGGGGATACCCTTCGTCGTCATGCCCCATGGTGGTCCCCATGCGCGTGACAATGCCGAGTTCGACTTCCTGGCCCAGTTCATCGCCAGCTTGGGCTATGGCGTGCTTCAGCCGAATTTCCGCGGCTCCACCGGCTATGGTGAGGCCTTCCGTCAGGCCGGCGAACAGGAGTGGGGCGGGGCCATCCTGGACGATGTCGAGGACGGGACGCGGTGGCTGATCGCCGAGGGCCTGGCCGATCCGTCACGGATGTGCATCGTCGGCTGGTCGTTCGGGGGCTATCTGTCGATGATGGCCGCGGTCGAGCACGGCGATCTGTTCCGCTGTGCCTCGGCCGTCGCGCCGGTGACTGACCTTCCTCACCTGATCGAAGAAGAGTCCAAACTGTATGGCGGCGGAACCATCATTCGCCGGATGATCGGCCGAATGTCCACCGATGCGGCGCGGCTGGAGGCGGAATCTCCGGCCCGGCGGGCACGGGAGGTGTCCATGCCGGTACTCATCGCCCACGGCACCGTCGATGACGTGGTGCCGATCATCCAGTCCGAAAAGATGGTCGATGCACTGAAGGCGGCCGGAAAGGACGTCGAGTTCCTGACCTTGGACTGGGGCGATCATTCCCTGTCGCGGACGTCGGGGCGTCTTGTGTATCTGCAGCGGCTGGAGGTGTTCCTGAACACCCACATCGGGCCGGGAGTGGCGGAACCGGCCTCGCAGCCGGTTCCGGTCTCCTGAAGGTTTCGATCAGGCCAGCGAGCCGTCGATGTCCTTACAGGCCTGGATCAGGCCCTGGACGGATTCGACCGACTTCTTGAACATGGCCTTTTCTTCGTCGTTGGTGGTGAACTCGATCACCTTCTCGACGCCGCCGGCACCCAGCAGGGCGGGAACGCCGACATACAGGTCCGACAGGCCGTATTCGCCCGACAGCCAGACGGCGCAGGGCAGGACGCGCTTCTGGTCCAGCAGATAGGACTTGGCCATGGCGATGGCGCTTTCGGCCGGAGCATAGAAGGCCGAGCCGGTCTTCAGCAGGGCCACGATCTCGCCGCCGCCCTTGCGGGTCCGCTCGACGATGGCGTCCAAGTCACCCTGGCTCAGCAGACCAGCGGCGACGGCGTCGGGCAGCGGCAGGCCGCCGACGGTCGAGTGGCGCACCATCGGCACCATGTCGTCGCCGTGACCGCCCAGGGTCCAGGCGTGGATGTCCTGCACCGACACGCCGGTCTTCTCGGCCAGGAAATAGGCGAAGCGCGCCGAATCCAGCACGCCGGCCATGCCGATGACCTTCTCCTTGGGCAGGCCCGAGAATTTCTGCAGCGCCCAGACCATGGCGTCCAGCGGGTTGGTGATGCAGATGACGAAGGCGTTCGGGGCATGCGCCTTGATGCCTTCACCCACGGCCTTCATGACCTTCAGATTGATGCCGATCAGGTCGTCGCGGCTCATGCCCGGCTTGCGCGGCACGCCGGCGGTGACGATGCAGACGTCGGCACCGGCGATGTCGGCATAGTCGTTTGCGCCCTTGAGCGCGACGTCCGAACCGAAGACGGCGGTGGCCTCGGCGATATCCAGCGCCTTGCCCTGGGGGGTGCCCTCGGCAATGTCGAACAGGATCACATCACCCAGCGCCTCGCGCGCGGCGACGTGGGCCAGGGTTCCGCCGATCATACCGGCACCGATGAGGGCGATCTTCGCGCGAGCCATGAGGAGTCCTTATTCTGGCCTACCGCGCTTCGCGCTACCTGAGGCCCGATGTCGGGCCTACCGCGCTGGCGCTACTTGAAGCCGTTTGCTGGAGTGGATGGGTGGAAAAACCGTGGCGGCGGTCTAGACCCGGCGAAGCCGCGCTGCAACTGGCCATAGGTCGACGTCGGCGGTGATCGTCAGGATTTGGCGGGTTTACCGGGCCCGGTCCGCCGGGCATGGTCCATTGAAGATGGGAGACACGCCATGATGCGCCGCCTGGTTTCAACCGCAGCCCTTGCCCTGCTGGCGGGTGGCATCGCCGCTCCGGCCCTGGCCCAAACCCCACCGGCCACGATCGGGGAACGCTATGTGCCTGCGCCCTGGTGGATGCGCGATCCGGTTATCGCCTCCATGGGTTTCGTGCGGACCGAGGTCCAGGCCAACCGGGCCGGGTTTTCGGCCACCTTCCAGGTCGTGGACCGCAGCGCCACCGACGCCTCGCGTGCCGCCGCCGACCGGGTGCGCGCCCTCAGCCAGGCCCTGGCCGCCTATGGCGTGGACAAGGTTCGGGTCGAGACGACCCTGACCACCCGTCCGCTCTATGATCAATATCGCGACGAGAGCGGCGTGCTGCGTGACAATGTCCGGTCGGACCGGATCGAACGCTATCAGGCCGATGCCACGGTCAGCATCACCATCCGCGACATCACGGTGCTGGAACGGGTCTATGCCACGGTCCTCGCCTCGTCACCGACCTCGGTCGGCCAGGTCGGCTTCAATCTGGAGCCGGACAATGAACTGATCACCTGGCTGTCGGGCGAGGCGGTCAAGGATTCGGCCAATCGCGCCCGGGCCGCAGCCGCCAATGCGGGCGCCAGCCTGGGGCCCGTGCGGGTGATCGACCCCACGGGACGCGCCTGCCAGACCGATGTGCTGGCGGGCTGGCCTTCCTATTCGTCCGGCGGCGGCCTGGCGACGACGGTGGACTCTTCGGAAGTGGTTGTAACCGGCTCGCGAGCCCGCAGTGTTGCCGCGCCGCCCCCTCCCCCTGCGCCCCCGCCGCCGGGTACGGCACCTTCGGAAGCCCAGATCGAGGCGGCCCGCCTGGCCTTGCAGCCGCCGCTGCGCCAGATCACCGACAGCGCCTGCGTCGTCTATGGCCTGAGCAATTGAGTTTCGCCTATCGCGCTTGGCGCTGCTTGAGGCTTGATGGTTTTGCCTATCGCGCTTGGCGCTGCTTGAGGCGGGGATGAGCGGTTTCTTCGCCGATCCCGCCTTCGACGCCGGATCCCTGGCCATCGGCGACCTTGGCCTGTGCCAGGTCCGGCTACAGGACGATGCCCGGTTTCCGTGGCTGATCCTGATCCCGCGCGTCACCGGGGCGGTCGAGCTGGAAGACCTGTCGTCGGCGCAGCGCGTGGACGTCATGGAAGCCGTCATCCAGGCGGGACAGCTCGTGCGTGCTTTGGGCGAACTGGCGGGGCGGCCGGCGGAGAAACTGAACATTGCCGCCATCGGCAATGTCACCGCCCAGCTGCACATCCATGTGGTGGGACGTCGCCGCGACGACGGCCTGTGGCCGGATCCGGTCTGGGGGCGCGGGCCGGCCATCCCCTATGTTCCGCAGGCGCGGCAGGACGCCGTCTCCCTGATCCGCCGGGCGCTGGATCCCGTCAGCCCTTGAAGCCATCCTTGGCAGCCCGCCGTGCGGCGAAGGTCGCCGCGTCCCCGGCCGTCAGAAAGGGATTGAAGGCCCGTTCGATCCCCACCGTGGTCGGCACCGTCGCCTCGCCCCGCTCACGCGCCTCAAAGATCGACCGGGCGTGGGCCGCCATCTCGGGCCGGTCATCGACACTCAGGGCAAAGCGCGCGTTGGCGGCGGTATATTCATGCGCCGACCAGATCACGGTCTGGTCCGGCCAGGCGGCGATGGCCGACAGACTGTCCCACATCTGTTCAGGCGTCCCCTCGAACAGACGCCCGCAGCCCAGCGGAAACAGCACGTCGCCGACGAAGGCCTGGCCCGCCGCTATCGCTCGATAGACGATGTGACCCAGGGTATGGCCGGGCGCTTCCGTCACGGCCAGCGGCGTCTGGCCCAGGTCCACCACCGCCCCGTCCGCGACCACCTGATCCAGCGGCGCGACACGGGCCACCTCGGCCGGGCCCACGATCCGGCAGCCGGTCGCAGCCTTTATCGCCGCATTGCCCTGAGTGTGATCGGGATGCCAGTGGGTGTTCAGGATCAGGTCCAGCCGTCCCCACCCCAGGGTCTCCAGCTCGGCCAGGATCCGGTCGGCATCGGGCGTATCGACCGTGGCCACCATGCCGGTCGCGTCATCGCGGACCAGAATCCCGTAGTTGTCGCTGAGACAGGGGAACAGGTGAACGGACAGGCTGTGGTTCGGGGTCATGGCCGTCTGTGTAGCAGGGCGGCCCGCCCCGGCCTATGTTGATCCCATGCGCCGCAGCATCGACGAGCTTCGAACCTTCTATGGCGAGCCGGCCGGGGCGCTTGTGCGCCGCCTCCTGGCGCGGCGGCTGGACGATGCCTGGGGCGAGGGCGTCGGTTGCGACGTGCTGGGCGTCGGCTATGCCACCCCCTGGCTGGACGCCTTTGTCGGGGCGCGGCGTGTCGTCGCGGCCATGCCCGGCGGTCAGGGCGTGGAGCAATGGCCGGTCGTCGGCCGGAACCGGACCCTGCTGATCGACGACCGGCGCTGGCCGTTTGCGGCGGGCGCCTTCGACCGCATCCTTCTGGTCCATGCGCTGGAGGAAGCCGACGATCCCCATGCCCTGTTGACCGAGGCCGTCCGGGCCCTGGCCCCTGCCGGTCGCATCATCCTGGCGGCGGCGGCGCGCGGGGGTCTGTGGGCCCGGGTGGAGGCCACCCCCTTCGGCCACGGACGGCCCTTTACACGGCGTCAGCTGGAGCAGTTGGTGCGGGCCGTCGGCCTGGAGCCCACCGCCTGGACCCAGACGCTCTACACGCCGCCCTGGGCCCCGCTGCTGCCGCTGTCGGACGGGATCGAGCAGGTGGGGAAACATGTTCTGCCCGGTGCGGCGGGTTTGATCCTGCTGGAAGCCAGCCGTCACGCCTATGCCCGCATCCGGCCCCAGGGCCATGCCCAGCGGTTGCCCGTCATGGCCCCGGCCCTGGCCCCCCGACCCGCGACCCAGACGGCATCGGGCGACGGCGATGCTCTGGATACCGCCTCCGAACATCCGTAAACGGGACCGCATGCACCGATTGATTCTGATGCGCCACGCCAAGGCTGAGCGGGACGCCCCGTCCGGGCGCGACCAGGACCGTCCGTTGTCGCCCCGGGGCCAGGCCGACGCCGTCCTGATGGGCCGGGCCCTGGCCGAGCGGGGATGGCGGCCAGACCGCGCCTTGGTCTCGACCGCCACCCGCACCCGCCAGACCTGGGATCTGGTTCAGGAGGGCCTGGGCGACGTCGAGGTGCGGACCGATCCGGCCCTCTACAACGCCTCGCCCGAGACCCTGCGCCGCTTCGTCGAGGCGTCCGAGGACGAGGTCGGCTGTTTGATCGTGGTCGCCCACAATCCCGGCATTCACCTGCTGGCGGTCGAGTATCTGACGGAATCGGCCGCCTCCCCTTCGGTCCTGGACCGGATGAGCGGGGGCTTTCCGACCGGAGCGGCCGCCCTGTTCGGCGTTGATGTCGCCGGTCGATGCGTCCACGAAGGCTTCCTGACGCCCCGGGCTCTGGGCGGGGGCGCGGACGAATGAACGCACAACCGTGGGTCGCCTTCAAGATCGTGGACCGGGCCGAATGGGAAGCCGCCCTGCCCACAGGCCTTTATGCCGGCTCGGCGGTCGATCTGGCGGACGGCTACATCCATCTGTCGACGGCTGAACAGGTGGTCGAGACCCTTCGCCGCCACTATGCCGGGCGGTCGGACCTGTTGGCGCTGACGGTCGATCTGACCCGGCTGGACG
The DNA here is from genome assembly GCF_016656965.1 of Brevundimonas vitisensis. Classification (NCBI taxonomy): domain Bacteria; kingdom Pseudomonadati; phylum Pseudomonadota; class Alphaproteobacteria; order Caulobacterales; family Caulobacteraceae; genus Brevundimonas; species Brevundimonas vitis. Next base: position 1,791,455 of record NZ_CP067977.1, read on the forward strand.
AGCCCCCCGTGTGGGAGGAGTCGCGCGGCGGGGCCCTGTTTCCGCATCTCTATGCCCCGCTGCCCGCCAGCGCCGTCACGGCGGCACAGGCCCTGTCGGTGTCGGCGGACGGCACGCCCGTCGTCGAGGGGACGGCGCCGTGGGCCTGAACGATGTCGGTGCCTTCGCGCTGCGGCAGCTGGACCCGGAAACGGCGCATGGCCTGGCCATCACCGCCCTGAAGACCCTTCCCCTGCCTGCGGCCGCGCCGGACGATCCAATTCTGCGCACCACCCTGGCCGGGCTGGAGCTGCCCAATCCCGTGGGGCTGGCGGCAGGACTGGACAAGAATGCCGAGGCCCTGGCCGGTCTTTCGCGCCTGGGTTTCGGCTTCGTCGAATGCGGCTCGGTCACGCCCCTGGCCCAGGACGGCAATCCCAAGCCGCGCCTGTTCCGGCTGAGCCAGGACCGCGCGATCATCAACCGGATGGGGTTCAACAACGCCGGGCTGGAGGCCTTTGCCAGCCATCTGGCGAACCGCCCGGCGGGATGCGTGGTCGGGGCCAATCTGGGGGCCAACAAACAGACCGAGGACCGGGCCGCCGACTATGTCACCGGCCTGCGTCGCCTAAACGGACTGGCCGACTATTTCACCGTCAATATTTCCTCGCCCAACACGCCCGGACTGAGAGCGCTGCAAGGGCGGGCAGCTCTGGATGACCTGCTGGGCCGGGTCAATGCTGCCCGCCAGCCGGGCACGGGTCCGGTCTTTCTGAAGATCGCACCGGACCTGACAGCTGAGGAGATCGGCATGATCGTCGAGGCTGCCCTGGCGCACCGGATCGATGCCCTGATCATGTCCAACACCACCCTGGACCGGCCGGACAGCCTTCGCTCACCCGATCGCGGCGAGAGCGGCGGCCTGTCTGGGGCACCATTGAAGGATCGGGCGTTTTACGCGCTGCGGGCCGCTTCCGAGGCGGGTCAGGGACAAATCCCGCTGATCGCCGTGGGCGGAATCGGCTCGGGCGAAGACGCCTATGCGCGCATTCGCGCCGGGGCCTCGGCAATCCAGGTCTATTCGGCCCTGATCTATGAGGGGCCCGGTCTGGTCGGGCGGATCAAGCGCGACCTGGCTCGGCGACTGCGTGCGGACGGGTTTTCAACAGTTCATCAGGCCATCGGCACCGCCCGTTGACGGAGCGTTAGCCTAAGGCTGGCATCTTCACCGCAAAGGGCCAGAAGGCCGATCCGGGGAGCTGCATGCCACAGGCCGACGCCGACATGTCCAACGGCTGGGCCGTGGCCGTTCGCCAGCGCCGAAAGGCGCTGCTGCAGCGCTTGCTGATGGGGGCTGCCTGCGCCCTGGTGTTCAGCCCGCTTCTGGGGTGGACCTTCGGGCTGGTGTGGGTCACCGGCTATTTCCTGATCCAGCTGATCGATCTGATCGTTTTCGCACCCATCAACACGGGTCGGGCGACCCGTATGCCGCTGGGGCGGTCGATGGCGGGCGGGCTGATGCTGGTGCTGAACGGCACCTATTTCGGCAGCCTGTCGATTCCGCTCTGGATCGTCGGCGGGCCGATGGGCGGGGTCTGCGCCGCCATCATGTTGTCGGCGGGTGCCATCTATTCGGTGATCAATGCGCCGCGGTCCAACCTGGTCATGATCCTGACCTCACTGGGCCAGTTCCTGTATCTGACTGCGACGCCCTTCCTCATGCTGATGAATGGGGCATCGACCAATTTCGCCACGGCTGCAGGCATCGCCGTGGGGGTCTTCATTGCCTATTGCATCAGCACCTGGCAGCGGATGGATCGGTCGCGGCGCTCGGAGATCAAGGCGCGGCTGGACGCGGATCGTCGCCGCATCGAGGCGGAACGGGTCATGGAAGGCCGCAGCGCCTTTCTGGCCGCGGTCGGTCATGACCTGCGCACCCCCATCAGCGCCATTCTGGCAGGTTCGGCCGAGCTGGAGCAGGGCGCGGCTGACAACACGGCCCGGGCGCACGCCCATCTGATCACCGACGCGGGCCTGATGATGAAGGCGCTTCTGGACGACCTGCTGGATCACGCCAAGCTGGAAGCCGGGCGGATGACGGTCGAGGACGGCGACTTCAACCTGCGCAGCCTGATCGCCCAGACCGTACGCCTGTGGCAGGGCCCGGCGCGGGCCAAGGGCCTGAGACTGGGGATCGAAGGGGCCGCCCAGATGCCGGCCATGGTGCGCGGCGATGCCATGCGTCTGCGCCAGATCCTGAACAACCTGATCTCCAATGCCATGAAGTTCACCGATCAGGGCACGATCACCCTGGTCCTCAGCGCCTGGCAGGACGAGACCGAAGGTCATGCTGTACTGATCGAGGTGCGCGACACGGGGCCGGGCATGTCGGCGGCCCAGTTGTCGCGGCTGTTCACGCCGTTTGATCAGACGGCCGAGGGCGTCAGCGCCCGCCACGGTGGCACCGGCCTGGGGCTGACCATCAGCCGCGATCTGGCTCAGCTGATGGGCGGCCGCCTGACCGCCCGCAGCACGCCGGGTCAGGGGGCCAGCTTTACACTGTCGGTCCGCTTCGGACGCAGCAATGTGGTCGCCCAGCCGGTGACGGCCCTGGATCCCGCCGCACGCGCGGTCGTCGCCCGCTCCCTCGCCTCGACCTTGACCGCACAGGTGGCCCCGCCGGCCGAGTCCCAGGTGATCGACATCCAGCCGGTTCCGGCCGCGCAGACCGAGCCCGAGCCCGCTACCGACGACGATGAAGGCCGACCGCTGCGGGTTCTGGTCGTGGACGACCACGACATCAACCGCCGCGCCATCCAGCTGATCCTGCAGCCGCTGGGCTGTGACGTGACGACGGCGGCGGATGGCATGGCGGCGTTGACTGCCTGCGACGCCGAGGTCTTCGACGTGATCTTCATGGATGTCCGCATGCCCGAGCTGGACGGTCGCGAAACGACGCGGCGGATCCGCAGCCAGGGCGGCCCGAACGCACCGACGCCCGTGATCGCTGTCACCGCCGACACCTCGGCCGAGGACATCGCCGCCTGCATGGCTGCGGGCATGACCTATTTCGTGCCCAAGCCGATTACGCCGGCGACCCTGCTGGGTGCCGTGACCCACGTCCTTTCCAACGAGGCCGACGCGACCTCCCCCGAACACGAGACCGAAGCCGCCTGAGTTTGACGGCCTCGGTACAGGATCGCGCTCCGCTCATCTAACGGCCTCAAGCCGCAGAGCGGTTGCCGTTAAAGCGACGCCAGCAGGTGCTCGGCGGACGACACCTTGAACTCGCCGCCGGCATCCACATCCAGGCGTTCGACCACACCGTCACGCACGACCATAGCGTAACGCTGCGAGCGCTCGCCCATGCCGAAGCCCTTGGCGTCCATGGTCAGGCCCAGGGCGCGCGTCAGATCGCCGCTGCCGTCGGCCAGCATCAGGATGTCGTCCCCGTTGACGCCCTGGCTTTCGGCCCAGGCCTGCATCACGAAGGCATCATTGACCGAGACGCAGGCGATGGTGTCGACGCCCTTGGCCTTCAGATCGGCCGCATGATCCTTGAAGCCCGGCAGGTGGCGCGCCGAGCAGGTGGGGGTGAAGGCACCGGGAACGGCGAACAGGGCGACGGTCTTGCCGGCCGTAAGCTCTTCCGTCGTGATCGGGCGGGGGCCGTCGGGCGTGGCCCGGGCCAGGGTGACGGCGGGCAGGCGATCGCCGATCTGGATGGTCATGGTAGCGCTCCGATAAGACGGGTCTGGAAGGGCGGGCCGGATGGCTCCGAGCTTCAGATAGAGACCCGCCGTCACCCCGCCAAGCAGGGTTTTTCGACGCTGGTGCTTGCGTGCCCGGCCCGCCATGCCGATCATCAGGTCATGGACGCGTTCAACTCCCTCGTCGGTCGTCTGCTGGTGGCCATGCCCGGCATCGGCGACGCCCGGTTTGAGCAGGCCGTCATCCTGGTCTGCGCCCATGGCCCCGATCACGCCATGGGACTGCGGCTCGACAGGCCCGTGCCCGGCGTGGACCTGGCAACCGTCCTGACCAAGCTGGAGACGGCGGTTCCCGAAAACGCCGGACAACGACCGGTCATGATCGGTGGTCCGGTGGAAGGCGAGCGCGGCTTTGTCCTGCATACCGACGACTGGGTTGCTCCCGATGCCAGCGTCGCCTTCGAGCCAGGACTGGCGGTGACCGGCACGCGCGAGGCCCTGACCGCCATGACCGATCCGCTTTCCGGGCCCCGGCGGTCGGTTCTGATGCTGGGCTATGCGGGCTGGGGCGAGGGCCAGCTGGAAGAGGAATTGGCCGAAAACGTCTGGCTGATCGCGGACCTGGACCTCGATGTGGTCTTCGACACCGACCACGAGACCAAATGGGCACGCGCCCTGCGCGGGATCGGCGTCAATGCGGCACAGCTCAGCGCCCAGTCAGGGCGCGCTTGATGAGAGGGTCCTGATCAGGCGGACCGCGCCTTGATCGGGGCGGTCCCGTCGGCAAGCGACTCGTTCAGATAGACCTCTGCCTCCTGGGCCGGCAGGGCGGGCGCATAGCCGAAACCCTGGCCGTAATGGCATTGGGCGTCCAGCAGCAGCCGGGCCAGATGGGCGTTTTCCACCCCCTCGGCCACCACCTCCAGCGACAGGTCGCGACCCAGGTTGACGACCGATTTGACGATCTTGGCCGAGCCCTCGTCCTTGTCCATCGTCAGAACGAAATAGCGGTCGATCTTCAGCGTATCGAACGGCAGGCGCGCCAGATAGGACAGGGACGAAAAGCCGGTTCCGAAATCGTCCAGCGCCAGCGATGCCCCCGCTTCGCGCAAGCGGGTCAGGACCTCGGCCGCATGGGCGGTATCGCGCATGATGTCGCCCTCGGTCACCTCCAGCTTCAGGGCTCCCTTGGGCAGGTTGGACTCGGCAATGATGCGCGCGACATCGTCGACCAGATTGGGCCGCTCGATCTCGCCGACCGACAGATTGACGCTGCAGAACAGCTTTCCTGCGCCGGGATGGCGATGCAGCCATTCGGCCAGCTGCCGGGCCGACTGGGTCATCATCAGCAGACCCAGGTCGTTCATCAGGCCCATTTCATCGGCCAGGCCCAGGAACTCGTCAGGCGGGACCATTCCCCGCTTCGGATGCCGCCAGCGCGCCAGGGCTTCGAACCCGGCCACGGCGCCGGTGTCGAGATTCACGATCGGCTGATAGAAGGGCTCGATCTCGCCGCGCACGAAGGCGTTTCGCAGGTCCGCCTCCATGGCCAGGCGCGACAGGCTGTCGGTTTCCAGTGCCCGGCCATAGGCGGCGGCTCCACCCCGGCCTGCGGTCTTGGCCTGTTCGACGGCCAGCTCGACACGGCGCAGCAGCTCGGCCGCGTCTGCCGCGTCCGGGCCGCCTTCCGTCGAGACCGCGCCAATGGATACGGTCGGATAGATGTCAAAGCCGGCGACGCGCAGGGGCTGCTCCAAGGCGGCGCGCATGCGGTTCGAGACGGAGCCCTGCGCGCGCGGAGCCAGGACGGCGAACTCGTCCTCTCCGATGCGTGCGGGACAGGCGTCCCCGGAAAAGGCCGCGGCCAGGCGCGACCCCAGCGCCGACAGCACCATGTCGGCCCGGGCATGCCCCAGGGCTTCGTTCAGGCGACGCAGACGGTCCAGGTCGGCGACCACCAGTTCATAGTCCCCCGGCACGGTCAGGGCCTCGCCCACCTGGGTCAGGAAGGCGCGCCGGTCCAGGAGCCCCGTCAACGGGTCACGATCGGCACCGGCGAACTTTGCCTCTCTCGCCACGACCCCGGCGGCGCGCAGGCCGTCTTCCAGCCAGACGCCGCGCCACAGGCAGGTTTCGGAATCGCGCATCCGCAGGCGGATTGCCACCTCGGTGCCCTCGGCCTGGGGTTTCAGGATACGTTCGGCCAGCGACCGATCCTGAGGGGCGGTGACGGCGATGAAGGCCGCGCCCGAGCACTCGGGGGCCAGGGGGCCCAGCCCCAGCGACCGGGTCGCCCCGGTGAAACGGATCCGATCCTCCGCCGGCGTCCAGATCCACAGCGCGGCATCAGCCGCAGCCAGCGCCTCAATCGCCGTGGTGGCATCCCAGAGCATGGTCCTGGATCGATTACTCACGCGCCTGCGGTATCCCTTGGTGCAGCACCCGGATCAGGTGCCGCGCCCGAACTCGTCAGAAACAAGGCCGAACAACAGATGATCTGCCCATGCGCCGTTAATTTTCAAATAAGCCCGCGCGCGACCTTCCAGTCGGAAGCCTGACTTTTCGAGCACACGGCGTGATGCGACATTGGTCGGGACGCAGGCCGCCTCGATCCGGTGCAGCTGAAGTGTTTCGAAAGCAAAGCGGCACATGGCCCGCACGGCGGCGCTGGCGTGGCCTCGGCCCGCATGGGGTTGGCCGACCCAATAGCCCAGGGTTCCGGTGTCGGCGACGCCCCGGCGGATGTTGGACAGGGTGATCGCCCCGACCAGGGTGTCGTCCTGCGCGTCGAAGATGAAGAAGGGCCAGGCCGTGGCCTGCTCCATCTCGCGCGCATAGATGGTCAGGCGGCGGCGGAAGGCGGGGCGGGTCAGGTCGTCGACCGGCCAGGTCGGCTCCCAGGGCTGAAGATAGTCGCGCGACAGCTGGCGCAGTTCAGCCCAGGGGGCATAGTCGGCCGGTCCTGGCGGCCGAAGGCGGATGCCCTCTCCCTCCACATCCGGGCCCGCCGTTTCGTTCAGCCAGTCGAACAACGCCATGGGCTCAGGCTATCTCGCGACCGATCAGCCGAAAAGGGCGTCGGCGAAAGCGGTCCCGGCCTTCGAGGCGGCGCGCGGACCCAGCACGGCGGTGGCCGCCCGGGCGGGGGCCAGACAGGCGGCAGCGACCCGCCGCAGGTCGTCCGCCGTCTGGGCCATCACAGAGGCCTGGGTGACATCCGATGCGATCGGAGCGCCAAAGATCAGGGTCTGGGCTGCGGCCCGGCCGGCGCGGCTGGCGGGTGCCTCGTCCGACATCCACAGGCCTGCGTTCAGCACGGCCTTGGCGCGCGACAGCTCTGCCGCCGAAGGGCCCTGCTCGGCCAGGGTCCGCAGCTCCGCGGCGCAGACCTGGGCAAGTTCGACGGCGCGGTCGGCCGCGGCCCCGGCATAGATGCCCAACAGCCCGATGTCGGCATAGGGGTCGTGATAGGCGTCGATCGCATAGGCCAGGCCCCGGTCCTCGCGCGCGCTCTGGAACAGGCGCGATGCCATGCCCCCGCCGAGGATTTCGGTCAGCAGGCGCAAGGCAGGCAGATCAGGATCGGTCGCGCCGGGTGCTGGCAGCTGGAACACCAGATTGGCCTGCTCAATGCGGCGAGACAGGGTCGCGTGACCGCCGTGGAAGACGGCCGGGGCCGGGGCCGCGGCGGCCTTTGCCGGAGCCTGACCGAACCAGCGCTCGGCCAGGGTCAGAAGCTCGCCCTCGTCCACCGCGCCGGACACGGCCACCACCATCCGATCCGGCGAATAGAGCTGCGCTCGCCAGCTCGCGACCCCCACGGGGTCCGCCGGGGCCAGGCTGTCGACCGAGCCCAGGATCGGCCGGCCCAGGGGCTGGTCGGTAAAGGCCCGGGTTTGAGCCATTTCGAAGACGTGATCGTCGGGCGTGTCAAAGGCCTCGGCGATCTCCTGGTCGACCACGTCCTTTTCGCGTTCGATCTCGGCAGGATCCAGTCGGGGACGGAAGACCAGATCAGACACGACCTGCAGGGCCAGGCCCAGCGAGCCATCCAGACCGCGCACGTCGAAACTGGTCCGCTCATAGCCGGTGGCGGCATTGATCGACCCGCCCTCGGCTTCGATCCGCTCGACGATCTCGCGGGCTCCCATGTCGCCCGCCCCCTTGAAGACCAGATGCTCCAGCAGGTGCGACCAGCCGGACCGCTCCGGCGGCTCCCACCGGGCCCCGCCCTGGACGGCGACCGTCAAGGCGAAGGTCCGCAGGCCCGGCATGGGGTCGCACACCACCCGAAGGCCGTTCGAAAGCGTATGGAGGCGGGCCTGGGTCAGGACTTCATCTTCCCTGTCGCCGCGCTTGCGGATCGAGGCTGCTTGCCGGGATCGCGCCGTCTTCTGAGCAGCGCGACGTAAAAGCCGACCAGCGCCAGCGCCAGGCCGAACCAGGTGGCGGCATAGCCCAGGTGGTTGTTTGAAAAGGCTGCGGGCGGGGCTGAGGGCTGCAGCGCCGGCCAGTCGGGATTGGACGAGGTGGTGGCGAAGATGGTGATATCCGAAACCGGGGCCGCCATGCCCAGGACTGCGGCCATGGCCGCCAGGTCGCGGTCATAGAAGACGCCCCCCTGTGGCGGCGGTGCCCAGCGGTTCCGGTCGGTCCGGCGAATCTGGCCGGTAAGGCGGACCGGGTCTGTCGAGGCACGGACCGGCGGGCGAGCCGAGACGGTGTCGGCCACGAAGCCGCGATCCACCAGCAGCGTCTCGTCCGCCCGGCAGGCGGAGATCAGCCGGACGCCGGAGGTGCCGTCGTGAATGGTCTTCAGCTCAACGAACGGCGCAGTGGCCAGACCGGGGCAGGTCAGGATCACCGACCGATATTCGATCGCGTCCTCCTGCAGGACGTCTTCGATCGGCGCGGGGGGCAGGCCGGCGGCAGCCTCGGCCCGCGCGATGATGTCCTGCTTCCAGCCCAGTCGCTGGACCTGCCAGCTGCCCAGGCCGATCAACAGGCACAGCGCCAGGCCCGTAGCGAGCGTGAGAGGCCACGGGAAACGGGCCCGGCGGGTCGGTTCAGATGTCATGGCGCGACTGTCCCGCACGGTTGCGCATCTGCAGGGCGATCATCACCCCCTTGGCGGGTCGCATCAGGCTGAGCGAAAGGCCCACGACCAGGGGTGTGGCCACAGCCAGCAGCGCCCAGACCGGCGGACTGTAGGCGATCTGGATGAACAGGGCCCCGAAGACCACGATCCCGCCCGCGATCTGCATGACGAAGACCGCCGCACCGTCACCGGTATTCAGATGGCTGAAATCGTATCCGCAGGCCCGGCAGCGTTCGACGACCCTCAGGAAGCCATTGAACAAGGGCGCACGCCCGCAGCGCGGACACCGGCAAAGCAGACCGGCGCGGACCGGATCGGTCCGCGCCGGCTGAAACTCTGGACCCGAAGGGCCTGTCGTCACCCGAAGATGACGTAGACGAAGGCGAACAGGAACAGCCAGACGACGTCCACGAAATGCCAGTACCAGGCCGCAGCCTCGAAGCCGAAATGCTTCTGGGGCGTGAACTGTCCGGCCAGCAGACGCAGCAGGCAGACCGCCAGGAAGATGGTGCCGATCAGGACGTGGAAGCCGTGGAAGCCCGTCGCCATGAAGAAGATCGAACCATAGAGGCCCGAGTTCAGCGCCTCTTCGTTGAAGAAGAGGTTCTCATGCAGGATGTGCTCGTACTCATAGGCCTGCACGGCGGTGAACAGCACGCCCAGGGCCACGGTGATGATCAGGCCCATGCGGGCCCCCTTGCGGTCTCCGACCTGGAGGGCGTGGTGCGCCCAGGTGACCGTCGTGCCGCTGAGCAGCAGGATCACCGTGTTCAGCAGCGGCAGCTGCCAGGCATCCAGGGTTTCGATGCCCTGGGGCGGCCAGGTCGACCAGGCGGCGGCCGTGTCGGCCCAGTTGCCCACTTCCGGAACAAAGGCGCGCGCCTCGTTGAAGATGGCCATCTCGAAGAACATCCAGAAGAAGGCCGCGAAGAACATGATCTCCGACGCGATGAACAGCACCATGCCGTAGCGCAGGCCGATCGAGACGACGGGGGTGTGGTCGCCCCGCTGGCTTTCCTTGATGACATCGGCCCACCAGCCGAAGGCGGCATAGAGCACACCGGCGAAACCGGCGAAGAACAGCCACGACGTGCCCTCGGGCAGGCCGAACACCCCCTTCATCCAGGCCACCGCCCCGACCATCATGACGGTCGTGGCGAGCGAGGCCACCAGGGGCCACGGGCTGGGGTCGACCAGGTGATAGTCGTGATGCGGAGCGGCGTGGGCGTCGGCCATTCTCGAAGGTCTCTTGAGGCGGTCGGTAGGATTGGAAACGGCTATAGCCTCGCCTATCCCGCTGCGCCAGTGGGATCAAATCCCTTGGTGGGATAGAAGGTGTAGCTGAGGGTGATTTCGCTGACGCCGCGCGACTCGCGGTCGGTCGCCATTTCGGGTGCGACGAAATACTGGACGGGGAAGGACCGCGTTTCTCCGGGCGCGATCGTCTGGCCTTCAAAACAGAAGCACTGCAGCTTCTGGAAATAAGGCCCGGCCCGCTCGGGCACCACATTATAGGCGGCGGTGGCACCGATCGGCTGGTCGGAGGTGTTGGTCACATTGAAATAGGCGATGCCGGTCTCGCCGATCCGGACCCGCTGCGTGGGCTGTTCGGCGCGGAAGGTCATGGGCAGGCCACGCACATTGGTGTCGAACCGGATCATGACCGTCTGATCCAGGACGGTGTCCGGGGCCTTGTCAGCCTTGCGGACCGTGCCGTCGAAACCGGTGACCTGACAGAACAGCTGATAGAGGGGCACAGCCGCAAAGGCCGCGCCGGTCATGGCCATGACCACGCCGCCGCAGGCCAGGGCGATCATGTTCTTGCGGTTCATCCGGCGCGATCTCCCGAGACGGCGGAGGCCTGGTTGGGGGCGTTCAGGGCCGCGCGTGCGTCGATGTTGCGTTTCAGATTCAGGGCCGTGACCACGAAAATCAGCACCATGAAGGCGATCAGGCCTCCGGCGATCGCGCGATTGCGGCGATTGCGGGCGGTCAACTGTTCCGGGGTCAGGCGTACGAAGGTCATGGGATCAGGGTCCGGCCCAGGGTTTGAACGATCGGGGCTTGGGCAGTCAGGGTCTCGACCAGCAAGGCAGCGAACAAAGCCATCAGATACAGGATCGAAAAGGCGAACAGGTTGCGCGCCGGTTTGGCCTCCGCACGGACATCATACAATGCGGCCTCTCGCCCCACCGCCTCAGCCTTGTCCGGTTCATCGCCCGCGCGCGACCGCCACAGGCGCACGGCCAGTCCCAGGAAGGCCAGTCCGCCGACGGCAGAGACGGTCAGATAGATGGGTCCGCCCAGACCCGTCAGCCCCGGAGCAATGGCCACGGGCACGAAGACCAGGCTGTAGAGCAGGATTTGCAGGCGCGTCGATCGGGCCCCGCGCGCCACAGGCATCATCGGAATGCCCGCCCGCGCATAGTCGCCGGCGGAATACAGCGCCAGGGCCCAGCTGTGCGGCGGGGTCCACAGGAAGATGATGGCGAACAGCAGCCAGGCCTGCCACGGAGCCGATCCGGTCGCTGCGGCCCAGCCGATCACGGGCGGAAAGGCCCCCGCTGCCCCGCCGATGACGATGTTCTGGGGCGTCCGCCGCTTAAGCAGCAGGGTGTAGAAGCCGGCGTAATAGACGATCGTCATGGCCAGCAGCCCGCCGGCCAGCCAGTTCGCGGCCATACCCAGCAGCATCACCGAAAAGATCGACAGCACGATGCCGAACGTCAGGGCGTCGGACTTCTTGACCCGGCCGGCGGCCACGGGGCGACCTCGCGTCCGGCGCATCAGGGCGTCGGTTTCGCCCTCCAGCGCCATGTTCAGGGCCCCGGCAGCCCCGGCCCCTACCGCGATGCACAGGATGGCGATGGCCGAAGACAGCCAGTCGGTCTCGCCCCTGGCCACCACCAGGCCGGTCACCGCCGTGAAGATCACCAGCGACATCACGCGCGGCTTCAACAGCTGGAAGAAGTCTTCCGGCTGGGCGGTGGACAGGGCGGGGGTCGCAGAAGGAGCCATTCAGTCCAGTTTACCGTCATCCGCGGGCCCGACACGAGGGACGGGCGTCGTCCGGGAAAGAAAGGGACCCCGGACGCGCAAACATCCGGGGCCCGTCTTGCTGTTAACCTCACGCCCCGGCCAGTCCCCGGGCCAATGCCCGGGAGGACAGTCGCAGGGCGGCAGGCTTAGTGCTCGTCCGCCTTGACCACCGGCAGTTCGTTGAACTGGTGGTGCGGCGGGGGCGACGACAGGGTCCACTCCAGGGTGGTGGCACCTTCGCCCCAGGGGTTGGCGACGCCGACCCGGCGACGGATCGCCGCCTCGGCCAGCATGATGAGGAAGACCACGACACCGGCGACGGTGATCAGATAGCCGACCGACGAGACCTGGTTCCACAGGGTATAGGCGTCCGGATAGTCGATGTAGCGACGCGGCATGCCCTGCAGACCCAGGAAGTGCTGCGGGAAGAAGATCAGGTTCACGCCGATGAACATGATCCAGAAGTGCGCGGCACCCAGGAACTCGTTGTACTTCACGCCGAACATCTTCTCGAACCAGTAGTAGAAGCCCGCGAAGATGGCGAAGACGGCGCCCAGCGACAGCACATAGTGGAAATGTGCCACGACGTAATAGGTGTCGTGCAGGCTGTAGTCGATGGCGGCATTGGCCAGGACCACGCCGGTCACGCCGCCGACGGTGAACAGGAAGATGAAGCCGATGGCCCACAGCATGGGCGTCTTGAAGTCCAGCGAACCGCCCCACATCGTGGCGATCCAGCTGAAGATCTTAACCCCGGTCGGCACGGCGATGATCATGGTCGCGGCGACGAAATAGGCCCGCAGGTTCACCGTCATGCCGACGGTATACATGTGGTGGGCCCAGACGATGAAGCCGACGAAGCCGATCGCCACCATGGCGTAGGCCATGGCCAGGTAACCGAAGACCGGCTTCTTGGAGAAGGTCGAGACGATGTGGCTGATGATGCCGAAGCCCGGCAGGATCAGGATGTACACTTCCGGGTGACCGAAGAACCAGAACAGGTGCTGGAACATCACCGGATCGCCGCCACCGGCCGGATCGAAGAAGCTGGTGCCGAAGTTGCGGTCGGTCAGCAGCATGGTGATGGCACCGGCCAGAACGGGCAGCGACAGCAGCAGCAGGAAGGCGGTGATCAGCACCGACCAGGCGAACAGCGGCATACGGTGCAGGGTCATGCCCGGCGCGCGCATGTTGAAGATGGTGGTGATGAAGTTCACCGCGCCCAGGATCGACGAGGCCCCCGCAACATGCAGAGAGAAGATGGCCAGATCCATGGCCGGGCCGGTGTGGCCGCTGGTGGACAGGGGCGGATAGATGGTCCAGCCACCGCCAAAGCCCTTGCCCGGGCCGCCATCGACGAACATCGACAGGCAGAGCAGGACCCAGGCCGAGACCAGCAGCCAGAACGAGATGTTGTTCATGCGCGGGAAGGCCATGTCCGGCGCACCGATCATGATCGGCACGAACCAGTTGCCGAAGCCGCCGATCATGGCGGGCATGACCATGAAGAAGATCATGATCAGGGCGTGGGCCGTCACAGTGACGTTGTAGCCATGCTTGGAGGCTTCGATCAGACCCAGTTGCTGGATCACCGAGCCTTCACGGAAGATCTGAATACCGGGCTCGGCCAGTTCCCAGCGGATCAGGCCGGACAGGGCCCCACCGACGATGCCCGCCATGATGGCGAACAGCAGGTACAGGGTGCCGATGTCCTTGTGGTTCGTGGAGAAGAACCAGCGCGTGAAGAAGCCGGGCTTGTGGTCATGGGCGTCATGACCGTGGATGTCGTGGGCGGGCGCGTGTGCGGTGGCCATGGTGTTGGGGCTCTCGCGTCGTTACTGGGCCGCCGGCGCAGCCGCAGGGGCTGGCGTGGCGGCGGGAGCGGTCGGGGTGGCCGCAGGCGCGGTCGCGGCGGCGGCATCGGCAGTCGGGGCGGCCGCCGCCGGGGCCGCAGCGGCAGGCGCGGCGGCCGGGGCTGCGCCGGCGGCGGGCGGCGGCGTCATCGAGCCGCCCTTGGAGGCAACCCAGGCCTCGAACTCGGCCTGGCTGACCACGCGGATTTCGATCGGCATGAAGGCGTGATCGACGCCGCACAGTTCCGAGCACTGGCCATAGAAGACGCCTTCGCGCTCGGCGCGGAACCAGGTGTTGTTGACCCGGCCGGGCACGGCGTCGGTCTTCAGGCCGAAGGCCGGCAGGGCGACGGCGTGGATCACGTCCGAGGCCGTGACCAGCAGTTCGATGTTCTTGCCCACCGGCACGACCATCGGCTCGTCGGCGGCCAGGCGGTAGGGCACGCCCCGCGCACGGGCCTCGTCCTCGGGCAGCATGTTGGAAATGTATTCCGCGATGCCCTGGTCCGGATACTCATAGGCCCAGTTCCACTGGTTCCCGGTGACCTTCACGGTCAGATAGGGGTCCGGGTTGTCGTGGTATTTGAACAGCAGCTGGAACGAGAACAGCGAGATGACCACCAGGATCATCACCGGGACCACGGTCCAGATCACCTCGATCAGGGTGTTGTGGCTCCAGCGCGCGGGCGTCGGATTGGCCTTCTTGTTGTAGCGGATCACGATCCACGCCAGCAGGCCCAGCACCAGGATGCTGATGCCGAAGCACATCGGCAGCAGGATGGCGTTGTGGAACCAGATCGCCTCATGCTTCAGCGGCGAAGCCGCCGGCTGCAGGTCGATGCCGCCTGGGGTCGGTTGCCCCATCAGGTCCTGCGCCCAGACCGGCGCAGCGGCGAAAACGGCGAGGGACGCCGAGGCGATCACGCCTCCCACAACCCCCAGGGCTCGCTTGCCCATCCCCATTCGAGACGTCCTCATTATGCGTTGCACGACAACCACCTGCGAGCGGGTCGCAAATGCAGGCCGGGCCTCGGAATGAGAGGCACGACCTTTGAGAGCCGGTCCATATCCCCCCGCTTGGCGCTTGCCAAGCGACCCGCGCCGATATCGCACGAACCATGACGCCGCAGCCCGAAGATTAAACCTTCGTCATGCAATGACAGCTACCTTGCACCGCACGATACCTTGCGATAGACGATGGCCATCACAAGGAGAGATCGCGGTGCCTGAAACCATCGAGATACAGTTGAAGAAAGGGGTGCTGGGGCTTTGTGTCCTGGCCCTGCTGGCCCGGTCGGACAGCTATGCCTATGAGATCGCCGCCCGCTTGTCGGACGCCATCGATATGGGCGAAGGAACCATCTACCCGTTGATGCGGCGCATGCAGTCCGAGGGGCTGGTGGAGACCTATCTGGTCGAATCCTCGGCCGGACCGTCACGGAAATACTACAGGCTGACCTCGGCCGGCCGCGACGCTCTGCACGCCCAGACCACCGAATGGCAGGCTTTCGTTCGCGCTGTCGACGGGATCGTCGCCGAGCCCGCCGCCCAACCCAACCCAGAGACGACTGACAGGGGAGCTGAACAATGACCCGTGCCGAATTCATGGCCCGGCTGAAGCGAGGGCTGGTCGGCATGCCGACCTCGGCCGCCGCCGACATACTGAGCGACTACGAGATCCATTTCGAAGACGGCAAGGCGGCCGGGCGCAGCGAGGCCGAGGTGGCCGAGGCCCTGGGTGATCCGAACCGTCTGGCGCGCGAACTGAAGGCCGAAGCCGGCATCCGTCGCTGGAACCAGGAGCAGAACCCCTCGGCTGCGGCCGGAGCCGTCTTTGCCGTCCTGGGGCTGGGCGCGATCGACATCCTGATCCTCCTGCCCATCCTGATGAGCGTGGTCGGGATTCTGTTTGCCTTCTACATGGCCGCGCTCGGCCTGTTCATCGGGGGCGGGGGCATCATGATCGCCGGTCCGTTCGCCGGGTTCCCGGGCGGAGCCCTTGCCGCCATTCTGGGCGGCCTGGGGCTGATGGCCGCAGCCACCGCCCTGGCCGCGCTGACGACCATCCTGACCATCTGGCTGGTCAACGGCCTGGTCTGGTTCGCCCGCCTTCACTACCGCCTGCTGAAACCGGCCCTGGACGCCCAGGCCACTGACACCGCTGGAGACCGGTCATGATCCGCAATCTCGTCATCGTCGCCGGGGCCAGCACGGTCCTGGCCCTGGCCAGCCTGGGCGGCGCCTTTGCCCTTGGCGCGCATGAACTGGAACAGAACGACTGGTCCTGGAAAATCGTGGACCCTGACGGTGATACGATCCGTTTCGAGCGGGTCGATCGTGCCGATCGCGGACCGGACGTCAGCCGCACCCTGGCCTGGACCGGAGGGGACCGCCTGTCGATCGATCTGCCGGCCGAAATCACCTATGTGCAGGGACCCGAGGCCGGGGTGGTGGTCACCGGGGCCCAGGCCGTGGTCGATCAGATCAGGGTCGAGGATGGCCGCATCTTCATCGACCGCCGGAACAGCGAGGTTGTCGTCGGCTGGGGCCATCATGGAGCCTGGAGCGATCATGACGGCCTGAAGATCCGCATCACTGCGCCTTCGATCAACCAGTTCGAGCTGGCGGGTTCGGGCGAGTTGGTTCTGCGCGACTATGACCAGCCCCGGCTGGATCTCGATGTGTCGGGCAGCGGCGAGGTGAAGGCTTCCGGCACGGTGCAGACCCTGTCGGTCGACATCTCCGGTTCGGGCGAGGTCGACCTGTCCGACCTGGCGACCACCGATGCCGAGGTCGCGATCTCGGGCTCCGGCGAGGCGCGTATCGCCCCGACCGGCGCGGCCCGGATCGATATCGCCGGATCGGGCGACGTCTATCTGGAGACCCGGCCGACGTCGGTGCAGTCCGACATCTCCGGTTCGGGCGAAGTGCATCAGTAGGGACAGGCCTCTCCCTCCCCTTCATGGGGAGGGAAGACCGCGCAGCGGTCCGGGTGGGGATGTCCGAAACTGCCCCACCCTGGCTCGCCCCGGACCAGGTCCGGGGCTTGCCGTCCCTCCCCATGAAGGGGAGGGAGAGTGAAGTGCCGGGTGACGTCGCCGCATGCACCCCCTATCTAGGGACCATGACCCTGCATGCCGCCCCTCCGCCCCTGCTCGAAACCTCGGGCGTCGACAACAGCGAAGCGCTGGAAATCCTTCAAGGGGCCCTGCACGGGGCCGATGACGGCGAACTGTTCCTTGAACGCGCCGAGAGCGAATCTCTTGTGTTCGATGACGGGCGGCTGAAATCGGCCGCCTATGACGCATCCGAGGGCTTCGGCCTTCGGGTCGTGGCGGGCGAGACCGCCGGCTATGCTCATGCCAACGAGATTTCGGCTGCTGCCCTGCGCCGGGCCGCAGACAGCGCCGCCCTGGCCAAGGCCGGCCATCAGGCCGTGGCGGCCGAAGGTCCGCGCGCCACCAATCAGGTGCTGTATGAACCGGTCGATCCCCTGGCCTCGCCGGTGTTCTCGGACAAGGTGGCCCTGCTGAGCGAGATCGACGCCTTCGCCCGCGCACGCGATCCGCGGGTGGTGCAGGTTTCCGCCTCCATCGTTGGCGAGCGGCGCGCGATCGAGATCCTGCGCGCAGATGGCCTGACGGTGCGCGATATCCGGCCCCTCGTCCGATTGAACGTCTCGGTGACGGTCGAGCGGAACGGGCGACGCGAAAGCGCTTCGTCCGGAGCCGGCGGCCGCGCCGGGTTCGAGGCCTGGGTCGCGCCCGAGCGCTGGCAGGCCCAGGTCGACGAGGCCCTGCGTCAGGCTCTGGTTAATCTGGACGCGGTCGACTGTCCGGCCGGCGAGATGGACGTCGTCCTGGGGGCCGGATGGCCTGGCGTCCTGCTGCACGAGGCAATCGGTCACGGTTTCGAGGGCGATTTCCACCGCAAGGGGTCTTCGGTCTTCAGCGGCATGATGGGCCAGCGCGTCGCGGCGCCCGGCGTGACCGTGGTTGATGACGGCTCCATCGCCCATCGCCGGGGTTCACTGTCCGTGGATGACGAAGGCACCCCGACGTCGCGTACCGTCCTGATCGAGGATGGCATCATGGTCGGGCTGATGCACGATCGCCTGTCCGCACGTCAGCTTGGCGCGCGGGCCACCGGCAACGGTCGCCGCCAGTCCTTTGCCCATATGCCCATGCCGCGCATGACCAATACCTTCATGGAGGGGGGCAAGGACTCCAAGGCGGACATGATCGCCTCGACCAAGCGTGGCCTCTATGCCGCCAATTTCGGCGGCGGCCAGGTGGATATCACCAATGGCAAGTTCGTCTTCCAGTGCACCGAGGCCTATCTGATCGAGGACGGCCGGATCACCGCCCCGGTGCGCGGCGCGACCCTGATCGGGGACGGTGCCACGGCCCTGACCAACATCACCATGATCGGCGACGACTTCGCCTTTGATCCCGGCGTGGGCGTCTGCGGCAAGGCGGGACAGGGGGTTCCGGTCGGCATCGGCCAGCCGTCGCTGAAGATCGGCGGCCTGACCGTCGGCGGTACCGCCGTCTAGGCGGCCACCATCGCCAAAAGGCCGCAAACATTACAGAAACGTCACCTCAAGTGATTGTATTTCTGTCGCTTATTTAATCCACCTGTCCAGCTTGTAACTGGTGGTTCGATGCGGCGACCGGCACATCCCCGTTCATGACGAGGGGAAATCGCATCATGACCAAGACGATACTGCTGGCCACCACCGCCCTGATTTTCAGCGGTTCGGCCGCCCTGGCCCAAAGCGCGCCGACCACGACCACGCCTGCCGTAACGGCCGATGCCGACCAGCAGGGCGTGCTGATCTTCACGCCGGACTTCTTTGCTGATCAGCGGCCCAATACGGCGCTGGACATGGTCAATCGCGTGCCCGGCTTCTCCATTTCGGACGGGGACGGCAGCCGCGGCTTCGAAGGCTCGGTCGGAAACGTTCTGATCAACGGATCGCGTCCGGCATCCAAAAACGACGCGGGCTCCTCCGTCCTGGCGCGGACCCTGGTGTCCAATGTCGAACGGATAGAACTGATCCGGGGCGGGGCTCCCGGCATCGACATGCAGGGCTATTCCGTCGTCGTGAACGTGGTCCTGAAAAGCCAGTCCAGCCGCCAATCCATCCTCAGCTGGAACGCGGCCCTGTTCGAGGGGGGCCAGGATCTGTACGGCGCCTCCTATCAGTTCACAGCCAAGGAAGGTGACCGCAGCTGGGGCATCACCCTGTCCGACGGCATATCGATGAACGATTCCGACGGCGTGGGCCGGGTGCGCCGCGTCGATGCCAACGGCAGTGTCCTGCGTGACGAAGCCACGGCCGACAGCAACTACGGCGGCGGGACCTCGGGCCGCGTCAACTTCGCCACCCCGCTCTTCGGTGGAAAGATCGACCTGACCGCCCGTTATGGCGTGAACGACTTCAACGCCAGCTATGTTCAGAGCGCGCCGGCGATCCTGCGCGAGAGCCTGTTCGAAGAAGAGGGCTCCAGTGGCGAATTCGGAGCCGTCTATACCCGCCCCATGGGGGACCGCCTGAGCAGCGAGACCCGCTTCATTCACGAGTTCAGCGATTTCGAGGCGGTGTCCCTGTCGCGCAATCGCGTCGGCGGCGTCGACAGCCCTGAACAGCGCTTCGCCAGCGACGGTCAGGCGTCCGAGACCATCCTGCGCTCTTCGCTGCGCTTCGAGCAGTCCGCCGCCCTGACCCTGGAAGGCGGCGGCGAGGTTGCCTACAACCGCCTGGAGACCGACCAGGCGTTCAGCATCGGCGGCACGCCCATCCCCCTGCCCTCGGCCTCGGTGACGGTCGAGGAAACCCGGGGCGAAGTCTTCGGCAAGGGCACATGGCGCCCCCGCACGGACCTGACGCTTGAAGGGGGTCTGCGCGTGGAGGCCTCGACCATCACCCAGTCAGGCGACGCCGATCAGGACAAGAGCTTCGTCTTCGCCAAGCCACGCTTCCTGGTCACCTGGACCCCGATGGCCCAGACCCAGGTCCGCGTCAGGGTCGAGCGCGAGGTCGGGCAGCTGGACTTCGGCGACTTCGCCGCCTCGGCCGACCTGGACGAGGAAAACGTGTTCGGCGGCAATGCGGACCTGGAGCCAGAACAGCGCTGGATCGGCGAGGTGACGCTGGAGCGGCGCTTCCTGGACGACGGCATCGTCTCGATCGGCCTGCGGCACGATGAAATCTCCGACGTGATCGACGCCATCCCCCTGGACGACGGCTTGTCGGCGATCGGCAACATCGGTGACGGAACCCTGGACCAGCTGGCCCTGAACATCGTGCTGCCCATGGACTGGGCCGGGTTCACGGGTGGACAACTGGGCTTCCGCAACACCTGGAACAGCACCGAGGTCACCGATCCGACCACCGGCGAGGCCCGGCCGATCTCGGGCGTCCGCCGCTCCCAGGCCGTGATCAGCCTGTCGCAGGACATCACGAGCTGGAAGCTGCAGTGGGGAGCCGCCTTCATCCCGAAGCTGGGCCAGTATTCCTATGACCCGGACCAGACCTCGGGCTTCATTGGTCACGACTATTTCGAGGCCTGGGCCGAGTACAAGCCGACTGCGACCCTGTCGATCCGGGCCCAGGTCAACATCTGGAACGACATCGAGTTCGAGCGGATCGTCTATGCCGACCGCACCACCCGCGCGGTGGACTTCATCGAGAGCCGCACTGTCGATCCGCGGACCTTCTATTCCGTTCGGCTGAGAAAGACTTTCTGAGGGGGGCTATCGCACTTCGCGCGGCTTGATCGCGGGTTTGGGCCGCTGTCGGCGCTGGGCTGGGGGCTTCGGGTAGCGAGACTGCAAGGGACGGGCTAGGGATCGATCATGACCGATCACGCTCCTCCTGCCCGTCACAGTCGCCGCGGCCTCTATGTGCCCCTGGTCCTGGCCCTGGTGGCCCTGGCCGGGTGGACGGGCTGGTGGTTCTGGCTGGCGCGTGAGGTCGAGACCCGGCTGGACGTCCAGGTCCAGGCTCTGCGCGATTCGGGATGGACGGTCACCCATGGCCCGGTCCAGACCAGCGGCTGGCCCTTCCGGGTCAGGGTCCAGATCGCCGATCCGGATATCGTGGCTCCGTCCGGACAGGGCCTGTCCGGCGCGGTCCTGGTGGCCGAGGCCAGTGCCTATGACCCCGGCAAATGGGTGGTGATCGCCCCGGAAGGCCTGTCCCTGGTTCGTGGCGACAAGGGCCGCGTCGATATTCGCGGCGACGCTCTGCGGCTGAGCGCATCCGGCTTTGCCGCACCCTTCCCGACCTTGGCGGTCGAACTGGTCAATCCTGTCTTCACGGCCCAGGCGGGGTCCGAGGCCTTTCCCATCAGCCGGGCCGG